>JASFKY010000088.1:0-12154 GCA_050118395.1 Myxococcales bacterium | reverse complement strand
GGTAAGGCCCCATTCGCTCGGCACGGTCGTCTTGGACCAGCTCGGAACGCCGAGACCCGAGGATGCGGCAGCCGGTGCGCTGCTGTCGGCCTTGAGCCCTGCTCTGACCAAGCTCTACCCCCCCGATCTCGAAGCGTACGGGCTTGGAACGCGGGATCGGCTTCCGACCGAAGCCAATCACCCGCTCCGCGAGCTGGCAAACCGAATCGCGGCGGCTCTCGACATTCACCATTTCGACTTGTTCCTGCACCGCATTCGCAACCGGGACATCAGCATCGAGTTTGGGGCGCACCCTGCATTGCTCGTCCCGGCGACAATCATGGAGAAAGACCCTGCAACACAGGCGTTTTTGTTGGCCCGTCCCATGACGCAGATCGCGCGGGGCTTTGCGGCGGTCGAGAAGCTCACTCCACGGGAGTTGGACGTGCTGCTGGCTTCGGCCGCGAGAATCGTCAAGCCCGATTTCGGCTCGGGGCTCACCAACGAAGAATTTTTGAACGACCAAGCTCGGCGACTGCAAAGGGCGATTCCACGCAAGGACCGCCGCCTGGTGAAGGACGCCGCCTTGGCGTACTCACAGGTCAAGCGGGTCAAGTTCGACCGTTGGGCCAACGCCGCCCATCGAGCTGCAACTCGCATCGCTCTTCTGTTGTGTGACGATCTCGATCCGATCGTGCAGGAAACGCGAAGCCGGATTCCGCCGGAGATGCAGTCCGACTTGGTCCATCTTCACACCCAACCCGGGTACCTCGATGCGTTGAAGTTCTGGGCGTCGCCTGCGGCGATGCACCTGCGCGAGCACATGGGAATGCTTCCGGCGCCCTGAGTGTCCTCAGCCAGAGGCGGGTTGGTGCGTCTGCTCGCTGATGCGCATCACGACCCAGACGAAGGCGATCACGCCGATGACGAGCATGGCGATGCCCGAGTAGCATGCGGGACTGGTGGGGAATGCGACGAGACCGTAGTCCCGCGTGAATTGCCGGTACGAACCGACCGCACGAAGGCGACTCCATGCAAGGGGCCAGACGCACAGGCCCATCAAGAGCACTCCGATGGTGGCTCTGCGCGCCGCCACGTCCCGTGAGGCCCTGCAAAACGCCGCGCCCAGACGGAACCCGGCAGCTGCGGCTCCGAGCAGCGAGAGCACGGTCAAAATACCCCATAACCAGGGGGCCGCGCCCGTGTCGGCCAAGTAGAAGAGAAACCAATCGCCGTGAAATACGTAGAAGTACATGGCTGTTGGGACCACGACGAAGCCCAAGAAGAGGACATAGGCGGAAAAAGTCTGCATCCGCCAGATGGGTTCGAGGCTGAGCCGCACCTCGTCGCGACCCGCGTGGGCAGCCGAAACCGCGGTGGCAAAGGCAATGAATAGCAGGAAAACCAAAGGCAAAGCGGGTTCCCGCGACAGGCTACGTCCTCGCTTCGTGGACGGTCAACCAAACGGGCACCATAGTTGCCGAATGCGTTGGGGCACCTGGGTCGGCTGGCTCGGTTTCGTCGCGGCTTGGACCGCACACGGACGAGCGTCTGCCGATGTCCTGAGTGACATCCGAGTGCCATTCGAGGCGGCCCTACACGGCGGAAGCTACCTCGGTGCCGTGGGGCTGATCTTCCTCGCGGGCCTGGCCACCTCTCTCACCCCCTGCGTGTACCCGATGATCGCCATCACGGTGAGCGTGTTCGGCGCCCGCCAGGCGCCAAGCCGCGTCCAAGCCGCATGGCTTTCGACGTCTTTCGTTCTCGGAATTGCGGCGCTGTTCACGCCCCTGGGCATCATTTCAGCGCTGACCGGCGCGGCGTTCGGCAGCGCTCTGGCCAGCCCTTGGGTGGTCGGCACGCTAGCCGCCGTGTTTGCCATCATGGCCCTCAGCATGTTTGGTCTTTTCGATCTCACGCTGCCCTCGAGCGTTCAGGCGCGCCTCGCTCGCGCGGGTGGCTTTGGAGCTCGGGGCGCGTTCGCGCTCGGATTCGTCAATGGCCTCATCGCAGCGCCCTGCACTGGACCGGTTCTCGCCGTTCTTCTGACGTGGGTTGCCACCACGGGAAATGTCGCATTTGGCGCGCTTGCCCTTTTCGTATACGCGCTGGGTATTGGTCTGCTTTTCTGGTTCGTCGGAACGTTCGCGATCACGCTGCCCAAGTCGGGTCGCTGGGTCGAATGGACCAAGAGCGCGTTCGGCATCGCGATGCTCGCGCTGGCCTTCTACTACCTACGCAGCCTGCTTCCCTTCCCTCGCCCGGCGGTGCGCGACGATCTTTGGCTTGCCATGGCCATGGGACTGCTAGTGGGCGGCGTCTTGGTGGGGGCCATCCATCTATCCTTTCACCAGAGCGCCGGAGCGGCTCGCATTCGGAAAGCCATCGGAGTCACGGCATGTGTAGCGGGGATCCTCGGAATCGTAGGCTGGGCGGAGGCGCTTCCTCCCGGATCGCACATCGACTGGGCCGAGGATTTCCAAGCCGCGAAGTCCAGGGCGTTGAACGAAGAGCGGCCGATGTTGATCGATTTCGGCGCCGATTGGTGCGGCGCCTGTCAAGAGCTCGAACGTGACGTATTGAGCGATCCGCGGGTGGTGGCCGCTGCGCAGCGTTTCGTGACCGTGCGAGTCGACCTGAGCGCAGACGAGGCCACCGACCAAAAATGGGCGCTGCTCAAAGACTACGACCAACTGGGCCTTCCCTTCGTCGTCATGCACCACAGTGACGGATCGGAAGCGGTTCGAGTCACTGGACTGCTCGAAAGCGAGGAGTTCCTGCAGATGATGAGCGCGGTTCGCTGAATCCCGTCCCTCCGTGCTAGCCTCGGCGCAGGAGAGAGGAATGGACAAGCCCCGCCTTTGCAGACGCGAGGTACTCCGAGGCACCGTACATTTGGCCGTCATCGGGTCTGCGTCGATTTTGCTCTACGGTTGCAAGAAGACGGAGTTTCGGTGTGACGATGTCAGCGGCCTCAGCGAGGAGGATGCCAAGCTGCGCGCCTCGCTCGAGTACCAAGATCGCTCGCCATTCGGTCAAGACAAGAGCTGCTCGAAGTGTGCGTTCTTCCGAGGAGCGAAGCCGGATGAATGCGGCGCGTGCACTCTCGTTCCGGGACCCATTCACCCGCTGGGATATTGCAACTCCTGGTCTGCGAAAAGCTGAGTCGACGACGTCATGGCATTGTTCGAGCTACGGGGCCTGACAAAGGCATTTGGCGCCAACCGGGTCCTCGATGGGATCGACCTGGACATCATCTCGAACGAGGTCATCACGATCATAGGTGAATCGGGATCGGGCAAGAGCGTGCTGCTCAAGATCATGATGGGGCTCATCGAGCCCGATGCCGGAAGCATTCGCTTGGACGGCCAGGAGGTCACGGGACAAACCGAGGCAGAATGGGTGCAGACCCGACGTCGGATCGGGATGCTCTTCCAAGAATCGGCCCTGTTCGATTCGCTCAACGTATTCGAGAACGTGGCATACGCGCTTCGCGAGCAGACCGACATGAGGGAGAGCGAAATGCGTGAGCGCGTCGCCGAGACGTTGGCGCTCGTCGCATTGCCCGGGATCGAAGACATGATGCCCGCGGACCTGTCGGGAGGCATGCGCAAGCGCGTAGCTCTGGCTCGCGCAGTGGCCGTTCGGCCCGAGGTGGTCTTCTACGACGAGCCCGCCGAAGGTCTCGACCCAATCAACGTCACCCGCGTGAATCGGCTGGTCCTCGGCTTGAAAAAGCGCCTGGACGTCACCTCGGTCGTCGTGACTCACAACCTCAAAGCCGCGTTTGCCATCAGCGACCGCTTGGCGCTGATTCATGACGGAAAGATAGCAGCGACGGGCGCGCCGGAAAGCTTTCTCGAGACGCAAGATCCCGTCGTTGGAGAATTCATCGGAGAGAGAATGAGGCGGGTGCTGCGTGCAAGTTGAATTCGTAGGAGCCGTGGGAGGCGACGTGACCGGGTCTCGGCACATCGTCCATACCGAACATGCGACGATTCTGCTCGATTGCGGTTTGTTTCAAGGCAGACGAAGCGAGAGTATCGAACGCAACCGAGAGCTCGGCTTCCGTGCGCGCGACATCGACGTCGTGGTGCTTTCGCACGCGCACATCGATCATTCGGGCGCCCTGCCCCGGCTCTACCGGCAGGGATACCGAGGGCCCATCTACTGCACTCCCGCGACCCGTGATCTGTGCGCAGCCATGCTGGAAGACTCGGCCGAAATTCAGTCTCAGGACGCGGCGTACATCAACCGAAAGATCGAAAGAGAGGGGGCCCACATGGAACGGGTGGAGCCACTCTACGATCAGGCGGACGTCGTCGGGACCCTCGGGCTGATGGCCAGCGTCCCGTACCGCATGAGCCAGCAGATCGCGCCTGGCGTTTTGCTGACCTATTACGACGCAGGGCACGTGTTGGGCAGCGCGATCGTCGCGCTGGACATCGACGTGGTCGGCGAACGCAGACGGCTCGTGTTCACGGGCGACCTCGGGCGCAGACACATGCCGATCCTTCGCGATCCCGAAGTGCCGCCCAATGCCTCTTGCCTAATCATGGAAAGCACGTACGGAGACCGAAACCACGATCCAATCGAACGAATGGATGACGAGCTCGCCGAGGTCATCGCACGGACGGTGGACCGTGGTGGCAAGGTGATCGTTCCTACGTTTGCGCTCGAACGCGCGCAGGAGGTGATTTACGCGCTGAAGAGGCTGCAGCGAGATGGCCGTCTACCCGAGGTTCCGGTGTACGTCGACTCGCCGCTGACCGTGAAGCTCACGGACGTCTTTCGAATCCATCCGGACTGTTTCGATGCCGCCACCAGAGCGCTGCTTCTGAGCGGAGACTCTCCGTTCGACTTCGAAGGCCTTCGCTATGTCTCCTCGGTCGAGGACTCCAAAGCCATCGATCGCAGCACCGATCCCGCCGTGATCATCGCAGCGAGCGGCATGTGCGAGTTCGGACGGGTGGTTCACCATCTGGTCGCGACGATCGAAAGCAAAAAGCACACCGTCATGATCGTCGGCTATCAGGCGCAGCATACGCTCGGCCGGCGATTGGTGGAGCAGCGCTCACGAGTGCGGATTTTCGGCGTCGAGCGCGAACGGCGCGCCGAGGTGGCGGTTCTCAACGGCTTCAGCGCGCATGCCGATCGGGACGACTTGCTCGATTTCGCGGAAGCAGTACGCAAGGCTGGTCCACTTCGCCACGTGGCGCTCGTCCACGGCGAGACTCAGGCCCGCAACGCGCTCAAAGGCCTCCTCGAAGAGCGCAGCTTTCCGAGTGTGATCACCCCGGCGCGAGGTGACCGCCTCGACGTTTGAAGCCGTGAGGCCTTGACCTGATCCAGGGTCTACGCGCATTCTCCCGCAGGCGTGAACCAAAAGGAGCGGCGATGAGCAAGGGCTTGATCGGTTGTGGGGTGTTGGTGGCAATTGCCCTCGCTCTCGTAGCGACGGGGATTGGCAGTTACAACCGCCTCATCACACTCGACGAAGGCGTCGACAACGCCTGGAGCCAGGTCGAGAACGTCTACCAGCGGCGTGCGGATCTCATCCCGAACTTGGTGGCCACGGTCAAAGGAGCCAAGGACTTCGAACAGGAAACCTTGACCCGCGTAGTCGAAGCCCGGGCCAAAGTCGGCCAAGTCAACTTCCAGTCGGCACCCGATTCGGACCAAATGAGGCAGTTCGAGGCCGCACAATCTCAACTCTCCTCGGCGTTATCTCGTCTGCTCGTGGTGGTCGAACGGTATCCGGAGCTCAAGGCGACCGAAGCCTTCCGTGACTTGCAGGCGCAGCTCGAGGGCACCGAAAACCGAATTACCGTGGAGCGGAAACGCTTCAACGATGCCACACTGATGTACAACAAGACACGACGGCGGTTTCCGACCATCCTTCTGGCGAACATCCTCGGCTTCGACCAAAAGCCGTACTTCGAGGCATCGCCCGGGGCCGCACAGCCACCCAAGGTGGAATTCTAGATCCAGCGGTGCCCAGTCGAATCGAAAGGGTCTTTTCAGAAGCCGATCGGGGAGCCATCCGAGCCGCAACCGCTGCAGCCGAGACGAAGACTGCTGCCGAGCTGGTCGTCTACGTCACCGAGCGCTGCGATCCTCATCCGGAGGTGGTTTGGAAGGCGACGTTGATCGGTGGCGCTTGGGGAGCGCTGATCGCGGCGCTCACCGTTTGGCTTTTCGGAGGCTGGGGTGCACCGGACCATCTGTGGATCCTGATCGGGCTGCAGCTGGGCCTGCTGGCGGGCTGGCTGGCTAGTCGTTTCGAAGGCATTGCCCGACGATTGATCGACCGAGAGGCGCTCGAGAGCCGTTTGCAAGGACGAGCTGCGGAGGCGTTCATCAAAGAGCGGGTGTTTGCAACCAAGGAAAGGACGGGTGTGCTGATCTTCGTCGCTTTGTTCGAGCACCGCGTCATGGTGCTCGCTGACGAGGGTGTTGCGGGTCACGTCGAGGCAAGCGCCTGGGAGTCGATTTCCACGGAGCTGGCAGATGGAATCGGGCGAGGGGCGGCAACGAGCGCGGTGGTGCAAGCCATTGCCCGTTGTGCGGACCTGCTCGTCGAGCATGGCGTATCCGGACCGGATACCCTGAACCAACTGACCGATGAGCCGAGGTTTGATGGTGAATAGAATCGGGTGGCTCGCACTGCCGCTGGCGTGGGGTCTCGCGTCGAACGCGTTTGCGCTCGACCCACCCACTTTGAAGGGTCGGGTCAACGACTACGCCAACTTGTTGTCGGCACCGGCCGAAGAGCGCATCGAACAGAAGCTGAAAAAGCTCGAGGAAGATCGTGGCGCGCAAGTCGTGGTGCTGACGGTCGACAGCTTGGAAGGAGAGCCGCTCGAGGACTACAGCTTGCGAGTCGCCGAAGCCTGGAAGCTGGGCCGCGCGGACCAAGACGACGGAGCGCTCCTTCTCATCGCGAAAAACGACCGCGCCATGCGGCTGGAGGTGGGTTATGGCCTCGAGCCGGTGCTCACCGACGTGATGTCCAAGAGGATTTTGGATCAGATTCTGCGGCCGAGCTTTCGAGCAGGGAACTTCGATGGAGGAGTGGAGCGTGCGGTGGATGCAATCGACGGCCTGATCCGGGGCACGAGCACGCTGCCACCGCCCAGCGACTCGACGGCGCCCGACGACTGGGCACCAAAGATGTTCGGAGCGCTCTGGTTTTTGTTCCTGGTGCCGTTTTTCTTCGTCGTGATCGGCACCAACCCCTTTCAGTGGTTTCTCTATCTGTTCCTGGTGCCGTTCGTGTTCGTGGGCGGCCTGACCACCGCTGGCGCCCGCGCCGCACCGATGTTCGTCGCCGCGTGGCTCATCGCCGCGCCTCTCGTCTGGATGCTTTTCGGGCGACGGACGAAGAAGCGTCCACCGGGCAAGCGAGGCGGACGCGGGTGGTCGAGCAGCGGGTGGTCGTCGGGCGGAGGCTGGTCGTCCGGTGGAGGATTCTCGGGTGGCGGAGGTTTTTCGGGAGGCGGCGGCAGCTTCGGAGGCGGCGGCTCTTCGGGCAGCTGGTGAGCGAATCAGGGATCGCTTTCCAGGCGGCCGTGCCAGTAGACCCAGTTCGCCCAGGCCTCGGGAATCGAGCTTGCGGGATCGATGCGAAAGGCAACGACGGGAAGCCACTTCGGCTTGATGGGGGCCCGCTGCAACCGAAGGCCCGCTTGCTCGGGGGTGCGGTTACCTTTCTTTTCGTTGCAGCGGTAGCAAGCCATCACGATGTTCTCCCAGTTCGTCTTGCCGCCCTGAGATTTGGGAATGACGTGATCGTACGTGAGCCCACGCAAACGGTGTTGCACCCCACAATACTGGCAGCGGAAGTCGTCTCGCATGGCCACGTTGATCCGAGAGAACTTGATCGCGCGCTTGCGGCCCACGATCGTGCGAAGCAGTCGTACGACTGCGGGCATCTTGATGGTGATGCTCACCGAGCGAATGTCTTCGTCATATTCTTCGACGACCTCGACCTTGCCATCGAAAATCATGCAAACGGCGCGCTGCCAGCTGATGATCCGATGGGGCTGGTAACCCTGGTCCAAAACTAGCGTACGCATTCGGCCGCTGGTCATATAGCGCGAACGGGCGAAGAAGGAAACCACGCGCTCGTTTCAACACCGTGAAACCCCAGGGATCACGTGCTATACGCGGCCTCCGCACCGGTCCTCGTAGCTCAGTAGGATAGAGCAGTGGTTTCCTAAACCACAGGTCGCATGTTCGAATCATGCCGGGGACGCTCAGTACAGAGGGGTGGTTGACTCGGTCACCCCGTCCGTATTACCTCTTCGGGCTCAGCTCGCGCTCTGCGGGCCCCATCAGGAGTAATCCCATCACTGGTGAACGAGAACATCCGACACGGCTGATCGCGGTGGCTGGCATTGCGGAGGCAAAGGAAGCGCCCAAGCCCAACGAAGCCAAGCTAAAGCGCGCCGCGCCCAAGCGGCGAAGCACGCTTCCCGATGATCTGCTACTTCGGAGCGACGAAGAGGCCGCTCGCCGACTAGCGCTCAAGGCCTTGCACGCTGCGCGGGCCGCGGAGCGACGCCTCGACGACCGCGCCGATCCGGAGGCCCTCCACGATTTTCGCGTAGCGGTCCGAAGGCTCCGGAGCGTGCTTCGGGCATATCGTGCACAGCTCCAAGACGCCGTCGGCAAGAAGGATCGCAAACGCCTTCGATCCATCCAGCGCGCGACCGGCGGCGGCCGGGAAGCCGAAGTCGCACTCGAATGGCTCACGAAACAACAAGGCGACTTGGCCCCCGAGCACTTGGCAGGAGTCAACTGGCTTTCGGCCACGCTGCTGGAGCGTCGCCGGTCTTGTGCAAAAGCCCTCGATACCCAGGTCAGAGAGGAGTTTCGTAGCCTTGCCGTGAAGCTTGAGGAGCGATTGGCCGTGATGAAACGAGAGCAAAATTTGCTCTCGGAACATTCGCACGTCCGCTTCGCCAGGGCGCTGGCCAATCTGACCGAAGCGCACGCCACCGATTTGCTGGTGCAGCTAGGTCAAATCGCGAGGATCGACGACGCTGCCCAGCTGCACCAAGCGCGCATCGTGGGCAAGCGGCTCCGCTACCTGCTCGAGCCCATTCGAGCGTACGTCCGTGAAGCCCAAAGCGTGGTCAAACGAAGCAAGGGCCTTCAGGACGTGCTCGGGGACTTGAACGACGTGCACGTACTGATGGAGGAAATCGACCGGGCCTTCGAGGCATCGATGACGCAGAAAGCCGGCCGGGTTCGCGAAGCGCTCAAGCGCGGCGATTTCGAGCGGGCCCGCCGGGAGGCCTCCATGAGCGAATGGGTGGGCTTGGTCGAGCTTCATCGGCGGTTGGAAGGCGAGCGCCGAGCCCTCGTCGCACAGCTACGCGATCGCTGGCTCGACGGGGAGCTCGACGCGCTGGTCGCTTCGGCCCGAGACGTCGCGTCCCGCCTCCGCACCATCGATCAATCGTAATCGAGAATCGTGACTACTCGCCGTGGCTCGAGCTTTGCGACCCCGTTCAGGCTCGCAAGATTGATGACGAACACGAACGTCACGACCTCGGCGCCACACCGCCCGACGAGATCGTCCGTGGCCTTGGCCGTTCCACCAGTGGCGATCAGATCATCGACCACCACCACGCGATCGCCCTGCCCGAGAGCATCCTGGTGGATTTCCACGGCGTCGCGCCCATATTCCAGGTCATACTCCGCGCGGTAGGTCGCGGCAGGGAGCTTGCCGGGCTTGCGTACGGGAACGAAGCCGACGCCCAACTTGTCCGCAAGCGCCGCACCAAACATGAAGCCGCGAGACTCGATGCCGACGACGGCGTCGACGTGCTCTTCCCCAACCGCTTCGGCCATGAGCTGGAGGCACGCTCGGAACGCCTCCACGTCGGCCAGCAACGGGGTGATGTCTTTGAAGAGGATGCCCTGCTTCGGGAAGTCCGGAATATCTCGAATTCGGCTCCGCAAAAGGCGGATGCGGTCGTCCGTCATGCGTCCTCCGTGGGACCCGCCACATACGCCGCAATGCCCAGATGATCGGGCTGTGTCGCCTCGATGCTCAGCGGAGTGACCGAGATATAGCCCTCGTCGAGGGCCTCGGTGTCCGCTCCTTGCACCGGTTCGTTCTTCGCGCCGCCGGGCCCCCCGATCCACAGGTAATGTCGGCCACGTGGATCGTCCCGGACTTCCACCTCATCCGCGTAGAGTCGAAACCCAAGACGCGTGGCTCGCATGCCCTTGGGCGGCACGGGAGGAAAGTTGATGTTGAGCAACACCGCCTGACCCATCGGTCGCGTGGCGCGGAGGAGCTGCTTGCAGAACCGCTTTGCATACTGCGCCGCACCCTCCATGTCGGGTGAAGAGCTCGACAGCGCGATGGACGGCACGCCGCGCAGCGCGCCCTCCCGAGCTGCTGCCACAGTGCCGGAGTAATGGACGTCGTTGCCGAGGTTGGGCCCGTGGTTGATGCCCGACACGACCAAATCCGGCGTCCTCGGTAACAGGTCCTTCAAGAAGAAGGCCACGTACACGCAGTCGGCCGGCGTGCCGTCGACAGCCCAGACGCGGGGCGCCACCTCGTGAAACCGCAGCGGATGGTGCAGCGTAATCGAGTGACTCTTGGCGCTCTGCTCCGTCTGCGGGGCCACGGTATAGACCTCGGCAAACGTGGCGAGCGCCTCACGCAAGGCGATGTTTCCCGGCGCGTCGACCCCGTCGTCGTTGGACACCAAGATGAGCGGACGGTCCGACATGCGAGCAACGGCCTATCGCGGATGCTCCGACCGAGCAAAGGGATTGAGGGAGGAGCCGGTGGGCTTTCGCCCGCCGGTCCATCCATGGTCGGGGCGACTGGATTTGAACCAGCGACCCCCTCACCCCCAGTAAGGTGCGCTACCAAGCTGCGCTACGCCCCGATGCCCTCCGCCGGAGGGCACGCGACTCTACCCCACGAGGCTCGAGAGGCAAACGAAAAGCGCCATTCGGCTCAAACCTCGGGGCCTCGGGTGACGGTGGCGGGAACGACCTGGTGCACCGTGACTCGAACCTGGGGCGCGACTGCCGGCCCGGCGGCATCTGCGCTGAGCTGTGCCAGAAAATCGCTGAGCTGCTCTCGAAGGCCCAACAGCTCGGCCCGCAATGCCACTTCACGGGCGGCCCGAGGCTCAGGTGGGCTGCTGCGCTGATGACGGCCAAGCTCGCGTATGCGCTTGCGCGCGCCGGGAATCGTATATCCCTCGTCGTGGAGGAGCTGACGAATGAGCATCGCCAGCTCGACGTCTTTGCGGCTGTACTGCCGATGAGCGCCGCGCGTCTTCTTGGGACGCAGGGCGGCAAACTCCGTTTCCCAGTAACGCAGAGCATGGGGTTTCACTCCCACGATGTCCGCGACCTCTCCGATCTTGAAGAAGAGCTTGTCAGGCAATTGTGTGCGCCGTGTCATGGCATGAACTCAGAAATCTTGGTCCGAACCGGCACCGTCCTCTTTGGAACGATGTGGGTTGAGAACGGTTTTCAGCACCTGGCTGGGCTTGAACGTCAAGACTCGCCGCGCGCTGATGGGAATCGGCGCGCCCGTTTGCGGGTTTCTTCCCACACGTTCCTTTTTCGCCCGGACGACGAAGTTGCCGAATCCGGAGATCTTGATCTTCTCTCCTTCGGCTAGAACGTCCTTCATCGTATCGAAAACCGCCTCCACGACCTCGGCGGCCTCCTTCTTGGAGAAACCTCCGACCTTCTCGTAGACGGCATCGATGATTTCGGCTTTCGTCATTCGGTCTGAACCTCCAGCGCCCGTAGCGGGAGACAACCACAAATCGGTTTGAATCTCAAGGGTTTGGCGCTCTTTCGTCAACAGAAAAAAGCAGGCTCCGGTCGAATGAGGAGCGAACCCCCTCAGCGGAGGGTGGCTTCGAAGCGATCGCGTGCCACAGCGGCCAACAAGCCATGGACCTTGTCCACCTGCTTGTCGGTCAAAGTTCCGGATGAGTCGCGATACGTCACGCGGAAGGCAAGGCTTCGGTGACCTTGGGGAATCTGATCCCCGCGGTACAGGTCGAAGAGCCGCACGGACTCGGCCAAACCCTTCGACGCGTCTCGAAGAGCATTCGCAATTTGTCCGGCGCTGAACTCGTCGCGCACCACCATCGCGATGTCTCGGGTGACGGCGGGG
>JASFKY010000087.1:0-12165 GCA_050118395.1 Myxococcales bacterium | reverse complement strand
GCATTGTCCTCGCCTGCGACTCTGCTGTAGCTTTGCACGCATGGCCGTGACCGCATTCTGGCGAGCCGAAGCGCTCAGCACCCAATCCAAGACCAATTTCATCCGAGAGGTGTGGGACCGTTTGCATGGTTTCCCAGCTGGAAAGCTCCTCTACAGTCGGATGATTGGGAGGTTGGCTCCCTATACCTCCACCATCGGGGCCGTGGTCCAAGAGCTGCGAAGCGGCTACTCACGAGTCACGCTCGCCGACCGGCGGGCGGTGCGCAATCATCTATCTTGTATTCATGCCGTTGCGCTTGCCAACCTGGTCGAGCTCACTGGAAACCTGGCGCTTGGATACTCGCTGCCCGACGACGCGCGCTTCATCGTGGCCGGCATGAGCCTCGATTATCTGAAGAAGGCACGCGGCACCATCACCGCCGAGTGCACCATACCGGCCATCACTTCGAGCCAAAAGAGGGAATACGAGGTCCCGGTCACGCTGCGCGATGAACGGGGCGAAGTCGTCGTCCAGGGCACGCTACGCACCCTGGTGGGCCCGAAAATCTGAACGGAGTAGCCGCGCGAGCGAGCAAGACCGGAGCTCGGAAAACGCGCGACACCGACTTGCGGGGGACGGAGCGGCTTGCATAGGTGGCTCGGCAGTCTCGGTCCCCGATCCACTAATGCGTCGTCGCGCTTCGGATGAGCTCTTTGGCGGCTGCCCGGGCTTGGTCCGTGACCCGGACGCCGCCGAGCATTCGCGCGATTTCTTCCAGACGCTCTGGCGCCGAGAGCAAGCGGATGTCGCTCTTGGTGCGGTCACCCACCACCTCTTTGTGCACGCGATAGTGCGCATCGGCGTACGCCGAAATCTGTGGAAGGTGCGTGATGCAGAGCACCTGGCTGTGCTTTGCCACCTCGTGAATCTTCTGGCCGATCACTTCGGCTACCGCGCCGCCCACACCTGCGTCGACCTCGTCGAACACGTAGAGATTGGCTGGCCCCAGCCCGGCTAGAACGCGCTTGATCGCGAGCATCGCGCGCGAAAGCTCTCCGCCGCTGGCGATCTTTCGAAGGGGTTTGGCTTCCTCGCCTCGGTTGGGCGCGATCAAGAGCTCGGCTCGATCGATGCCGGTGGGAGAGAGCCGCGCTCCCTCGACCTGCAGCTCGCGGGGGCCGCCTTCGAGCGGGGCGAGCTCCACGAGGACTTTGGCTTCGCCCATGCCGAGCGAGGAAAGCTCCTCGCTGATCGCCCGGCTCAGCTTGGAGGCGGCCTTCTTTCGCTTCTGGCGGAGCTCGGCCGCGATCCGCGAAGCATCCTCCAGGGCCTCGTCGTAATCACGCTGACACTTGTCGAGGCGCTCCTCGTATCGTTCGACAGATTCGAGCTCGGCGGCGGCTTGGTTGCGATAGGCCAAAATTTCGCCGACGTCTCCGCCATACTTCTTCTTGAGACGCAAGAGCCTATCGAGTTGTTCGTCGAGCACCGCCAGTCGGTCCGGCTCGAAGGACAACTCGCGCGCGTAGCGCCCCAAATCCGATGCTACGTCTTCCAGCTGCAACAGGGAGTCCCGCACTCGGGTCGCAAGCGGATCCAAGCTCGGGTCGAACCCTGCCGCGTGATCCAGCGAAGACGCGATGCGCGAAAGCGCTCCACAAATCGAGTCATCGTCCGCGTAGAGACGGGACTCCGCTTCCGACGACGCGGTGCCCAGCTTCTCGGCATGACGGAGCCGCTCTCGTTCGACGGAGAGCTCCTCCTCACTTTCCATCACGGGCCGCAGCTCGTCGATTTCGCGTACTTGGAAACGCAAGAGATCCTCGCGGTCGGCCCTCCCTCGTTCTTCCGTCACCACCTTTTCCAGTCGCGTCGCCGCATTCACGAGCGCGGTGTGAGCGCGCTCGATTTGTTCCAGAAACGCGGCGTGCCGTCCGAACGCATCGAGATATCTCAAATGGTGGCGCGCATCCGCGAGCGAGTGGTACTCGTGCTGCGAGGAGATGTCCGCGAGGCCCTTTGTCGCTTCGCGAAGCTGCGCCAAGGTCGCGAGGCGGCCATTGATGTAAGCGCGGGTGCGGCCGGTCGCGCTCACCACACGGCGGACCAGAAGCTCCCCATCGGTCTCGATGCCCTGATCCCGAAGCGCATGAAGGGTCTCGGGATCCTCGCTCAGGTCGAAGAGCGCCTCTACCTCCGCGGCTTGTGCGTCGGTGCGAACCACCTCCGGTCGGCCTCTGGCTCCGAGCACCAACTGCAGCGCATCCACCAAAATCGACTTTCCTGCGCCGGTTTCCCCGGTGACGATGTTGAGGCCTCCGTGGAGCTCGAACTCGAGGGCCTCGATGACCGCAAAGCTTCGGACACGAAGGCAGGTCAGCACGCCGGGGCTCTAGCACAGGCATTGCGTAGGCGCTGCACTAGCGCTAGCAATCGAGACCCATGGTCTCTTCAGCGGAAATTCGGGAGTCGTTTCTGCGGTTCTTTTCCGACCGACAGCACGAACGGGTGGCGTCGGGGCCGCTCGTTCCACCCAACGACCCGACGCTCATGTTCACCAATGCGGGGATGGTGCAGTTCAAGGACGTATTCACGGGCAAAGAGGAGCGTGCGTACTCCCGAGCGACCTCGTCGCAGAAGTGCATTCGGATCAGTGGCAAGCACAACGACCTCGAAAACGTCGGCGTCACCGCGCGGCACCACACGTTTTTCGAGATGCTCGGCAACTTTTCTTTTGGCGACTACTTCAAGCACGATGCCATTCGATTCGCCTGGGATTACTTCATCGATACGCTGAAGCTCGACCCCGAGCGAATCGTCGTGACGGTCTTCGGCGGCGAATCGGGGCTTGCGCCGGCTGACGAAGAAGCCGCCGCGATTTGGAGGGAAGTCACGGGCTTTCCGAGCGAGCGGATCATTCGTTGCGGAGCCAAAGACAATTTCTGGCAGATGGGAGACACCGGTCCCTGTGGGCCTTGCTCCGAGATCCACTACTGCCTCGGTCTCGACGAAGTCGACCCTCGCACTTTCGGCGAGGAGCCGTCTGCCGACGGTCGGGGTTGGTTCGAGCTCTGGAACCTGGTTTTCATGCAGTTCGAGCGACACGCGGACGGCACGATGGTCGACCTTCCAGCGCCCTCGATCGACACGGGCGCTGGCCTCGAGCGAATTGCAGTGGTGAAGCAGGGCGTGCTCAGCAACTACGACACGGACCTCTTGCGACCGATCGTCGACTTGGCATCGGACATTTCGGGCAAGCGCTATGGCGGCACCCAATCCGACGACGACATCAGCATGCGGGTGATTGCCGACCACGCGCGCACCACGGCATTCTTGATCTCCGAGGGCGTCTTTCCCGACAAGGATGGGCGATCCTACGTCCTCCGTCGCGTGATGCGAAGGGCGATTCGCCATGGGCACCGCCTGGGGATCGGCGAGCTTTTCTTGCACGAGTGCGCCCTGCGCGTTGCGGACAACATGAGCGACGTCTATCCGCAGCTCGAAGAGCGTCGCGCGCTGATCGAGCAGATCACGCTACAAGAGGAAGAGCGATTTCGCCGCACGCTGGATCGCGGTTTGCAGCTGATCAACGACAACGAAGAATGGATCGAGCGCGACGGCTCGCCGTCCCTCCCGGGGCGGGTCGCGTTTCGCCTCTATGACACCTACGGATTCCCCGTGGACCTTCAGGAAGTCATCGGAGAGGAGCAAGGCTTCGAGATCGACCACGAGGGCTTCGAACGTGAGCTGGAACGAGCTCGTTTGCGCAGTCAGGGCTCGAAAGTGGGAAGCAGCGCCGTCGCTGAAATTTACCAGACGCTGGCGCAGGAATTGGGAGCGACGGATTTTCTCGGATACGACGACGAAAGCGCGGAGAGCGAGATACTCGCCGTGATTTCCAATGGCTCTCGGGCCGAGGCCCTCGGTCCAGGCGAGCAGGGCGAAATCATCGTTCGGCAGACGCCGTTTTACCCCGAGCAGGGAGGTCAGGTGGGGGATCACGGCGTCATCGAGGCCGAGGGTGCGAAGCTCGAGGTGCTCGATACGCAAAAGCCGGTGGAGGGCCTGATCGTCCATCGGGGTCGGGTGCTCGCGGGCTCGTTGAGGCGCGGTGCAAAGGTGCAGCTACACGTCGATCGTGCCTCGCGTAGCGCCACACGGCGAAACCACAGCGCCACGCATTTGCTGCACTGGGCGCTGCGCCAGGTGCTCGGGCCGACTGCCGCGCAGAAGGGTTCGCTGGTAGGACCCGATCGTCTCCGCTTCGATTACAGCGGCACCCGTCCAGTGTCTCCCGACGAAATCAAACGAATCGAGGACCTGGTGAACGCGAGAGTGCTCGACAACACCGCCATCGCGACCGAGGTGCTCCCCATCGACGAAGCCAAGCGGCGCGGGGCGATCGGCATCTTCGAGGAGAAGTACGGAGAGGTGGTTCGTATGCTTCACATCGGCCCTTCGCTCGAGCTTTGCGGCGGTACCCATGCGTCTCGAACCGGAGACATCGGTCTATTCAAGATCTTGTCCGAATCGGGTCTGGCCGCCGGCGTTCGCCGCATCGAAGCCACGACGGGGCTCAACGCGTTGTCCCATTTGCGTCAGGTCGAGTCCGAGCTCGCCGGCACCGCGTCGGTGCTCAAAGCGCCGGTACCGCAGGTGCGTGAACGCGTCGAGCGTCTGATCGAACAGCAAAAAGACTCTCAGCGGGAGATCGAGCGACTCAAGCGCGCGCTGATGTCGGGCGAGCGCGCCGATTTGTCGGCGGAGGCGCGCGAGATCGAAGGCGCCCGCGTACTCGGTGCCTTGGTCGACATCGGAGATGCCGGCGCCTTGCGAGAGATGGCCGATCAGCTGCGAGACAAGCTCGCTCCTGCCGTGGTGTTGCTGGGCTCTCCGAGCAAGGATGGCAACAAGGCGATGCTCGTTTGCAGTGTTTCCAAGACGCTCACCGACCGATTCCGTGCGGGCGACATCGTCAAAGCGGCGGCCTCCGTGGTGGGCGGAAACGGCGGTGGGCGACCCGATTTCGCTCAGGCCGGGGGGCCCGATCCCAGCAAGCTCGCTGAAGCCGTGAGCAAGGTGTATCAGTTGGTAGGAGCCGCGTAGTTGTCGCTGAAGTCCCAGCTCGTCGGCTCGGTGCTCGACTTGTACCTGGGCTCGCGTCCCGCCAAGCACGCGCTGTACCGCGCGGCGCGGACGATCCGTGGGGGCCAACGTCGCGCGCGCTTCTATTACAGAGCCGATGATCCCTACAGCCATCTACTGGCTCAGCTGGCGCCGCGCTTGGCTGCCACGTACGGCTTGCAGATCGAGCTCATCCCCGTCGCACCCCCGAGTGCCGAAGCAAACCCCGCGTCCGAGTTGCTTTTGCAGCATGCGATCCGAGATGCGGCACTATTGGCCGAAAGCTACGGCCTGAGCTTTCCGGGCGATGCCAAACCACCTCCCGAAGATCGCGTGCGTCGGGCTCATGCCGTTCTTCTCCAAACCCGCGAAGCCGACGAAAACCTCCAGATTGCCGGGCCGCTCGGAGAGGCGGTTTGGCGGAACGACGGCAAGACGTTGGCAGCCATGGTCGAGAGATACGGAAGTGTTTCGGGGCAGGAGGTGCGCCCCGCGCTCGAAGCCAATTACGCCTCGCTCGAGCGAATGGGCCACTACCAACCGGGCATGATCTACTACGAAGGCGATTGGTATTGGGGAATCGATCGGCTCCACTTTCTCGAGGAACGACTGCAGCGAGAAGGGTTGCAGGGAAGTCTCGGGCTGACGCGAGGGCCGGCGCCATCACTCGCGGCCGCCATTGCCGATGCAAGCAACCAGGAGCGGCGAATCGAAGCTTTCGTTTCCTTTCGCAGCCCCTACTCCTACCTTGCAATCCCTCAGCTCATGGCGCTCCGCGCTCGTCATCATGTCGAGGTCTTGGTTCGTCCCGTGCTCCCCATGGTGATGCGAGGCTTGGCCGTTCCACGGGCCAAGAGGTTTTACATCGCGCACGACGCCAAACGCGAGGCAGACCGACTCGGAATTCCTTTTGGCCGAGTCCATGATCCGTTGGGCAAAGGGATCGGGTATTGCCTGGCATTGTTCTTCCACTGCGCGGTGAGGCATGGTCTCGAGCTCGAGCTCACCCATTCCCTGATGCAAGGGATTTGGTCGGAGGCTCGCGATGTCGCGCACGTTCCGGATCTGGTCTTTCTGGCCAAGAGGGTAGGGATCGATGAAGCCGAGGTCCGTGCGGCGATCGACGACCGGAGCTGGAAAGAACACGCCGTCGCCAATCGAGATGCGCTCAACGAGCTCGGACTTTGGGGCGTTCCATCGTTCCGTATCGGTGCGTATCACACCTGGGGTCAGGACCGGATTCCATTCATCGAAGCCGAAATCTCTCGTGTTTTTGGTGGGGCCTAGGGGTCTTTTCGGCCCAAACACTTTACGGCGCTGCTTTTTCCTGTGACATTGATTACGTGAGCATGGCTGACGAGAAGCTGGCAGGGGTGGACCAGGCGCTCTCGGAGCTCGGCAAGAGCGACGACGAGATCGCAGCGGTCCGTCACCGCTTCGCAGGCGCGGAGCCGGCGAACCTGGAGTCGGTCGATGCCGACCTCGACGCGCTCTCGCAAGGAGTGGACCTCGAGCGCGCCCCCGCCGATGCGCACGCGACGCAGACAGGGGTTCCGAAAGCCACCGGCGAGAGTTGGGACGGTGAAACTACCGACGTCGAAATCCTCGATGAATCCGACTTCATTCTGCTGGTCGAAGAGTCCGACCTCGAAGAGCTCGAAAAAGTCGGCGAAGAAGATGCCCGCGTGAGCTTGCCGCCACCGGTTCCTCAGCAAGAGGAAGAAGGCGATAGTTTCTTCAAGAAGCTCTTCGGGGGCCGCCGCAGCAGCAACCGGCCTTAGGCACCGTCAGAAGTAGAAGGTTGCGCCGAAGGTCAGGAGAGCACCCCCGGAGGTGTCGGTGCTTTGCGTGCCATCGATGAATTCAGGACGGGGGTCGTCGTCGATCCGATGACGGAGCACGCCTCGGGCGTCGAAGTTCAGAGCGAATGCTTTGGCCAGCCTGAGCTCGAGCCCCAGACCCGCTTGGCCTCCGACGTAAGTCATCCGACGAGAGCCGTCGAAGGTGTCCACGTGACCGAACGACATCCCCGGGCCTAGAAGAAAGTAGACTTGCAACTTGTGTTGGGGATTGACGAACAGTAGCAAGTTGGTGGTGACCGGAACCTCGGTGCGGTAAAAGCCCTGATAGTCGTTCCCCACGAAGTATCCCGACCCCAGGTCGATTCCGATGTGTGGGTTCGGTCGGAATCGGATGGCCCCGTTGAAGCCGCCCATGGACACCTGCGGGCCGAGGGTGCCGCCGACGTCGAAATGCAGCCCCACCTTGCGCTCCCGAGGTGCAGGTTTGGGTGACTGGACCACTGGCCCCTCCGAGGCGTGCCGTTGTTTCACGACCACCACGGTGGGAGGCTTGGTTTGGACGATCATCGGAGAAGACGTGTCTTGTGGCTGTACGACGACGACCTGGGCGTGGGCCGGCACCGTGCGCCCGAAAACCAAAGAGCAAGCGATGAGGGAAAGGGATGCGAATCGGACCATGGGCCACCTCTCGTTCTTCTACGAGGAGGCCCGAGAAAAGATTCAAACCGTCGGGGCTCAAACCAGCAAATCCGTGATTTTCGAGAGATTCCCGTCAGCGAACCGAGCGGCGATCCTCGAGCGCCCGGCCCAGCGTGACTTGGTCGGTAAACTCGAGCTCTCCCCCGTGCGGCACACCCGCTGCAATGCGCGAAACGCGAACCGGCAAAGAAGCCAGGGCGTCGGACACGTAGAGCGCTGTGGCTTCCCCTTCGACGTTCAGCGGCGTCGCGATGATGATCTCCTTCACGTTCTCGTCGGCGACACGACGCTCGAGAGCATCCAAAGGAAGCTGATCGGGTCCGATCCCGTCGAGGGGCGCCAGTAAGCCGTGTAGAACGTGATAGCGACCTCGAAAGCTTCCGAGCGCTTCGAGCGCCATCAAGTCAGGGACCTTGGCGACCACGCAAATCACCGAATCGTCTCGTCGAGGGTCTCGACAAATGGCGCATCGTGACTCCGCGCCGTAGTTGCCACAGAGCTCGCATCGGACCACTTCCCGATGGATCGTGCTGAGCGCTTCCCCCAAGGCCACCGCGTACTGGGCATCTCCCTCCAATACGTGAAAGGTTAGACGTGCAGCCGTGCGCGGGCCGATCCCCGGCAAGCGAGCAAGAAGCGAGATCAGCGACGCGATGGGGTCGTTGTTGGCCATGGCTCAGCCGAGCCCGGGGATTGCGAGCCCTCCGGTAATTTTTTCGATCTCTGCATCCACGTGCTCGCGGGCTTTGGTCAATGCCGCATTGGTAGCAGCCACGACTAGATCCTGAACCATCTCCAGGTCTTCTTCTTGGAGGAGCGTCGGGTCGATTCGAATCTCGGCGAGCTCGGGTATGCCGTTGGCGACCGCAGTCACCTTGTCGTTGCCGGCGCTTGCTTCGAAAGTCTCTGCTTTGAGCTCCTCGCGCCGCTTTTCGACCTTTCGTTGGACGCGACCTGCCTGCCGCATCAGCTCACCCATTCCACCGCGAAAATTCATACGTTCCTCTCACTCCACTTCGACTTGCACGTCCAGCTTTCCGGCTGATTCGGGAAATACGTCGATTGCATCGCGCACTCGCGGATGATTGAGCGCTTCCTTTTTTCGTGCTTCGAGCTCCGCTTCTTTTCGCTGCGCGGCCACCGCGGCCACCGTACGGTTGGTGGCGTCGCCATGCGCATCGAAGCGAATCTCGATTTCGGGCCGGGAGCCCATGTGTTCTTCGGCCAGCCCCGCAATGGCGGCCAGCGATTCTGGTGACTGGGCTTGCCGCCCATAAAACGATCCGTCTTTGAAGGACAGCACGATGCGATCCGGACTCACTGCCTTGGGGATGCCGTGCTCGAGCACCGCGGCAAGAGCAGGCTGACGCTGCGCCAACACGGCGACCAACTCTTCCCATTCCTGTAGAGCTGCCCTGCGAATCGGGGTCAGTACCTCGCCGCTGCTGGTCTGAAAGCCTCCCGCATGCTTCGTCGCAGGCATGATGGGCTGGGTTGGATCGACGCGTTTGGTCGGAGCGCCGGCCTTGGGGTCGGGGGAGGGCTGGGGCAGGGGCGCAGGCTTGGACGCGGGCTCCGATGAGCGGTTCCCTACCGGCGAGGGGGGCTGCTTGGGTGTAGGCGTGCGTCGCCGCGACGGCCCAGAAGCACCGCCCCCACCGCTTGGAGAGTCCTCCAACGCTTCGAGCCGGGCCAGGAGCTCGGACACCGATCGGAGGGGCGGTCGCGTGGCCACACGGACCAGCCCCATTTCCAGCATGAGCTTTGGGCTCGGGCTTTGTGCCATTTCGTCCATCACCATGGCGACCGCGCGAAAGGTGCGCTGGAGCTCGAGAATGTCGACGTCCTCGATCAGCGCTGCGGCCCGGTCTCGCTCTTCAGGTACCCATCCAGCGGGGTCTCCCGCCTCCAACTTGAGCACGACCAAGTCTCGAAGCAGCTGCAGCAACTGTCGCGCGAAGTGCTGCATGTCGATGCTCTTGTCGGCCAAACGATCCACGGCCTGCACCACTGCTGCTCCATCGCCTTCCAGCACTGCACGCGCCACCTCGTAGAGCGCCTCTCGCGCCGCAATTCCCAAGCTGGCAGCGACCGTGTCCGCAGTGATGCGATCATCGGAAATCGCGACCAGTTGGTCGAGCAGCGTCAGGGCGTCGCGCATCGAGCCGGCCGCCTCCCGGGCCACGACCGAGATGGCCTCTTCATCGGCTTGCAACCCTTCGGCTTCGAGGATCGTGCCGATGCGGTCGGCGATCAAGCGATGGGGGATCAGTCGAAAGTCGTACTGCTGGCAGCGCGATCGGATTGTCACCGGAACCTTGTGGCTCTCGGTGGTTGCAAAGATGAACTTCACGTGGTCCGGCGGCTCTTCGAGTGTCTTCAGGAAGGCATTGAAAGCGCCCGCCGACAACATGTGCACCTCGTCGACGATGACGATCTTGTAGCGGTCGCGCTGGGGTCGATAGGGCAGCGATTCCTGCAAACGCCGAACGTCTTCGACACTGTTGTTGGAGGCACCGTCGATTTCCTGTACGTCGACATCGATGCCAGCGGTGATGTCCATGCAGGGGCGGCATTCGTTGCAAGGCGAGGGTGTGGGCCCTTTTTCGCAATTCAGGGCTTTGGCGAGCAGTCGCGCCGTGCTGGTCTTCCCGACCCCACGAACCCCGGTGAACAAAAAGGCGTGCGCGACGCGATTCGTCTCGATGGCATTGGCGAGAGTCCGGGCAACGTGCTCCTGACCCACTAGGTCTGCAAAGCTCTGCGGACGATATTTCCTCGCTAAAACCGTGTACGCCATCGGGCGTGGGAGCCTATCACGGCAACGGCTGAGGTGCAGCCGCGCTCACTCCTCGGTGTCCTTCGTGTCGGCTGCGCCCGGCTGCTCCGGTTCTTCGGTGTCGAGAGCGTCGTCGTCGGTATCTTCGTCCTCGTCTTCTTCGTCCGTGCCCCAGCCTTCATCGCCTCCCATGGCTTCCTGCATCATCTCTTCCATGGTGGGCATGCCGGTCTCGATCACTTCGCCTTCCTCGTTACGGATGGTTTCCGGTCCGCCGCCCATGATCGCATTGCCGAGTCCGATGGAGACCTGCGGGTACCACGTGATGACGGCCAAGCCGATGAGCATGAGCCCCACGAAAGGTGCGACGCTTCGTATCACGTGACCTAGGCCCTTCTCGTAAAGCGCGCTCGCGACGAAGAGGTTCAGGCCGACCGGCGGGGTGAGGTAGCCGATCTCCAAGTTCACGATGAAAATGATGCCGAAGTGCATCGGATCGACCCCCATCGATGCCGCAATCGGCGCCAGTAGCGGCACGAATACGAACATTGCGCTCAAGATGTCCATCATCATTCCGACGACGAGAAGCATCAGGTTGAGCATCAGAAGGAACTGCCAGTAGGCCAGATCCTTGCCCTGAATCCACTCGACCATTCGGGCCGGGACCTCTTCCTTTTCGAGGAACTCGCCGAGCGCCAGCGCCATGACCATGATGACCAAGAACGAGCCGAGAAAGATCCCGGTTTCGCCGAAAATCGATGGCACCTGCTTGAGCTTGAGCGCGCGATGGAGCCAAACCTCGACGACCACCGCGTAGATCACGCTGATCGCCGATGCCTCCACGGCATTGAAGATGCCGCCGTAGATGCCACCGAGAATCAAGATGGGGAACATCAAAGCCCAGAAGCCGTCCCGGGTCGCCGCGGCGAGCTTTTTGAAACGGAAGGGCTCGGTAGGAACCTTGTCCTTGACCCCGTGATAGAACGAATAGCCCATGAGGATCGAGCCCATGACCAGGCCGGGGCCGAAGCCGGAAGCGAACAAACGCTCGACCTCGATCACGGCACCCTGGTTCACGATCGGGTACACGATCATTGGAATCGACGGCGGGATCAGGATTCCCAAGGAGCCGGCCGATGTGAGCAAACCGTGCGAGAAGCGCTCCTGGTAGCCGGCGGCGATCAGCGCGGGGCCCATCATGGAGCCAATGGCCACGACCGTGGCAGGGCTCGACCCGCTGATGGCGGCAAAGAGCATGCACGCGATGACTCCGCTCATGGCCATGCCACCGGGCACCCATCCGATGAACGCTTGTGCGAAATCGACCAGGCGCTTGCTGATGTGGCCCTTGCTCATGATCGCGCCGCTCATGATGAAAAACGGGATGGCGAGCAGGGTCGGGCTGTCGGCCAAGCTTCGGATTCCCTCGATGATGATCGAGAACTCCCCGAGGCTTCGAAAGCCGCTCCACAAGAACAGGCTCCCGAGCGTGGCAATCCCGATCAGAACGAAAAGAGGGGAACCGATGAGGGCTGCCGCCAGAAGCGCTGCGGCCAGTAGGCCGCCCTTGCCGAGAAACGGGAAAAAGACGATCAGAACGAGAATGATCAAAAAAGGGAGCTTGCGCTCGCGGGCTTCGGTCATCCTTCGGCTCCCTTTTTGGCTTGTGCCGCTGCGATCAAAGCCTCGTCTTCGGGCGCCGCGCCGTAGGAGCCTCCGAGAATCGCGCTGATCGCGGCGCCGATGTAGCGGATGGTCGTCATCGCGAAGGCAAAAGGAAC
>JASFKY010000086.1:0-12194 GCA_050118395.1 Myxococcales bacterium | reverse complement strand
TTGCTACTGCTCTTGAATTGGAGCTGGTATTCCTGGGCGCGCGAAGTTCCCGGGTCTCTTTCGCTCTACGTGATCATTGGAAACGTGGTGTACTTCGGGCTCTTGCGATGGGCCACGGGCATTCGCTTTTCCGATCTGTCAGCCGACACCCGATTCGTCGTCGTGAGCGCAACCGTGCTGCTGATCGTCTTCTTGGCTTTGGGGCGTTCCGATGCCTATCACGGGTTTTGGGAGCGATTCGTGCCCGCTCCAGCCCGAACGCCACTTTTGGGCTTTTTGTATTTTGCGACGTGCAGCGTTCTATTGCGTCTCGTCACTCCCTATCTGCTGGTGCGCTTCGCGTTGCGCCGCCCACCGCACGAGTACGGGTATCGGGTACGCAGCGGCACGCGCTGGCGCTGGGCCTACCTCGCCTTGTTCATCGTGATGGTCCCGCTGGTGATCTGGGCGTCGACGCGCCCCGACTTTCAAGCGAGCTATCCACAAACCCGCGGAGTGGTGGCCGGCGCGCGGGTTTCACTTGCGCTATTCTGCCTGTATCAGCTCGCGTACTTCGTGATGTTCGTGTCCGGGGAGAGCTTTTGGCGAGGTTACATGAGCTTTGGTTTGAGCCGCGATCTGGGCCTGCTCGCGCTGCCTTGGATGGTGATGCTTTACAGCATCGGCCACTATGCAAAGCCATTGCTTGAGGTGAATGGATCGATCGTGGCCGGATATGTCCTCGGCTACCTGGCTCTGCGACATCGCTCCTTCTTCCTCGGCGCGCTGCTGCATTGGTCGATCGCCCTCACCATGGACCTCTCGGTCCTGTGGCACCGCGACGTCACCTGGTATTAGGGGGGTTTCGTTTCTCGGGGTGAGCGTGTCCCCTTGCAGAAAGTGAAACATGTTTCACTCTAGGGATCCGACGAGTAAGCCCGTGACGGATGTCAACCGACAAATCTTGTTGAGGAAGCGTCCTGTGGGCGTACCGTCGGCCGGCGATTTTGCTCCGGGGAGCGGTCCCATTCCAAGGCCCGGCTCCGGCGAAGTGCTGCTTCGCAATCTCTATCTTTCCATCGATCCTGCGATTCGTGGCTGGATGAGCAATGCAAAGTCGTACTTGCCGCCGATCGGAATCGGTGAGCCCATCCGAAGCGGCACACTCTCGCAGATCGTCGAGTCACGAGCCGAGGGCTGGCCCAAGGGTCAGATCGTGCAAGCGCTGGCTGCCTGGGAATCCTACAGCGTGGTGCCGGTTCGTAACCTGCACGGAAAGGTGCGGGCCATCGAAGGCATCCCACTGCACGCGATGCTCAGCGTGCTCGGCGGAACGGGGCTGACCGCTTACTTCGGCCTGCTCGAGATCGGCCGTCCCCAAGCGGGCCACACGGTCGTGGTGTCTGCAGCGGCGGGAGGGGTCGGATCGATTGCGGGCCAGATCGCCAAAATCAAGGGCTGTCGGGCGGTCGGGCTTACGGGCAGCCAGGCAAAGGCCCGCTGGTTGGTAGACGAGCTCGGCTACGATCATGCGATCGACTACAAGAGCGCCGATTTGCGCGCTGCGCTCAAGGACGCCTGCCCCCTTGGCATCGACGTCTTCTTCGACAGCGTGGGCGGCGAGATCCTGAACACGGCGTTGACGCGCCTCAACCGTCACGGCTGCGTCGTGCTGTGCGGCGCCATGTCGCAGATCAACGCGCCCGAGCTTCCGCCGGGCCCGAGAAACTATCTCCAACTCTTGGCCAAGAGCGCCCGGATGGAAGGGTTTACTACCTTGGATTTCGCGAACCGCTATGACGAGGCACGTGGAAAGATCGCGACCTGGATCCGCGAAAACAAGATTTGCTACCGTGACGACATCGTCGAAGGGCTGGAAGGCGCACCGTCGCAATTGCTTCGACTGTTCGACGGGAAGCATCGCGGAAAGCTGATGGTCAAGCTGGCCGATGCAGAGGAAATGAACGATGAGTGGAATTTGTGACGGAAGAGTCGTAATCGTGACAGGCGCCGGACGCGGGATCGGGCGCGAGCATGCGCTCGAATTCGCCAGGCAAGGCGCCAAGGTGGTCGTGAACGATCTTGGCGTGAGCAATCGTGGCGAGGGGCCCGACGAAGGCCCGGCCCACGAGGTCGTACGCGCCATTCGCGACATGGGCGGCGAGGCGGTGGCAAACGGAGCGGACGTGGCCGATTGGGAGCAAGCTGAGGCCCTGGTCCGGCAGGCCGTGGACGAGCTCGGCGGCCTCGACGTCGTGGTCAACAACGCCGGATTCGTTCGCGATCGCATGTTCGTGAGCTGCAGCGAAGAAGAATGGGATTCCGTCATTCGCGTCCATCTCAAGGGGCATTTCTGCGTATCGCGGCACGCAGCGGCCTACTGGAGAGAGCAGGTCAAAGCAGGTGAGCCGGTCGACGCGCGCATCATCAATACGAGCTCGGGTGCCGGTGTGCTGGGCAGCGTCGGGCAGTCGAGCTATTCAGCGGCAAAGGCGGGCATTGCCACGCTGACTCTCGTTCAAGCCGCCGAGCTGGGTCGTTACGGAATCACGGCCAACGCGATCTGTCCGATCGCTCGCACCCGAATGACCGAGGTTTTCGGCGACGCGATGAAAGCTCCCGAAGAAGGCTTCGACCAGAACGACCCGGCCAACGTCTCGCCCTTCGTCGCATGGCTGGGCAGCCCTCAATCCCGTGGGGTCACGGGTCGTGTGTGGGAGGTGTTTGGAGGCACCATCACCGTGTTCGACGGCTACCGACGTGAGCAGACCGTCGACATCGGAAGGCGATGGCCTCCGAGCGAGATCGGGCCGGCCGTGGAAACTCTCCTGTCGAAAGCACGGCCACCCGTCAAGGTGTACGGGTCATGACGGCCCCTGTGCTGAGCTTCGAAAATCGCGCCGTCCTCGTGACGGGCGGCAGCCGCGGTATCGGTCGGGGAATCGCCGAGGCATTCCTCGACGCCGGAGCCGCCGTCGTCGTTTGCGGTAGGCGAGAACCCGAGGATCTTCCCAGCGTGGGTGGCAAGCAGGCGGTCTTCGTCGAAGCCGACATTCGCGATGCCGAGCAAGTCGAAAGAATGGTAGCCGAAGCGCACGAGCTCGTGGGACGGCTCGACGTGCTCGTCAACAATGCCGGCGGCGCACCCTTTGCAGAGGCCGCCACTGCGTCTCCTCGATTTTCGGAAAAGGTGATTCAGCTCAATCTCGTGGCAGCTTTGCACTGCGCCCAGCAAGCCAATCGCATCATGCAGGCGCAGCAGTCGGGCGGCTCGATCATCAACATCGCCAGCGTTTCCGGCGTCCGCCCTTCTCCCGGAACCGCGGCCTACGGCGCGGCCAAAGCCGGACTGATCAGCCTCACGGGCACGCTGGCAATCGAATGGGCACCCAAGGTGCGCGTGAACGCGATCTCCGCTGGCTTGATTCGAACGGCCCAGGCGCATCTACACTACGGCGATGAAGCAGGCATCGAGCGCGTGGCAGAGACCGTTCCTCTGAGGCGTCTCGGCACGCCCGAAGACATCGCCCGAGCTTGCCTTTTCCTCGCTTCGCCCCTCGCCGGCTATGTGAGCGGCGCCAACCTCTTGCTGCATGGGGGAGGCGAGACGCCGGCATTTCTGTCCGCTGCATCGGTGAATCGACAAGAGTGAGCTCATGGAATTTTCGTTTTCTGAAGACCAAACCGAGCTGAGGAGGGCCGCCAGGCGCTTTCTGGAAGCGGCGTCCTCCGAAGAACGGGTCCGTGCCGTGATGGCAACGGAGCAGGGCTACGAGACCGGTGTATGGGAGCAGCTGTCTCAGGAGCTCGCATGGACGGCGCTCACCATTCCCGAGGCCTATGGCGGTCTCGGCATGAGCTATCTGGACCTGCATCCCCTGATGGAAGAAATGGGGCGCACATTGCTTTGCGCACCGTTTTTGTCGACGATTTGCCTCGGCACCAATGCCCTGTTGCTCGGGGGCACCGAAGCACAGAAGGAGCTCTACCTCCCCTCGATCGCCGCCGGGGAGATGCGGCTGACGCTCGCCTACGCCGAAGACAACGACCGTGTCGAGCCCGACGCCATCGACGCCACGTACGAGAATGCCGGCGCAGGCTACGTGCTGAATGGAGCGAAGCACTACGTCGTCGACGGACACACGGCGGATGTACTGATCATCGCGGCTCGCTCGACTCGGAGCCGGGGGGCCGAAGGGGTGAGCCTCTTCCTCGTGCCAAGCGACGCCGACGGCCTGAAACGCACTTGGCTTCCCACCATGGATCAGACACGGCGGCTTGCCTCCGTGCAGCTCGAAGGAGTCCATCTCGCTCCCGATGCCCTGTTGGGCTCCGAAGGGCGAGGCTGGAGCCTTTGCGAGAAAACGCTGGACCTAGCGCGGATCGCACTTGCTGCCGAACAAGTGGGGGCTGCCGAAAAGACTCTCGAGATGTCCGTCGAGTACGCCAAGGTGCGCACACAGTTCGGCCGGCCCATTGGGTCGTTTCAAGCCATCAAACACAAGTGCGCGGACATGCTCACCTTGGTCGAGTCGGCTCGATCTGCAGCCTTCCACGCGAGCGCTTTGGCTTCGCAAGGTCACGCTGACTTCGCCGAAGCCGCCTCGAGCGCCAAATCGTATTGTTCAGAGGCGTTCTTTCATTGCGCTGGCGAGAACATCCAAATCCACGGCGGCATCGGCTTCACTTGGGAGCACCCGGCGCACATGTACTTCAAACGAGCCAAGTCCTCCGAGATCCTCTTCGGAGATCCGGCTTTTCACCGCGAACGCGTGGCAAAGCTCATGGGGTTGTGATGGAGCTACGACTGACCAAAAAAGAAGAGGCGTTTCGAGAGGAGGCACGGGCTTGGTTGCACGAGCAGCTCAGCGGACCCTTCCGCCATCTGCGAGGTCGTGGCGCTTCCGGCGACCAAGAGTCCTACGTGCAAGAGCGAATCGCATGGGGCAAGGTGATGGGCGCGGCCGGTTGGAATTGCATCGGTTGGCCCAAGGAGGTTGGCGGACGAGGCGTCAGCATCAAAGAGGAAGCCATCTTCAACGAGGAATACGTGCGCGCCAACGGCCCGGGCCGCGTGGGTCACATCGGTGAAACGCTGCTCGGCCCCACCCTCATCCATTTCGGATCACCGGAACAGCGCCAACGCTTCCTGCCTCCCATCCTGTCCGGCGACGAGATCTGGTGCCAGGGTTACTCCGAACCAGGGGCCGGCTCCGATCTGGCCAACGTGCAAACCAAAGCCACCTTGGTCGGTGACGAATGGATCATCGAAGGCCAAAAGATCTGGACGTCCGGAGCGTCTTACTCCGACTGGTGCTTCGTCCTGTGCCGCACGGATCCGAGCGCACCCAAGCACCGAGGTCTGAGCTACATCCTCGTCCCCATGCGACAAGAAGGAATCGACGTACGCCCGATCCGACAGCTCAGCGGAGGAGCCGAATTTGCGGAGGTCTTCTTCGACGGAGCCAAAGCGCGCAAAGAGCATGTCGTAGGCGGCGTCAACAATGGCTGGAAGGTGGCCATGGGCACCTTGGCGTTCGAGCGCGGTGCTTCCACGCTCGGCCAGCAGTATTTGTTTCAGCAAGAATTCGAGCAGGTCGTGGAAGAGGCAAAACGGAACGGAGCCGCGAAGGATCCCGTCTTTCGCCAACGTTTGGCTGCGGCTTGGATCGGTCTCAAAATCATGCGCGTCAACGCCCTTCGCATGCTCGAGCATGGAGGCGCCGATCTGGGCCGCGAGGCGCTCATCAGCAAGCTCTATTGGTCGAACTGGCATCGCGATTTGGGCAAGCTCGCCATGGACGTATTGGGAGCTAGGTCGGAGCTGATCGACTCGGCGCCTTATGAGCTCACGCCGATGCAGAAGTGGTACCTCTTTTCGAGAGCGGACACGATCTACGCGGGATCGAATCAGATTCAACGAAACATCATCGGTGAACGGGGACTCGGTTTACCAAAGGAGCCGCGATGAGCAAAGAACCCAAGTACGTCGCAGGACACGCGCTGCTGGAAGGCAAGACCGTCCTCGTGACCGCTGCGGCAGGCACGGGAATCGGCTTCGCGACCGCCGTGCGGTGCGCCGAGGAGGGCGCTGCGGGGCTGATGATTAGCGACATTCACGAGCGACGCCTCGGGGAAGCCGCTGACAAGATCGAAAGCGAGACGGGCATGCGCCCAGGCACCGTCCTGTGCAACGTGACATGCGAAGACGAAGTCCAAGCCATGTTCGCCGCGGCAGTCGAGCAGATGGGCCACGTCGACGTGCTGATGAACAACGCGGGGCTCGGGGGATATGCCAAGCTGGTGGACATGACGGACGAGCAATGGAGCACGGTGCTCGACGTGACACTGAACGGCTGCTTTCGATGCGTGCGTGCGGCGCTCAAACACATGATGCCGCGGGGCAAGGGAGCGATCGTGAACAATGCCTCGGTCCTAGGATGGCGTGCCCAGGAAGGGCAGTCTCATTACGCCGCGGCAAAGGCGGGCGTCATGGCGCTGACACGGTGCGCTGCGATGGAAGCGGCTGCCGGCAACGTACGCATCAACTGCGTGGCCCCATCACTTGCCATGCATCCATTCCTCGCGAAGGTCACGCCAGCCGGGCTGCTGGAAGAGCTGCAAAAGCGAGAAGCGTTCGGCCGGGGCGCCGAGCCATGGGAGGTGTCCAACGTCATGGTGTTTTTGGCCAGCGACTACGCCTCCTACATGACGGGCGAGGTCGTTTCGGTTTCCAACCAGCACGCGTGAAGGCACTAGGGGGCATTGCGCGTTTGCCAAGCCTCGGAGTACCGCAGCAGAAACCGACGGATGACGGGAGCAAGTGCCTTGGTGAGCGGCCGGGTCAGTCGTGAGTCGTGGCGAAGTTCCTCGATCAGGTCGTCGAAACGCAGATGCTGATAGCCGAGCAGCGCTTGGCTTTCGGTCGTGTCGAGCCAGTCACAATAGTAGACTTGCGTCCCATACGCTCGAGGTGGAAAGCGTCCCAATCCGGTCGCGTCGAACATGGCACCGTAGAGCTCGCCGAAGGTCAAGCGGCAACCTTCGCCTCCACCGATCATCAAGGTCTTGCCGACGGCAGCTGGGGTTTCGATGGCGCGCGCTTGCGCGAGCGCCACGTCTCGGGGGTGCACCCATTCGAGGCGGGTTGCCGGATCAATGCGGAACAAGGTGCGAAAGACATCGGGGGAAAGATCGCCTGCCGCGGTCTTGGGACCCAGGGATACACCGATTCGAAAAATGACGAAGGGAACGCCCGCCTCCTTCAACAGCGTCTCGCATTCCGCCTTGTCGGACGTGTAGACGTCGGTGCCCACGGCGGGGTCCGACGCCTGGAGCGGCGGACCGCCCGGCATTCGCGGGCCGCAAACGGATAGTGACGACGAAAAGACGATCACCGGCGGCCTCTGCCGCCGCTTCATGGCCTCCAGGATGTTCCTGGTCCCGCCGACGTTCACCGCGTGGGCAAGCTCCGGATTCTTCTCCGAGGCGGGGGCTAGAATGGCCGCGTTGTGAATGATGGCATCGCAGTCGGCGACACACGGGCCAATGTCCTCGGCTGAGCGAATGTCTCCCCACACCGTCCTCGCGCGACCCTCGAGTCGCCGGGCCATCCTGCGGTTTCGCCGGCTTGGAACGTCGAAGGCGACGACGGAATGCCCTTCCTGCAAGAGGCGTTCGAGCCCCTCCTGCCCGAGTCGTCCGAACGCTCCGGTCACCAACACCCGCATTGTCGCAGGCTGACCCGGGACGTGGCCTACATCAAATTGAAGCCATGCCCAGTTCCTGATACGAAGCCTCACATTGCCTCTTTCCTAGGAGATCGAATGCGGCTTGGGCTGACACTGGGGTACGCGGGTCCTCAACTCAATACGACGGTACAGGACCTGGTGAACATGGAGAAAATCGGAGAAGTCGAGAGCCTCGGCTACGATTCGATCTGGACCGCCGAATCGTGGGGCAACGATGCAGTGACGCCGTTGGCATGGGTCGGCTCCCAGACTTCGACCATCAAGCTCGGGACCGCCATCATGCAACTGCCGGGGCGATCCCCGGCAAACGCCGCGATGACGGCCATGACCATGGACGTGTTGTCGAACGGACGCTTCATCATGGGCCTTGGAACGTCAGGACCGCAGGTCGTGGAGGGCTGGCATGGCGTCCCCTTCCACAAGACGCTCACTTGGCTTCGTGAATACGTGACCATCGTGAAGAAGATCTTCGCCCGTGAAGAGCCGCTCGAATTCGATGGGGTGCACTATCAGATTCCCTATCAGGGGGAAGGAGCATCTGGGCAAGGCAAGCCCCTGCGCAGCATGATTCGCAGCCGCCCCGACATTCCAGTCTACACGGGATCCATGGCGCCCAAGTCACAGGCCATGTCTGCAGAGATTGCCGACGGTTGCCTCCTCACGTGCATGCATCCCGAACGTCCCGAGGTCTTGATGGAAAACTTCAACGAGGGATTCGAGAAGGCGGGCAATGGCAAGGGCATCGACAGCTTCGACGTCGCGCCTACCGTCGTAGTCATCATCGGGGACCCCGAGTACGCGATGGTGCCTTGCAAGATGCAGCTTGCGCTCTACATCGGCGGAATGGGATCGCGCAAGAAGAACTTCTATAAGGATTATTTGAGCCGCGTAGGCTTCGAGGAGTCATGCGAAAAGATTCAAACCCTCTTTCTGGATGGCAAACGTAAAGAAGCCATCGCTGCAGTCCCGGACGAAATGGTCGACGCGCTCTATCTGGTCGGCTCGAAAGACCGCATCCGTGATCGATTTCAGCGGTGGCAAGACTCCCCGGTCGGAACTTTGATGATCGGGTCACAGGACATGGATACGCTTCGGTTCATGGCCGAGCTCAACGCGTGAGGGAGCTATGAAAATCGGAATCGTAGGTGGCACCGGTCGTGAGGGACGCGGCCTGGCAGCGCGTTGGGCCAGGGCGGGACACGAGATTGTCATCGGCTCGCGCCAGGCCGAAAAGGGAGCGGAGAAAGCAAAAGAGCTTTCGGACCAACTCGGGCTCCAAGTACGAGGAACAGATAACCTGAGCGCTTGCAGACAGTCCGAGCTCATCATCGTCACGGTTCCGTACGGCGCGCACCGCCAAACGTTCGATTCGATCAAGGGGGTCGTGGACGAGAAGATCGTCGTCGACATCACGGTTCCGCTGAAACCACCCAAGGTTCGTTCGGTCAATCTGCCCGAAGGCCAAGCTGCGGCACTCGAGGCACGAGCTCTGTTGCCCGAGAGCGCCCGTCTGGTCGCAGCGCTTCATCACATCAGCTCGGAGCACCTCGGGGACCCGAGTTACGTCTTCGACTGCGACGTACTGGTATGCGGTGACGACAAGGAAGCTCGTGCGACGGTCATCTCTGTGATTTCCGATCTGGGCCTGCGTGGCATCGATGCCGGGGTGCTCAAGAATGCCATCGCGCTCGAGTCGATGACCCCCGTCCTGCTTCACATCAATCGGCACTACGGTGCGGTGGGCTCGGGCGTGCGCATCACGGGAATCCCGGAGAAGGAATGACCCCGCACCAGCCAGCCTTGAGCATCGGCTCGGAGCTGTCGATTCGTGCCCTGCGAAACATTCCTACGATCGAACCCGGAGACGACCTCTCCGAAGTCGTCGCTTCGGCGTTCATTCGCGAAGGCATCTCTCTGCGTGCGGGCGATGTCGTCGTGGTGGTGAGCAAAGTCGTTTCGCGCGCGGAGGGCTGTTTCGTCGATTTGGGAACGATCGTTCCGAGCGATCGAGCCCTGCAGCTGGCGGAGGAGATCCAAAAAGACCCACGACTGGTCGAGCTGATTCTTCTACAAAGTACGGGCGTTTCACGAAAGAAAGTCGGCGCGCTCATCGTTCGACACCGGCTTGGCTTCGTTTCGGCCAATGCGGGCATCGATGCGAGCAATGCCGCTCCGTCGAATGCGCTTGCGGGCACCGGGCCCTGGGTGCTCACCCTGCCCCGCGATCCCGACCAAAGCGCCGCGTCGCTCCGCGCCGGCCTTGCCGCGCGATTTGGAATCGAGCCCGGGGTCCTCATCACCGATTCATGGGGGCGGCCTTTCCGGCGTGGCACGGTGGGCTTCGCAATCGGCGCAGCGGGGGTGCCCATGCTCTGGGATCGACGTGGCGCGAGTGATCGTCATGGACGAGTCTTGGAAGCCACCGAGTGTGCGATCGGCGATGCGCTTGCCGCGGCTGCGGACCTGGTCGCCGGCCAAGCAGACGAAGGACGCCCGGTGACGCTCGTACGAGGTCTCGGGTTCGAACCGCCGACTGACTCCGCTCAAACCTTGCTGCGCGATGCCGAAGTCGACCTGTACGCATGATCTCCCCGTCCCCCCATGACTGGAACGTCGTCGCTCTCGCAGGTGGTGTCGGAGGCGCGCGGCTCGTCGATGGGCTGGACCAGGCGCTCGCTCCGAGCGCGCTCGACGTCATCGTCAACACCGGAGACGACTTCCGACATTGGGGCCTGCACATCAGCCCGGACATCGATACCGTGATTTATACCCTCGCGGGAATGTCTCCCGAGGACAGAGGCTGGGGCATTGCCGGCGACAGCTTTCACGTGCTTGCGGAAGCAACGCGGCGTAGACAGGACGATTGGTTTCAGCTGGGCGACCGTGATCTGGTGACTCATCTCTACAGGACGGCGGCGATGAGCCGCGGTCAATCGCTCACGGAGGTCACCAACGCCCTTCGCATGCAGCTCGGGGTCGATCGGCCCATTCTTCCCATGAGTGACGCTCCTCGGCCGACGACCATCGTCACCCACGACGGCGCAGAGCTGCCGTTCCAACACTGGTTGATCCAGGAGCGAGGTCTGCCCAGGGTACGTGCCGTTCGCTATGATGGGCTCGATCGAACGACGTCCGACGTCATACGAGCCATCGACCGAGCCTGCTTGGTCGTGATCTGTCCGTCCAACCCCTTTGTCTCCATCGACCCGATTCTCACGCTGTCGGGTGTGGTCGACCTCATTCGTCGCGTCAAGACCGTGGCCGTGAGCCCCATCGTGGCGGGCAGAGCCGTCAAAGGCCCCCTTGCCGACATGATCACCGACATCGAGGGCCGCGCACCATCTGCTGAATCGGTGGCCAAGCACTACGACGGCATGCTCGACGGATACGTCGTTCATCACGGCGACGGGTTCGCGGCCGACTTTCCGATCTTGGAGACCAACATTCTGATCCAAGGCAAAGAGGATCGATTGACGTTGGCGCGCGAGTTGATCGACTTCGCGCGGAGCTTGCCATGAATCGCTGGGCACTCGTCCCCATCAAGGGCTTCGATCGCGGAAAATCCAGGCTGGCCGAAGTGCTGTCTCCAGCAGAACGCGTGCGACTGACGCGAGGGATGTTCGAGCACGTCGTCAGCGTCCTTCGCGCATCCCCGGCCATCGACCAGGTTGCGGTGGTCAGCGACTCGGCCGACGCGAGAGAGCTTGCAAATCGCTTGGGCCTCGTGGCGCTGGTGGACGCCGAAGGAAGCCAGGGGCTCGCGGATGTAGTCGATGGGGCGCTCGTCGATCTGGAAAAGCGCGGCGCAACCAGCGTGATGATCTGCATGAGCGACCTACCCGACTTGAGCGTTGCGGACATCGAGCGTGTATCTCGGCAACTCGAACGCAGCGATGTGGTGCTCGTTCCCGATCTCAGTCGCCGAGGAACCAACGTCGTGGCGGTCAGGCCGGCTACACGATTGCCGAGCTGTCTCGGACACGAGGACAGCCTTCGTCGTCACCAAGATCAAGCGCGAAGCCTGGGCTTGAGCGTGAGCATCCAGGTGAGCGACGGCATCGGTTTCGATTTGGATCAGCCCGACGACCTCGAACGTCTCCGAGGACGCTAGCCGCGCGCCGCGAAGCGGTCCATGGTGACTCCGAGCATCCAGCGGCCCAGTCTTCGCGGAAGCACCTTCAAAATCGTCACAGTCAGCTTGTTCATCAAGCCGGGCACGACCGTCACGCGACGGCCCAGATTGCGTAGGCTCGCCGTCACGACAGCGGTTGGGCTCGCGAAAATCAACCGTGCAAGAGGGCCGAAACGTCGCGTGTCGAGGCCTGCAACCCGCTGAAATTCGGTGCGGGTTCCCCCAGGGCACAATGCCTGTACGTCGACACCGTAGGGCGCCAACTCCGATGCGAGACCCTCGGCGAACAGTAGGTCGTATGCCTTCGTCGCGTTGTAGTTTGCCATGCCGCG
>JASFKY010000085.1:0-12274 GCA_050118395.1 Myxococcales bacterium | reverse complement strand
GCAAGAACTGGTATCCGATGCCTGTCTGGAAGTCCCACGTGACGTTCGGCTTGTCGATGATGTGAACGCCGGCGCCTGCCGCGGGCGTCGCTCGAAAGCGTATATTCTGAAAGCGGTCGTTGAAGAGCTGACCGAACAAGGGAGTCACGAACCACCGACTCGACACGAACACTTTGAAATCGAGATCTCCGAGGTGCCGATTCACGTTTTGAACGCCGTCGGTTCGACCGAAATTCGCGTTGTAATTCAGATTGAGCATCGTGAGGCGATCCTCGCGTCGCACGTTGAAATTGATGTCGTACGTAAGCTGATCGGTATTCCCCTTGTTCAAGGTGAGACCAAAGCGAAGCTTCATCCACCACCAGTCCTTTTCTCTCTCGCCGCCCTGTACGATGGACTCGAGCTCGCTTCGTGGAAAGACCTTCGTGCCCTGGTCGGTTTCGACGATGACCTTGTCCTCGAGAATGATCGCCTTGCCGGTCGCACTCACGCGTTCATCAAACACGTAGGTGTTGACCTGCGGAGAATGTACCTGCGTAACGTCAGCAAAGTCGATGTTCAGCATGTCGAGCTTGTCGCTGTCGAATTCGAGGTTGTCGTCGCGCATGCGCTTGATCTCGCCTTTGATCCATTCCCCCGAAACGAGCCGGACCCAGTCGAAGGTGTCGCCAAACTCGATGACATAGGTTTCTCCGACATCGGTCTCCGATTGCTTTTGGATCTTGGCCATACTCGCTTTGACCGATTCGACCGCCAGATCGGGATCGATCGATTCGACGAGGACACCTCCGGGAGCTGTGATGAGGTCCCTCGGTTTCATCTCGGTTTGGAGCTCCGACAGAGCCTCGTCGGGCGTCCGAGGAGCGCCCTGCGCATCGCTCGTCTGCTCCTCCGTTTCCCTTTCCTCGGGCTCCGAGGTCGTGGTGGACGTTTCTTGGGCCGCCGCCTCGATGGGGATCGAGGCGCTCAGGACGGTGGCAATCAGGACGCGCCATGGGGCCCCGTAGCTTCGGCTGTGGAAGGCTTTTCTCATGGAATGGCCCTATAAACCGTCAATTGGAAGCGGTAAAGGGCCGGAAACGCCTTTCGCGACCTCAGGAGGTGACGCGACGGCTCCTTTGCGCTAATGCGGTGCGCGTGACGAGCAGCCCACTCACCAAGACCGATGCTCCTATCGTCGCGATTCTGACGGGAAGCCCGAGCGATCTTCCGGTCGTCTTGAAAGGACGTGATGTCCTAGACAGCCTGGGCATTCCGAGCGACGTCCGGGTTCTATCCGCCCATCGCACCCCCCAAGAGACCGCCCAATACATCGAAGCAGCCGAGGCGCAGGGTGTCGAGGTCTTCATCGCATGCGCCGGAATGGCTGCACATCTCGCCGGCGTCGTCGCCGCACAGACCACCCGACCCGTCATCGGCGTGCCCATCGCCTCGGGCGCCTTACAGGGCGTCGACGCATTGCTCTCCACCGTGCAGATGCCCCCAGGCGTGCCCGTTGCAACCGTGGGTATCGATGGCGCCAAGAATGCTGCGTTCTTGGCCGCCCGCATCGTGTCTCTGACCCATCCCGAGATACGCCAGCGTCTGGTGGAACAGCTCGAAGAAAGCAAAAAGCAGTACGACTCGCCCGATCCCTCGTTGCCCGGGCAGGCGTCGACTTGACGGGCTGACTGCTCATCCTTAGACGCTTCCACACGGCGCATCATGTCGTTCGGCCGCATCGTCATCTTTTTCAGCGTCATCGTCGGTCTGACCGTCGGGACTCACTACTATTTGTGGACGCGACTGGTTCGCGATCCCATGTGGCCGTCGCCGTGGCGCCAGGTCGCGACCGTGGCGCTCGTCCTGCTTGCTCTCTCGATCCCTGCGTCGATGTTGGCGTGGAGGACCTTGCCGCGAGCCGTCGCCATCCCCGTATCCTGGGTCGGGTACGTCTGGATGGGATCGATGTTCCTGCTGCTGGTCTTGCTTTGGGGCGGCGAGCTCGCGCGCTGGAGCTGGGTGAAATACGCGAGCCTGGCCTCGATTGATGGCGGACGGCGTCAGTTTTTGGCGCAGATCCTGGCGGGAACGGCCGGTCTGCTCGGGTTTGCCCTTTCGGGCTACGGGGTTTGGTCGGCCGTGCGGCCGGTCGAGGTCAAGCGCGTGCCGATTCGCTTGAAGAAGCTTCCAGAATCGATGCGCGGGCTACGCTTGGTGCAGCTTTCGGACATGCACGTAGGCCTCACCATCGGGCGAGACTTCGTGCTGGATGTCGTGCGGAAGGTCAATGCCCTGGAACCCGACATCGTGGCCATCACCGGCGATCTGATCGACGGCTCGGTCGCAGATCTGGGAAGCGCAGTGGCCCCCCTGGGCGACATTCGCGCAACCTTGGGCACGTATTTCGTGACGGGGAATCACGAGTATTACTCGGGGGCGGATTCCTGGTTGGAGTTCCTGCGAAACCTCGGGATCCGCACGCTTCGGAACGAGCACGTCGAAGTCTACAAGAACGGCGATTCGATCCACCTGGCGGGCGTGGACGATTGGACGGCACATCAGTTCGGCAACGGCCACGGCGCCGACGTGGCACGGGCGATGAACGGCCGGGACATCAGCAAGCCCGTCGTGCTTCTAGCGCATCAACCGGTTCAGTTCGAAGAGGCACGCGAGCACGGCGTCGATCTTCAGATCTCCGGCCACACGCACGGCGGCCAGATATTTCCCTTCGGATTCCTGACCAGGCTGGTGCAACCCTATTTGTCCGGCTTGCATCGCCGCGGAGATTCCCAAATCTACGTGAGCTCGGGAACCGGCTATTGGGGGCCACCCATGCGCATTGCCGCGCCCGCGGAGATCACCCTGATGGAGCTCGACCGCGACGGCATCGCCTAAAATGTAGGACAGCGCTCGGCCAGGTTGCGGGTGAGTGCAACGACCCATGGATCGTCACGGCTCTCTGGATTCATCCGAAGCCGATCGAGCTGCTCCATGGCCGCTACACGTCGCGGCTCGGGGCCCGCTCGCAGCTCGATTTCGAGCAGCACCAGGGAAGTCTCCCGGGTCTGGCCGCCCACCATGGCTCGACCTGCAGCCTCCCGCGCCTTGGAGACATCGCAGGCCGATAGCGCCGCCATGGCCCGAAAAAGCTCGATCGTGGTAAAGCCCGGATATCGTCGGGCGGGCACCGTGAGCAGCCCGTATGCATCTCGCGCGCGCTTTTGCTCGCTTGCATTTCGAGCCATCCGGATGCCAGCACGATCGCCATCGCGCGCGAGGGGGCGAAGCAAGGCCAGCCCTAGATGCCATGCGTGAATGGCTTCCGTATTGAGTTGCGAGCCCAAGCGACTCACCTCTGCTTCGACCGCCGCATCCGAAATGCGGGCATCGAGCAACCGACCGGTGCGATAGCCCGGCGCAATGATGACGAAAGGGGCAAGCGTCGTGGCCTCCCCGCGGCGTACGAACAACGAATGCTTGTCTTCGACGAAGCCGAGGATCCAATTGGAGCGGCGGTACAGATACTGGGCGGCGGCTATGTGGTCGGATCGCGTATGATCGATGACGACCGTGTTGACGTCGTATTGATCGAGCTCGTCGGCAAGCAGAGTCACGTTTGCGAAGCTCTCGCCGACTCGCCGTATCATCTCCGGCCCGTAAAAGGGCACTCGGCCGTCGATGAGAAGCTTGGAGCTAGGAACGGCAAACATGAGGAACCAGCTGTCCTCGATGCTTGCGAGAATTCGGGGATTCGGGACTTCCTGCTCCACGAGCTCGCCAGACGCCCAGGGGTACCTCTGCTTGTTTTCACCGAGCCCAAAACCCAGGTGAGGCACCAGCCGCGTCATCCAAAATGCCGACAGGGCTGCAGCACCTCCCACCAGCACGACCGCTGCGCGCGACGAGATTCGTGGCATTGCGATTCGTGACAGGCCGGCGCCGATGAAGGGTGCGCAAAAGAGCACTTGATGCGCGACGAATCGCATGGAGCGAAAGGCCATCAAGCTGAGCAGCACGCAAAAGACGCCGTACGCCAGGCCGAATCGGGATGATCGGGTCACCGGCCGCATGGACGCAAGCACCAAGAGCGAAACCACCGTGGGTGCCACGAGAAGCCGGAGTGGGTCTTCGGGAGACCAGGGGCCCCATTCGACGACCAGCTCGCGGTACCGCGGCTCGAATACGTGTGAAATCGCGTCGGTGGCGATGAAGGCTCCGAACGGCGTACACGCAGTCGCCACGAGTTGGAGCGCGAAGAGGCTGACCATCCAGCGAAACGCCGGCGTTCGAATCGAAAGCCCCGCGAATATGGCGCCGAGGGCCAAACCCAAGAGATGCGAGCCATGGGCATTGACCCAAACCACGTGAAGCAAGGCGAGCCCACCGAGGATCCAGCCTTTTTTCCGAGCCGAGGCACGATCGTCGAACAAGGTGCCGATCCCTAGAAGCAAGATCGCCGGGAAAACCAGACCGACGATCTGGGGCCGGGTGGTGAATCGAAACCGGGCGACCGGGAGCGCCAGCAACAGCCCGGCAAGCGTGAGCGGAGCAGCGCCCCGAGCCCCTTGGGACAAGCGCCCGGCCAAAATCACTAGAAAATAGCCCACGGCGCCGAGGGCAATGCACTTGAACAAGACCAACGTACTGGCGCCCCAGTGGTCGTAGGTCAGCCAGGTGAGCAGGTCGTAGGCCCACTCGTAGTTGTTCCAGCGTTGGGGCTCGGGAGTCCAAAAAGAGAACGGATCGAGCTTGGGAATGGCGCCGAGCGCCACAATCTGCCTTCCCTGGGCCAAATGCCCATAAGCGTCGGCATTGAAGAGCGGAAACAGCCCGGTGAGGAAAAACGCCAGGGCCGATGCCCACGCGCTCAACGACGACGACGGCGCCTTCGGCACGCCCCTAGTGTCTGCCGAAGGTCGATCGTGGGTCAAGCAAGGGACAACGTCAGAGGATCGCACGCAGTGCGGGCTCGAGCGTCGGATGCTGCCACTCGAATCCGTGGGCGTGCAGCTTGGCTGGGATCACGCGGGCTCCGCCGATGAGCATCTCGTTGGCCATGTCCGATCCGACGGCGAGCCGGAGCGCGAACTTCGGGACGGGAAGCGCCGCGGGTCGTTTCAGGACACGACCCAACGTCTTGCTGAAATCCGCGTTGGTCACTGGACTCGGAGAGACGAAGTTGACGGGGCCTTCGAGATCTTCACGCTCGAGCGCAAACACGACGGCGGATACCAAATCGGACAGACTGATCCAGCTCATGTATTGGGTTCCATCGCCGATTCGCCCCCCCACGCCGAGCATGAAGGGAATCTTCATCTTCTCGAGGGCGCCTCCGTCGGCCGCAAGCACGATGCCGATGCGCGCGAGCACCACACGAATTCCAGCTTCTGAGGCCAACGACGTAGAAGCCTCCCAATCACGGCAGACGGAGGCGAGAAAGCCGGTTCCGGACTTGCTTGCCTCGTCCAGGGTTTCCGCGCCTCTCGTTCCGTAGTAACCGATCGCAGATGCGGACACGAGGACTCGGGGTTTCGGCGAAAGTCCAGCCAGAGCACCGGCAAGCAATTGCGTACCCCGAACGCGGCTATCTCTGATTTTTGCCTTCTTCGATTCGGTCCAGCGTCCGTCCGCGATGTTGTCCCCGGCAAGATGAACCGCGCCGCTCACGCCCTGCAAGGCTTCGACGTCGATCGTGCCGGCCGCCGGATCCCACTGAACCTCGTCCTGGTTGGAAGGGGTGTGCCGCACCAGCCGCAGCACTTCAAAACCATTGTCCCGAAGTGCGGGAACCAGCGCCTGCCCGACCAGCCCAGATGAGCCCGTAACCACGATTTTTCCGCGCCCAGCCATCTCCTGAATCCTGGCGCAGGCCATCTTGAGCGCAACCGGGTTTTTCCAAGTGGCCGCAGCTGCGAAAATCGCTATGGTCCAGCACTTTGCGAGTTCTATTCATCGCCCCTCAAGCATTCACCGCGACTCGACAAGCTCGGGAGGTGTCGACTCTGGCCAAGGTCTTGCGTCGTGCCGACCATGGTGTGGAGCTCGTATCCCCTCTGTACGCACACATCGACGTCGCAAAGCTGGCCCTAGCGCGACGGCTGACCAAGCTCGAGCCCGAGCTCGGCGGCAGGGTCTGGCCTTGCGAGCTCTACACGGGACGCAATCCCGATGGCGTCGACCTGACCTTCATCGGAAACGAAGAGCTTCTGCTTTCGGCCGGCTCGCTCGATGGCGAAGGAGAGCAGCTCGATGCATCACGAGTGGGCCTCTTTGCGGCGGCCGTAACCGCACGTGTTCGTGAGAACCCAGATGACTACGACGTCGTTCATGCGCACGACTGGGCGGGAGCGGCGGTGGTCGCACGATTGCGGGAAGCTTTCCCCGATCTCCCCAGCGTGTTGACCGTATACGATGCGGATCGCCAGGGCCGATTCGATCAGCGAGACGCGCCGTGGTTGGGTCTAGGCGAAAAAGCCCGTGACGATGATCACGTCAACGTGCTGAAGGCTGGTCTGCTCGATGCGGATCGAATCACGACGCTTTCCCCAAACTATGCACACCAGCTTCAGCGTTCCGACAATCCCAATTCGCTAGCGCCGGTATTTCGGGAGATCAGCTCTCGACTGGTGGGCGTTCGTCACGGAATCGACCCCGCTCGTTGGAACCCCGCCACCGATGGCCATCTCCCAGCTCGGTTCGACCCGTTCGACATGGAGGGCAAAGGGGAATGCAAGGCCGTCCTGCAACGGGAGTTGAGCCTTCCGGTGCGCAGTGACGTGCCTTTGTTCGCCGCCATCGGTCGCGTGGAAGGTGACGCAATGGACGTGTTGGCTCGAGTTGGCCCGGATTTCTTGAGGAACGACGTGCAGCTCGTCGTCCAGTTGGAGGGCGGCGGAGAGCTCGTCGCGATATACGAGGAGCTCTGGGATCAGTGGCCCGATCGCATTCAGATCAAGACCGGGAACGACGAAGCCTTCCACCACTCGCTCATTGCAGCGAGTGACTTCGTCATCGTGCCTGGCCGGGAAGCTCCCACCGAAAACATTCAAATGCGTGCGCAGCGCTATGGTTCCTTGCCCATCGTTCACCGAGAAGGAGGCCTGGCCGACGAAGTCGTGGATTGCGAGGCTTCTTTGAAGACAGGCTCCGGGCTCCTTTACGACGAGCCCACCGAGAAGTCTCTGCTCGCAGCATTGCAACGCGCGGCCGCCGTCTTCGCCAACATCAAAGCGTTTCGAGAGCTTCAGAGCCGGATCATGCGCATCGACCATTCTTGGGAACGCACCATTCGCCTATACGAACGAACGTATCGTGACGCGATGGCGGCGCACGAGCGCTAGGATCGCGTTCATCACTCGGTCCGAAGGGGCCGCTCGGGAAGCTTTGCGTCGCTGGGACGAAGGTATCGAGGCTCCAGAGACGCCAAATCCGCAGCGCCTTCGGTGCGTATGACGAAACGCGCTTCTTGCACCAGGGCATCCGCAGTGACGCGGTCTTCCTCGGTCCAGGCCGAGATTGGACGCACACCTACGGCGTCCCGAATCTCTTGGAGCACCTTCGTGGGATGACCTGACCGCGGCTCGACCAGCTCGTCGAGATCGCCATCGCGCTCCACATAGGCAGCCGCGAAGACTTCACCTCGATACGCCTTCATGACGGGAACGCGCACTGAGCCTTCCGGCGCCCGGATGGAGCGAGCCATCACACGAAGCGAGCTCAGCGGGAAGATGGGCAGATCCAAGCCAAGGGCGAGGCCTTTGGCGGTGGCCAGGCCCACGCGAAGGCTGGTGAAGCCGCCGGGGCCGGTGACTACACCGATGCCGGACACGTCGCCACGAGAGACGCTAGCGTCCGAGAGTGCCGATTCGATGTAACCGAGGAGATTCTCGCCGTGCCGTCCAGCCGACCGCCACCGAACGGAGGCGCGGGTGCGGTCGTCGCAGGCCACGGCCACCAGGCCGGATTCGGTCGCCGTATCGATACAGAGGATCTTCATGGGGTTGCTTGACGCATGCCTACGCGCAGACTAGCGTCCGCGCCAGCGAAGTGCTCTGCCGCGCTGCTCGCCGGTGATCTCGCACGAATGAGCAATAGACCAGACAAAGCTGCTTCGAGAGGGGCGCGTCAGGCCAGAACGGGGGACGGCTGGAAGTCGAATCTGCTGACCATCGGCGGGGCCCTGTTGTTGGCGCTGGTCATACGAATCACCCTTTTTGAGGCATTTGCCATCGACGGCCCCTCGATGGAGCCCACCCTGCTCGATGGTGACCGGGTCGTCGTGGCAAAGTATCCGTACGGGTTGTTCCTCCCATTCACCAACCAAGCCGTCATCAACTGGGGTGGCCCCGATCCAGGAGACGTCATCATCCTTCATAGCCCGGCGGACAACGAAGACATCGTCAAACGGGTGATCGGCGTAGGTGGAGACGAAATCGTCATTCGGGATGGAAAGATCATTCGCAACGGCAAGGTGTTGGAAACGATGGAGCTGGGTGCGTGCTCCAAAGACGAGCAGCGAAACATCGACCCGACGTGCCGAATTTACGTGGAGAAGCTCGACGGCATGACGCACCGGATCAGCCACTCACGCCACGATTTTCCGCTCGACCGCCTGCCTCTCGTGGTGCCCGAAAATCACGTATATGTCCTTGGCGATCATCGCGACAGCTCCAACGACAGCCGTAATCCGCTGATTGGGGCCGTGTCGAATTCGCGCATCAAGGGCAAGGCCCTGTTCATCTACATGTCGTGGAAAAATACGCGCGAGTCGCTCCTGGATCGCATCCGCTGGTCCCGGGTCGGAACCACCGTAGACTGAGGGCTCTTTTCGAGCACTGGGCAGAGCATGGGTTTGGAACGCGAAATCGTGGCGCGGGTGCGCGCCGAGGTCGGGGCCATCGACAAGGATGCTCCCGAGTCGGTGGCCCTGGTCTATCCGAGCCCGTATCGCGTGGGCATGTCGTCACTGGGCTTTCAAACGATCTACCGGACGGTCAACGGATCTCATGCCCGTGCGGCGCACCGCGCGTTTTTGCCCGATGACGTCGAGGCGTGGCGCCGCTCGCGCCTCCCTCTTTTGACCTACGAGAAGCTCCGACCGGTCTCGAATTACCCGGTAATTGCGTTCTCGGTCGCTTACGAGGCGGAGCTGGCCGGGATGATCGAGGCCTTGGAGCTATCGGGCCTCCCCCCCCTGGCAGAGGAGCGAGGGCCCCAGCATCCTTTCGTGCTGGTGGGTGGTCCGCTCACCTTCAGCAACCCCCTACCGCTTGCACCGTTTGCCGATGCCGTGTTGATGGGCGAAGCCGACGAGTCCATTCACGACGTGCTGGGGGTCCTATTCGACTCGGAATCCAAAGCGAGCGCGCTGCGCACTTTATCGGGTTGGGCGCATGTTTTCGTTCCCAGCCTACACGGTGACCGTCTACCGCCGATCGACAAGGCGACGGACCAATCGCTGCCCGCCTTTTCACAAATCATCACGCCGCATACCGAGCTTCGAAACATGTTTCTCATCGAGCCGGAGCGAGGATGTCATCGAGGCTGCACCTACTGCGTCATGCGGCGGTCGACCAACGATGGAATGCGCGTGGTGAGCATGGAAAAAGTGCTTTCCTTGATCCCGGATCACGCGAAGCGTATCGGCTTGGTCGGAGCCGCCACAACGGACCACCCTCAAATTACCGAGATCGTCCAAGCACTGGCCGACTCCGGACGCGAGGTTGGCCTGTCGTCACTTCGCGCGGATCGTTTGCGCGACGAGCTGGTCGGCGCTTTGGCCAGCGCAGGCCATCGGATTCTGACCACGGCCAGCGATGGAGCGAGCCAACGGATGCGCGACGCGATCCAGCGCCGCACCAACGAGGGGCATCTACGTCGGGCGGCCGACCTCGCACGCCGTCACGGGATGAAACGCCTCAAGCTCTACGTCATGGTGGGGCTCCCCGACGAAACCGATGCGGATATCGACGAGCTCATCGGGCTCTGCAAGGAACTGTCGTCGATCGTACCGCTATCGCTCGGGGTCGCTCCATTCGTTGCCAAACGCAATACACCCCTCGATGGCGTCCCGTTCGCAGGGATTCCGCTCGTGGAATCGCGGCTCCGGCGCCTTCGTCGTGGGGTCAAGGGGCGAGTGGACGTACGCGCGACCAGCGCCCGCTGGGCATGGATCGAGTACGTGCTGGCGCAAGGGGGGCGGGCCGAGGGCCTTGCCGTACGGGATGCGGTGGCAGCCGGAGGCCGCTTTTCCGAGTGGAAGCGCGCGTTCGATGCCTTGCCTGCAGACCGTCCTCGCCGACTTCTGGTTCGACCCGGTGATCGCGTGGGGCGCGCGGCAAGCTAGCTGACGAAGGCGGTCGCCGCCGATACGGCCCAGTCCAGGTATCGGCCTGGCGTGATTCCCATCTTGACGACGTAGTAACCGGCCAGGACCAGTGCAGCGGCGACGTAGTAGGACTGCATCGGCACGGCGATCGGCTTGCCCTCTTCGGGCTCACGCATGAAGAGATAGACGATGACTTTGAGGTAGTAATAAGAGCCTACTGCGCTGGCCAAGACACCGATGACCGCAAGCCAGACCAGATCAGCCTGAACCGCCGCACTGAATACGTAGTACTTGGCGAAGAATCCTGCGGTGGGAGGCATCCCGAGCAGCGACAGCACGCCGATGGCAAAGGGCAAGGCAGCCAATGGGTGCCGACGCCCTGCACCGGCCAAGTCGTCGTAGCTTACCGCCTCCTTACCTTTCGATCCCATCAGGATCAGGGACCCGAATGCAAGCACGTTCGACACGGTGTACGCGGCCATGTAGTAAAGCACCGAGCTGACCGCCAAGGCTCCCACTTTGTGCGCTGCCGCCAGCCCGACTAGAACGTAGCCTGCATGTGCGATCGAGGAGTAGGCGAGCATGCGCTTCACGCTGCTTTGTGCCAGCGCCGCAACGTTGCCGTACACCATGCTGACGACGGACAGGATCACGATGATGGGCGTCCAGCCAGTCTGAAGGCTCATGGTGGCCGGGTCGCCGAAGGCGCCCACCAAGACTCGAAGCAGCACCGCCACCGCTGCTGATTTCACTGCCACGGACATGAAGGCGGTCACGGGAGTCGCAGCGCCTTCGTAGGCGTCCGGCACCCACATGTGAAAGGGAACGGCGCCCACTTTGAAGCTGAGTCCCACGATCAACATGACCAGCGCCAAGATGGTCAGAATGGCATCGGCCTGTCCTGAAGCGATCGTTTGCCGAATCCCGAAGAGGTCGGTGTGCCCCGTCGCTCCATAGAGCAAGGCACTGCCAAACAGCAAAATGGCGGCGGCAAAGGACCCGAGCAGGAAGTACTTCACTGCACCCTCGATCGCGCGGGCGCTAGTCCGGCGATACGCGACGAGCGAGTACGCGCCGAGGGACATCGTTTCCAGACCCAAAAAGATCGTCAGAAGGTCGATGGCACGTGCAAGCACCATCGCGCCGAACGCAGTGAAGATGACGAGCACGTAGAACTCGCCACGCTCGAACCCATGCTCGCGCAGATAACCGCCCGCCAAGAGCGCAGAGAGGCCCCCTCCGACGCAAATGACGAGGTCGAAGAAAAGCCCGAGGCGATCCACGGCCAAATAGCGCGTCACCGCTTCGGGCGCCTGCGCGGGATCTGGGCCGACTAGCATGGCGCCGGCGAGGGCCGCTGCCACGAAGAGGGAAACCGCAGTCACCACGGCGAGCTCGGCTCGGTCGCGAGTGAACGCATCGATGACCATGATGCTGAGGCCAGCAATCACCAACAAAAGCAGAGGCGACACGCCCATCAAGGAGCTCATGGCCGCTTCTCCTCTAGCGCGGAGTCGGTCACCGCGAGCTCTCCTGCTGCTTCCAGCTGCCGCTTGAGCTCGTCGAAATCCATCAAATGGGGCTCGGTGGTGCGTCGGCCCTCGTAGTAGCGGAGGGTGAAGTCCGTCACGAACTCGTCGGCCGCCGGATACAACCTGTCGAGGAAGAACTTGGGGTAGAGGCCAATCCAAAACACGAGCGCAACCAGCGGCAGGAGCGACAAGACTTCGCGGCGATTCAAGTCGGGCAGCGCGGCGTTCTCCTCGTGTACCACCTTGCCCCAAAACATCCGAAGCACGGCGTGCAGCATGTAGACGGCGGCAAAAATCACCCCGGTCGCCGCCAGCAGCGTCATGACGAACCAGGCGGTTCCGAAACCGATGGGCGATCGCGAAAAGAATGAACCGGCCAGGATCATGAATTCTCCGACGAAACCATTGGTGCCGGGCAATCCGATCGAGCTCA
>JASFKY010000084.1:0-12367 GCA_050118395.1 Myxococcales bacterium | reverse complement strand
ATCCTCAACGCGGTGGTTGCCGAAGACCTGCCGGGCCCTGGCACCGTATTTCTTCACGTCGATTGGAGCTTCAAGGCCCCGGTACGCCCGGGAGACGAAATCACCGGGAAGGTCGAGGTCTTGGAGGTCAGGCAAGACAAGCCGATCACGAAGCTCCAGACCGAGGTGGTGCGCAACGATGGGACAGTGGTGCTGGAAGGAACAGCCCTGTGCTACACGATGCCCCTGAGTCGCTAGCAGCGACAGGGACAGTGCCAGCTGCAGAGTCAGAGCCGCAGTCAGCACCGGTGGGCGCGTGCCCGGGGGTCGCCGGCGTGAACCCCGCGGCTCCTGCGCTAATGTTTGCTGCGTGGGATCTTCGTCGTTTCAGCAGCCCGGGTTGATCGCGCCGGGAGTCGTCCGATTCGTCCCGCAGGGCGTGGACCCGGCCCGTCTCCCCCGTTCTTTTGCATTGACCCAGCCCCTCGCTGCGCGCGGCCCGGTTCCGGACCCATGGAAGGTCGTGCCCCACTTCGAGCGCAATTCCGAAGGCTTCGGTGCGAGCGTCGTCATCGACGAGGGAACGAGCCTATACGCAACCGGCGAGGTGGCTGGGCCGCTCGTACGCAATGGCTTCGTCACCGAGGTATGGGCAAAACAACCCTTTCGGATCGATGAAGACGGCACACCGGTGCCCAACTACGACGAGCGGTCCAAAAGCCTCTACCAGGCTCATCCATGGGTGCTGGCGGTCCGACCCGATGGGAGCGCGTTCGGGGTGCTAGCCGACACCACCTACCGCTTGGAGATCGATCTGCGAGTCGGCATCGATCTGCGTTGCGCTCATCCTTTCCCGCTGATCATCATCGACGCCGAGTCGCCCCAAGAAGTCGCGCAGCGCCTCGCAGCCCTCACCGGCAAGATCGAGCTTCCGCCGCGCTGGACCCTCGGCTACCACCAGTGCAGGTTTTCCTATCATCCGGATGCTCGAGTCCGAGAGCTCGCACGAGAATTCCGAGCCCGCCAAATCCCGTGCGACGGTATCTGGATCGACATCCACTACATGGATCAATACAAGATCTTCACCTTCGACCCCGAGGGCTTCCCGGATCCGAAGGCAACCAACGACGATCTACACGGATTGGGGTTCAAGTCCGTGTGGATCCTGGATCCTGCCGTCAAGGTCGAGCCAGGATACGAGGTCTACGATGAAGGGGTCGCAGGTGAACATTTCTTGTGCGACCCGCAGGGCGAGGAGCATCACGAATGGACCTGGACGGGCGATGCGGCATTCCCTGACTTCACGAGGCCAGAGACCCGCCGTTGGTGGAAGCAACGGACGAAGGACTTCCTGGAGCGGGGCATGGACGGCCTCTGGGTCGATCTGAACGAGCCGTCGCCGATTCTGCCGATGGGCGCCGAGCTTCCCGAGGATCTTTGCCATCGCGGAGGCGATGGAATCGCGCCAGGCCCGCACGCCCAATATCACAATATCTACGGCATGTTGATGGCCAAAGCTACACACGAGGCCATGCGTGAGGCCAGGCCCTTTCAGCGTCCTTTCGTGCTGACGCGGTCGAGCTACCTCGGGGGACAGCGCTACGCAGCGACCTGGACCGGCGACAACGTCGCGAGCTGGGAGCATCTGCAGTGGTCGGTACCCATGGTGCTCAACCTGGGCCTCTCGGCTCAACCGGTGAGCGGCCCCGACATCGGCGGCTTCAGCGGGGCGGCCTCGCCCGAGCTCTTTGCGCGTTGGATCGGCCTTGGGGCCTTTCTCCCCTTCTGTCGAGCTCACCATGCGCTCACGGGCGATCAGGAGCCCTGGTCGTTCGGGCCCGAAGTAGAGGAAATCTCCAAAGTTGCGCTGGCCCGACGGTATCGCTTGCTACCCTACCTCTACACCCTCTTCCGCGAGGCCGCAGTCACCGGGCTTCCGGTGGCCAGGCCGCTCTTTTACGCAGACCCAGCCGATCGCACGCTTCGTGGCGAAGACCATGCGTTCCTGCTCGGCTCCGATGTTGTGGTGCAGCCCCGGTTGCTCGAGGATGCCGAGCGCGAATTCGTGGAGCTCCATGGCCGCTGGCGGCCGTTTACGTTGGTCGGTGAAGACCCCGTTCGACAGCCTGCGCACCCAACCCTGCGATTACGGCCTGGGGCGATCCTGCCTTTGGGCCCCGGGGGCCAAACCAGCGAAGAGGCGTTTGCAGGTCCCCTGAGTCTGATCGTCTCCCTGGACGAAGAGGGCTACGCGTGCGGCCGTCTGTACGAAGATGCGGGGGACGGATACGGCTATTTGGAGGGAGAATTTCTCTACAGCACCTACGAGGCCCGCCTGTCAGACGGCGTCGTCGAGGTGCGTTTGGCAACGCAGGAAGGAATGGGCGTGCGCCCTGTCAGGGCTCTTCGGGTCGAGGTCTTGACCGAGGATGGAGCGAGGTGTGCCACGGGCCGTGACGCAGAGCCGGTGGCGGTCTCCATCACGCAAAGCTCTCAGTGACTGTGGTGCTCGAGCACCCGCTTGGACAAAGGGCGTAGCAGCAAGCCGTAAAACATCTCGAGGTACCGGCGCGTTTCGTCGCGTTCCAGAGAGGAGATGTACCGCCAAAATCCATAGATTCGTGAAAGCTTCAACAACGTCGATGCGTACAAAGACCAATTGTAGCGCTCTCGAACCCTCTGCATCGAGGCCTGGGATACCGAGTCCCACGCGCTTGGAGAGCGCTCACATCGACGAAAGAAGTCGACCATCACCTGCGTGGCCGCGGCGCCTTGAGTCGGGTCGATGTGAAACCCGGAGATTCCATCTTCGATGATCTCGAGGGGGCCGCCGTATCGAGTGGCAAAAGTGGGCAATCCGCTGCTCATCGCTTCGACGACGGTGAGGCCGAAGGCTTCGAACCAAGCGGGCTGAACGAATGCGCCCCGCTGGTCGGCCACGAAGCGGTAGAGCTCACCCACCTTGGTCTTGTCGGTCTGCATTTCGATCCAGCGGACGTGTGGCTCGAGATCGTACTCTTCGAAGAGCCAGTGGGTGCGCTCGATTTGCTCGCGTTCGTCACGATCCTGGGATTCTTCCACTCGGAGCCGGCCGCCCACGATGAGCAGGTTAGCGAGGTCTCGGAGTTCGGGATTTTGCCCGTACCACTCCACCAATCCGGCCATGTTCTTGATGCGGTCCAGACGTGACATGGCAAAAAGAACGGGTTTTTGCCTATCGGCCAACAGTCCCCGGAACGCGCAGCTCGGAGCCCCGTAGACCATCGTTTCGATCTCGTTGCGGAGCTCCTCGGGGCGATGGTCGACTTGATCATAGGGGAAAAAGACTCTGGGGTCGGCCCCGGGCGACACGATGTTGAACTTCGGGTCGAAGCAATCGATTCCGGAGACTACGCGGTACAGGCGCGGCAGCGAAAAAGCGCTGTAGCTCTCGTATTGGCCGACCGCTTCCGAGGTCCCCGCGATCTCCTGATAGGTGCTCGTGATGATGAAGTCGGCCGTGTTCATCGCCATCAGGTCGGCCGTGTACTGGGCCGCGAAGTGGTGCTCCGATTCGTGGTCCTGCCAATGGAGGTCGGAAAGTAGGTACTTCGTCTTTTCGAGCGCATGGGCGATGTTGCATTGGGTCACGCCGAGCCTGTGTGCCATCACGCTGGCAACGAGGTTTCCATCCGAATAGTTGCCGATGACGAAGTCGGGCCGGACCCCGCCCAGCTCGGCGAGAAGCTCACGCTCGGCGTCGATTGCGAACCGCTCCAGGTAGGGCCAGACCTCGAAGCGCGAGATCCACCGGTTGATGATCTCGCCGCCTTCATACGTACGAAACGGCACGCGCAGAATTCGGGCGTTCTCCGTGCCCAGGATCGGCTCGAGACGCTGATCGCAAGTCGTTCCATCGGCCTCTGGGATGAGTCGCGTCAGCACGACGATTTGAGGCTCGATGTCGAGCCCCTGGTCGCGAATCGAAGCGCGCATCTCGCGCTCCAATGCGCGAACTTGGTCCAGGATGTAGACGACCTGTCCTCCCGTGTCTGGTTTGCCCAACACGTTGGATTGTCCGAAGTATCCGTGAGGCGAGACGATGGCGATGGAGAAGATCATCGGCATGCGGCCGAGAAAACGCTCCAGATTTCGGGGCGAAGGAGCCTCCAAAATGTCGAGCAATAGACCCATCGTCTCTCGGATCTGAGCCGGTGTGCGTCCCCAGCCTGGCTCGAATCCCAGGCGTCTCAGGTCGCGGTGCACGTCGGCGTCGTCCGAATCTCGGCCGTCCAGAATGTCCATCGCGTTATCGAGCGCCTCCCGCAGCTCATCGACGTCGCGAAGGGTGCCGTTCAGCATCAATTGCTGTCCGCGCACCTGATGCACTTGTAGAAAATCGAACAACAGCTTTTCGCCACGTCCGCCCTCGGAGAACAACCGCCCCGACAAGTGCCGGTTCAAGAATTCGACGCCCTTTCCGATGTTGCGGGAGTCTTTGAGCTTGGGGAACCCACGCTCGAAGGGACTGAGGTCGACTTCCAAGACGTAACGCTCCCCTTGAGGAATGTGAGCTGCGAGCCGCTCTTTGATATCCAGGAACTCGGCAACGCTGAGCTCGCGGCATCGCATTTCCTCGGTGTGCACCTGGACGTAGTGCCAACGGCCCACTCGTGCTCTCAAAGCGAGGCAAACGAAGGGTTCGTCGATCACCGCTTCCTGACAGTGCCGGATGATCCAGGGCATCTTGCTGTCGCAAAGCAGTCGTCCAACCTCGGTTTCGGAAAAAGCCTCCAGCTCGTGAACCAAATCGGACCACAGCAAAAAGCGGCGGTCGAATGCCTTGAGGCGGCGAAAGAACAAGTAGACGGGCTCACGATGCGCATCGATGAGCAGTTCGAGCGTTTCGATCATGGTCATTCCTCGGAGGGGACGCGGATGTCTCCCAAGAAATCATACCAATCGATTCCCTCGAGGATCCCCCATGCGTGCGGTCTTTTTGCAAAATAGACGCGCGAGCGACCCCGAAGGTTTTCGAGCTCGGCTGTGTGATTGCTCACAACCACCCCCAACGTGTCACCCGAAAGCATGTCCCAGTCGTTCCCGGAATCGCCTGCGACCAGGAGGCGTTCCGCCGCGAGGTTCCATTTAAAGCAGAAAAACCGAATGGCGAGGCCCGGAGCCGCCCGAATGGGCACCACGTCGAGATAGACCTCGTGGTCCAAAATCGTGGTCACGCGCAGCCCCTTTTTGCGCACGTGACGTTGAATGTCTCGCAAATTCGGAGCCCGGTCGGCGTCCAAGCGATAACGAAGCCGATACGGAGTCGTCGCTTGAGGCATGGCCTCGAGCCCGGGAATGACGCTCACCATCTCTGCAACCTCGTCTCGATCCCAGCGGTAGCGGATCTGTCGCTCCCACGATCGATCGGGAAGCAAGTGCCTTCCATAATGAAGCTGGGTTCCGGCGGCCGTGATCAGGACGTCGGGCACCCGAACGTCGAGGTCCGCCAGCAATTCGATGGCCTCGTCCAGCGTCCGGCCCGTCGCAATGCCGAAACCCACTTTGGCCTCCGTGTTGTCCAAGCGCTCCAGCAGCTTCGCGAGCGCGTCGTCGTCGCCAGTCAGCGTGTCGTCGACGTCGGTGACGATCAGACGGTCCATCCCTGCAAGCTTCGTGCGGCGCCGGAACACAGGCACCGGTCGCGTTCCCTTCACGATTTTGGCTACCTCCTGCATGTATCGCGCGGCGTGGCTGTTCCAGGAGTAACTCGCGTGAACGGCTTCGAGGCCTCGTTTCGACCATCCCTCCCAACGCTCGTCGTCCGTCAACGCGTCACGGATGGCCTCACCCATGGCCGCTTCATCCAGCACGTCGACCAACATGCCGTTCTGGCAAGTGTCGATGATGTCTTGGGGGCCGCCGTCGTTTGTCGCGACCAACGGAAGCCCGGTTGCGGCCGCTTCGAGCAGCGTCAAGCCGAAGGGCTCGGTGAGCGCTGGGTTGACGAAGACGCCGTGACTTCGCGCGGCGAGCCTATAGAGCTCCGGCACGTCCGTGGACTCGTGATGCTTTGGGTACGCGACCGAGCCGTACAGGTCATGCCGGTCGATGAGCATGAGAATCTGACTCAAGACGCGGCGTGCTCCGGAGCTCATTTCGCTGATGTCATCGCGGTTGCCTGCAACGATGATCAGATTGGCGAGGTCGCGTAGCCCTTGGGTATCACCAAAGGCGCGGATCAGCCCTTCGAAGTTCTTGCGTTCGTCCGCGCGGGCTAGCGCCAAGACCATGGGCTTTTCCGGATCCCGCAGAAAACGAGCGAGCTCGTCTGCGATGGCGGGAGGCGTCCAGGGAGAGTCGGGAGGCGCAAAGCGCGACAGATCCACGCCGGGCGGGATGACCTGCATGCGGTCCGGCTGATAGTGGTCGTAGAGCTCGTATTGCTCGTGAACTTCTTGATTGGTGCTTGCAATGACGAGCGCGGCGGTTTCGAGCGCACGCTCCTCGGCCTCGATGCGCGCGGCGAATTGATAGGTCTGCTCGTTGGCCTCGCCCTTGGATTCGAGCCGCAGCTTCTTCACTCGTCCAAGAGAATGGCCCGTGAAGACGAACGGCACGCCGAGCAATTTGGATAGTCGCGCACCCACGTATCCTGCGTCGGCGTAGTGGCCGTGGATGATATCCGGGGTCCGGTCCTGCTTGCGCACATAGCGAGTCAGCTGGTCGATCAGGCTGTCTAGATGGGGCCATAGTGTTTCCTTGCGCAGGTAACGCCGTGGTCCAAAAGGGATGCGAACGATTTGAGCGCCCTCACAGATCGTTTCGTGCGGCTTCGAATAGCTGTCATCGACCCGACGATCCTCGATGAGGCGCGTCATGACGTCGACGCGCGAAACTTCGGGGCGTTCCGCGAGTGCCCTCGCTTGGTCGATCACGTATGAAACTTGTCCACCCGTGTCCGCATCGCGACCGAGCTCGATTTCCGTGGCGCGGACCAACCCGTGAATCGTCAGCGACAGAATGTACAGGTCTTGGCCCCCCGGCGCGGGGATCGTCCCAGTGCTCGTTTCCTTGGCCCAATCGCCGAGGTGCCGTTCGTACAGGGTGAAATCGGTCGTGGTAGCACCCCGGATGCCGCAGAGATCGGCGGCAAAAGCAGCGGCGCGTTCCAACGTCGTGTGGTGGTGCCACCCCTGCAAAAGCCCCAGGCACATGACGGCGCTGAACGCATCGCCGGCGCCCACCGAATCGACGAACGTTTCGATGGGGGGCGCCTGCACCTCGTACACCTGCTCGCCGCCAATCACACACAATGCGCCGCTCCGCCCGCGCGTGACGACCACACCCTCGATGTCGTGGCCTCTGGCCAGGTCGATCGCGGCGTCGCGGCATTGCTCGAACGTGGAGGCCGGCTTCGAGGTGAGCTCGTGGAGCTCGTCGTCATTCAGCTTGATCCAGTTGCCCGTAGCGAAACACCAGTCGACTTTTTCCCTGGTCCACCAGGGCTCGCGGAGGTTGATGTCGATGAAAGAGGGCGCGTCGATCCGGTCTCGTAGCGCTCGGAGCGCGTTCCAACTGTCCTCGGTGCGGAGGGCCAGCGTGCCATGGTACAAGAGTCCCGCCGGTTCCTCGGAGGCAGCGCGAGCCGCTCGACCACCCTCGATGAAATCCCAGGCCTGACCCTGTGGAATTTCGTAGTGATTTTCGCCGTCCACCACGGTGGCAGTGACCCGACCGGTAGCGTGGGCCGTGTCGGTTTGCACGCCCTCCGTGGTGAGGTCCCAGCTCGTCATTCGCTCTAGAATTTCGCGCCCTTCGGCGTCATCGCCGACTGCGCTGACGACGAGGGGGTTGGAGCCGAAGCCCCGGAGATGCCACGCGACGTTGAACGGAGCGCCCCCCAGTACGCGGCTTCCGTCCGGAAAATGATCGAAAAGCACCTCGCCGAAGATGACAGGTCGTTTGTGAAATCGATGCACGGGCTCTCAGCTCACGTTTCGTTGGCTGCAGCTTCAGTCCTCGCCGCCTTCACGCGGTGAGGAGCATAACACGTTACGCAATTCCGTCAGGCGTGGAAGGAAGGACCTGTGCGCGCGGCGTGCTAAAGAAGAGAGAACACCTGCAGATGCGAGGAGCTACATGAGAAGTCGGGAGATCGCTCGGTTGGTTCTTTTGATCATGATGGCGATGGCGGCCGGATGTCGCAACGAGCCTGAGGAAGAGCAAATTCGAGGCGTCGAATTGGAGACCGAGGACCACGGCAAAGCTGCTACGGCGGGTCAACGGAGCTCCGAACCGCCGTCTCCGCCACCTCCGCCCACCGGGCAACCCGATCCCCGTGCCGTCTACTACGTGCCCCTCGAGGGTGATGAGCCCCAACGAGGGCCGGACGATGCGCTCTTCACCATCGTGGCCTTCGGGGACTATCAGTGCCCTTTCTGCAAGAACATGGAGCCCGTGCTCGAGCAATTGCTTCAGAATCATCCTGGCGAGCTCCGCGTCGTTTGGATGGACTTCCCCTTGTCGGGCCATCGTCATGCACGGGCCGCAGCGACCGCCGCGCTCGAAGCTCAGGCGCAAAAAGGCGACGAAGGCTATTGGCAGATGCACGACAAGCTCTTCGAGAACCAGCGCCAGCTCGACAGGCAGCATCTCGAGAAGTACGCGAAAGAAATCGGGCTCGACCTGCGCGCGTTTCGCGAGGCGCTCGACACGGACAAGTACGCGTCCATCATCGATCGACGGGTGGCCCTCGGCCAGGCGCTCGGCTTTCCTGGAACGCCGGCGTTCTATTTGAATGGGCGGTACGTCCCCGGTTTGCCCTTGCAGACCTGGGAAGGCGCCTTGCAACGCAGAAAGTCCACCTACGAGCGACTCGTGCGAAACGGCGTGCCCAAGTCCCGCCTCTACGAGGTACTCATCGCGGACGGCAAGAAGGGTCTGTGAGGTCAAACCTCGACGCAGGCACGTCGGTCAGTGCGCTGAGCCCCAGCTCGCGCCCCAGCCTGCTTCCACCGGCAAGGGGATCGACAAAGGCACGGCGTTCTGCATTCGGTTCAGCACCAGCTCCTCGAGCGTTCGTTGCTCTTCGGAGGGGGATTCGAACACGAGCTCGTCATGCACGGTCAGGACCATGCGGCTCCTCAGTCGATGCCGCTCCAGATCGCGCTGAATGTGGACCATGGCCACTTTCATGATGTCTGCGGCCGTGCCCTGGATGGGGGTGTTGCGCGCGATCCGCTCTGCGGCCGCGCGGAGGTTGTGATTTCGGCTCCGGATGTCGGGAAGCGTGCGGCGCCGACCAAGTAGCGTCGTGACGAAGCCGTTGGCGCGGGCCTCCTCGACCACCTTGTCCAGAAACGAGCGGACGCCCGCATACTGGTCGAAGAAAGCATCGATGTACCGTTTGGCCTCCGCGCGCTCGATCTTGAGGTTCCGAGCGAGGGCAAACTGAGTCTGCCCGTAGATGACGGCAAAGTTCACCGTCTTGGCCTGGGCGCGCATTTCTTTGGTGACTTCTTCGGGTTGAACCCCGAAAAGCGCGCAGGCGGTCTGGACGTGGACGTCGTGACCGCGAGAAAACGCTTCGACCAGGGCTGGGTCCCGGCTCAAGTGGGCCAGGACACGCAGCTCGATTTGCGAGTAGTCGGCCGAGAGCATCGACCAGCCTTGCGCCGGAATGAACGCCTCGCGCACGCGCCGACCCATCTCGGTTCGAATCGGGATGTTTTGGAGATTGGGCTCGCTCGACGAAAGTCGACCTGTGGCCGCCACGAGCTGGTTGTAGCGGGTGTGAATACGACCCGTTTCGGAGTTTACTTGCTTTGGTAATGCATCCAAGTACGTGTTCTTGAGCTTCGAAATCGATCGATATTCTAGAATTGCCTCCGGCAACGGGTGAAAGAGAGCGAGGTCTTCCAGCACCCCTTGGTCGGTGGATCGGGCCGTCTTGGTCTTCTTGATGACCGGTAGCTCGAGCTCGTCGAAGAGGATGGTCTCGAGCTGCCGTGGAGACGATACGTTGAAATCCCGCCCGGCGAGCTCCGTGCACCGTGCATGCAATGATTCCAGCAAGGCTTCTGCCTCGGTGGACAGGCGCTCCAGGAGCGCGGCGTCGACTCGAATGCCCGTGAGCTCCATGGTGGCCAGAACACCGGCCAGCGGTAGCTCGATGTCGTAAAAGAGCCGCCGAAACTCACCCTCGTGCATGCGGGGGGTCAGAAGCTCACTCAAGCGGAACGTAAAGTCTGCGCGCTCGTTCGCGTACCGTGCGGCCGCCTCGACCTCGGCTTGGTCCCAAGTGAGCGCCTTTTTACCCTTCCCGAGGAAGGCGCCCTCCTCGCTCAACTCGCCGTCCAGCTCTTGCCTGGCGACGTCCTCCAGTCGATGTGCGTGGCGCGCCGGGTCGAGCAGGTAACTGGCCAGCGAGGGATCGAAACGAACGCCTCGAAGTGTGACGCCGCGCCGGGCCCAGAACACCATTTCCCGTTTCGCAAGGGTCAGCTTCGGGATCAGGGAGTTTTCGAGCAACGGTTGGAGCAAGGCTTGGGCATCATCCCACTGAAGGTGGTCCGGAGCGCCAATGTATCGATGACCGAGCGGAACGTACGCGCTCACGCTCTCCAACCAACTGAACGCCACCCCGACCAGCTCGGCGATGATGGGATCGTCTACGTCGAACACGGAGTACAGGGCGACGGTGCCTGTGTCTCGGATGGCGTTGACGATACGCTGTAGTCCCTCGATGCTCGTAATCGTCTCGTAATGTCCCTCGACGGCGGGGGCCGGCTCGATTTGGGCCAAGAGCCGCGTGAGCTCCAACTCGCTGAAGAGGTTCCGGAGGGCCGCGGCGTCGCCTCCGTCGTAGACACGGCGGAAGGCGTCGGCGCCGATGGGCGCATCGTCACGAAGGGTGACCAATGCCCGGGATGCGAGGGCGTCGTCGCGATGGGTGGCGAGCCGTTCCTTGAGCGCCTTTCGTTTGATGTCGTCGAGGTGCTCGTAAATTGCGTCGAAGCTGCCGTATTCCGCGAGAAGCTTCGCGGCGGTCTTTTGTCCCACCGAGGGGACGCCCGGAATGTTGTCGGAGCTGTCCCCCATCAGAGCGAGCAGGTCGCGCACTTGCTCCGGTCCCACGCCGAGCTTTTCTTTGGTCTCCTCTGGGCCGAAGACCTTGTTGCGCATGGTGTCATACATGACGACCCTCGGCCCCACGAGCTGGAGCAGGTCCTTGTCGGCGCTGACGATCACGACGCGCAGCCCTTCTTGATGAGCCTGCTTGACCACCGTAGCGATGATGTCGTCCGCCTCGAAACCCGAAACCTCCAGAGGGCTCATGCCCCATGCGTCGACGACCTCACGCACTCTGCTCATCTGCTGCTGTAGATCGGGAGGAGCCGGAGGGCGGTTCGCTTTGTAGGCGTCGTAGATGTCTTTCCGGAACGAGCCCTCCTTGGAATCCATGGCGACCAGCAGACGTCTGGGCTCCTGCTCTCGAAGCAGCTTGAGCAACATGCTGGACACGCCTGCTACGGCGTGGGTGGGCTCACCCTTGCTGTTCGAAAGTGGAGGAAGCGCATGGTAGGCTCGAAAGACGTAGGAGCTGATGTCGACGATGTAAATCGTCTCCTCGTCGCCCTTGCGCGGAAGCTCCTCTGCCATGGGCTGGGACCATCCAATGGCGTAAACCCTAGGTCAAGGTGGGAAGCAGGTTGCGTGCCCGCTTCGGCCCATGCTACGCGCACCAGCCGCAGACCCATTCACGTCAACCCCCATGTTTGAAACGCTCACCAAAGGTTTTCGGAATGCCCGCAATCGCCTCGCCGGGGTGACGGAGCTGACCGAGGAGAACATCGACCAAGCGCTTCGCGACGTCCGGCTGTCGCTGCTCGAAGCGGACGTGGAGCTCGGCGTCACCAAGGCGTTTCTTGCCAAGGTGAAGGAAAAAGCCATCGGGCAGGTGGTGGAAACGGCGGCAAAATCCAAGGGCCGCAAGGTCAAGGTCGGTCCGGCCGAGCAGTTCGTGAAGATCTGCCAAGACGAGCTCGAGTCGATGATGGCGTTCGACGGAGAGCCAGTCGAGTTCGCCAAGAAGCCCAAACCGACCGGCATCATGATGGTCGGTCTGCAGGGGTCTGGTAAGACGACCACCGCGGCCAAGCTAGCTCGACTGCTCGAAAAGGATCGTGCACGAAAGCCGCTGCTGGTGGCGGCCGACGTCGCCCGTCCAGGAGCCATCGAGCAGCTGGAGGTTCTCGGCTCTCAGATCGACGTGCCCGTGTTCTCGATTCCAGGAGGACAGCCTCTCGAGATCTGCAAGCGAGGCCTCGCCCAGGCCAAAAAGCTCAAGTGCGACACCGTCATTTACGATACCGCAGGCCGGCTGGCCATCGATGAGCCTCTCATG
>JASFKY010000083.1:0-12409 GCA_050118395.1 Myxococcales bacterium | reverse complement strand
GACCATTCCGGACATTCAAATTCACACACTGCCTTGGGGCTATCCCACGCCGAACCAAGACGGACCCGAGCGCCCCGACATCGACAAGGGGCATTGTCTCACCGTGATGCCCACGCTCATTTATCCGAAGAGCCGTGGAGAAATTCGCCTTGCGTCGAGCGCGCCCGATGCCGCGCCGTGGATCGATCCGCATTTCCTGGAGCAACCGGAAGACGTTCGCCTGTTGATCACGGCCATCCGGAAGTGCCGGGAGATCTGCGCGCATCCCGTCATGGCCGAGCACTTGGGCGAAGAGCTGTCGCCCGGCGCACGACACTCGACCGATGAAGCGCTCGCCGACGAGATCAAATTACGGGCGACGACGGTTTATCATCCGGTCGGCACCTGCAAGATGGGAGCGGACGAGTTGGCCGTGGTCGACCCAGAGCTCAGAGTCCGTGGCATCGAGGGGCTACGCGTCGCCGACGCTTCGATCATGCCGCAGATTACGGGTGGCAACACCAATGCGCCGAGCATGATGATCGGCGAGCGTGCGGCGGCACTGATCCAGGACGCCCACTAAGCCGCGTTGGGCGGCCACTGCCGTCGGATCTTCTGGGCAACCTTAGCCGCCGTCTCTTCGTCGATCGGCTGCGTCGGATCGGCCCCCAGCTGCTTGAGAATCACCTTGCAGTGTGCGGGGTTCCAGTTGAGTAACTTGGCAAGCTCTTTGAGATCGTAGGTTTCGGTGACAACCATGGCGCGCTTCCTTTACGAACCGTAAATTTATAGCGCACCCTGAGGAGTGGATCCAAGGATTAATTGCCATTTAGTAAATAAGCGGCAATTCCGAGCAACCCTAAGAATATCAGTGTGATCACGAGCCAGCCGGGCCCCCGAATCCCGGGGGCTGGACCCCGATCGGGGGGCGGTGCCACGGGCGGCCCTTCGACGGGCTGCGCTGCGAGGAATTCTTCGATGAGTTGCCTGGCTCGGGCCACCTGATCGGCCTCCACGCGAATCTCGGTCCCGTGGCGCAGCCGATCGGTGATGCCTGGGTAGGCCGTATCCCGATGATTGACCAAGACGGCGGCGACGCCCTCGGCTTCGAGCGCCTCCTGGAGGGCTAGAGCCTGAACTTCGTCGTCGGTCTCGAACACGTTGGTTGTTTCCATCACGCCACCTCGTCGCTACCTCGATTGCACAAAAGGGGGCACCGGACAATCGAGACCATCACCGATGGCCCGAAGCAGCTCGGCCTCGCGGTCAGTCACGTCGTCGTCGGCCATCACGGTGGCTGCACACGCCAGCATGAGGTTTTTCTTCAAAACGGGCGTCGCCGCATCGTACCGCTTCAAGGCCTCATCGACCGCCGCCAAAGTGCATTCACCCGAAGGCAAGATCGCTTTTGCCGAGCCCTGGATCTGAAGGGTCTTCACCCCCTGTCGGAACGCACGTTGGGCGTCCTCTTCGGCGCGGTTTCCAGCTCGCGCCAGAGTAGCCAGGATGACTCGAGCGTCGGGCAACAAACGCTTGAGTGAACGAAAGCGAACGGGTGTGGAGCCCACTCCTTCGAAGTAGCGTCCCAGATGGCGTCGAATCATCCTGCTCAGAGCATACTCGAAAAGATCGACGCGCTGATCTTCGGCGATGAGAGCGTGGAGCGTCCGCCGAAAACGCTCGTATTCTTCGACCGACAAGCTGCGCAGCGTGGGGATGGCCATGTCGACCAATGCGATCTTTTGCGCGGAGGGTTGGATGGCCGCCTCTGCGTGAAACCGTAACGCGAGATCCGCGGTCTGCCCGTCCGTCAACTCCTGGAGGGTGACGAGCTGGTGGCCACGCAGGACCTCGTCGTTCGCCAGTAAAAGGCCGAACACCACGGCTTGGGCCATGGGCGCTTGATGGACGGCCCGAAGCCAATGCTCCGGAATCGCCGCATGGAGCGAGCGAGCAAGCGCCATCTGCTCGGGACGAGGATTGCCCACGTGATGGATCGCGTGGCTGACGGCTTCTTCGCTCGGGGCTTCCGCGAAGGCGGTCACGTCCTCTGCAGGCGCCCCGGGAGGCGTGCTCATTCCGTCTGCGATCTGGGGTAGAGACACCTCGGTGAACCGGCCGTCCCACTGCGGCTCGAGCTTGCGAATCCTTTCTTCGAGCCGGGGATGGGTCCGGAACAGACCCGAAAAGAGGCGCATCCTGCGTATCGCCTCGGAAAAAAAGATGTGGCTTGCCTCATCGGCTTCCGGCGCCCGGAGATAAGAGCGCGATGTGGCGCCGCCAATCTTCTTGAGCGCCCCGACCAGTCCCTCGGTGTCCCGCGTGAACTGAACGGCAGAGGCATCCGCCAGCAGCTCGCGTTGCCTGGAGATCGCGCTTTGAATCATGCGCCCGAACAGCACCCCCAGAGATCCGATGACCAGAAGGCCGAGGCCCACGAGCGCCAGTCCGCCGCTTTGTTTTCTGCTGCTGGTCGTCGAGCCCCGAAGCAAAAAGCGGCCCACCAGCGCAAGGACGAAGATGCCGTGGAGCAACCCGACCGATCGCATGTTGATGCGCGAGTCACCATTGAGGATATGGCTGAACTCGTGAGCGATGACGCCCTGAAGCTCTTGACGCCGCAACAGGTGAAGCGTGCCGTGGGTCACGCCAATCACCGCATCGCTGGCAGTCTTGCCCGCCGCGAACGCGTTGATACCGGGTTCTCGTTCCAAGACGTAGATTTCAGGAGCGGGCACGCCCGAAGCAATGGCCATTTCTTCCACCACGTGGAGGAGGCGCCGCTCTTCCAGCTTGCTCGCGTCGGAATCCATCTTCCGCCCGCCCAACGCCAGCGCCAGCGCGGACCCGCCATCGCGAAGCTGAGCAGTCTTGTAGAGCGAGCCCAGACCCACCACGAGCGACGTGGCTCCAACTGCGAATGAAAACACGGCGGGGTCCCACCAAGAAGCATGCACGCGACCCATGCTCTCGTACCGGCCGACCATGTAGGCCACGCCAGTCGTGTCCTGGATCGCGACCGAGTATACGAACATCGCCAAGATGTAGACTGCGAGCATCACGCCGATCACGGCGAGCGCGAAGAGGATGACCAGGCGTACGGTGCGCTTTCGCGCGAGCGCCTGCTCCTCGAAGAAGTCCATGGCTCAGAACTGCACTTTGACCGGTGCGCGCTCGCCCTCGGCTTCGACCTCGAAAAATTCCGCTTTCTCGAAACCGAACATGCCTGCCACGATGTTCGACGGAACCATCTCGCACTTGTTGTTGTAACGCATCACCGCGTCGTTGTAGGCCTGCCGGGCGAAAGCGATCTTGTTTTCGGTGGTGGAAAGCTCTTCGGAAAGCTGCATCATGTTCTGGTTCGCCTTCAGGTCGGGATAGGCCTCGGAAAGCGCGAAGAAGCGGCCTAGGACGCCACTCAAACCAGCTTCGGCGTTCGACAAATCCTTCATGGCCCGTGGATCGCCCGGAGTCGCGGCCGCATTTTGGCGCGCTCCCTCTGCCGAGTTGCGGGCGGCGATGACGGCTTCGAGCGTTTGGCGCTCGTGCGCCAGGTAGGCCTTCGCGGTTTCCACGAGGTTCGGAATCAGATCGTGGCGCCGTTTGAGTTGCACGTCGATCTGCGCAAAGGCGTTTCGGAAACGGTTCCGAAGGTTGACGAGGTTGTTGTAAATTCCCACAAGCCAGGCGATCACGAGGACCGCAACCACCAAAAATCCGATCAACCACCCCATGATCCCTCCCCGCGCAAAAGGCTCTTTCAGTGTAAGTGCGTGCCCCTGTAAACTCAAATGGGCATGAGCTCGGAAGGGATCGTCTTGCTCACGGGCGCCAGCACGGGAATCGGCCTGGCCATTGCCCGAGCCCTGATCGCAACGCGACATCGAGTGATATTGACTTCCCGGGAGAGCTCACTCGCCCGGTTCGATTCTCACGGTGTGCATGAATCGGAACGCGTTCGAATCCGCCCTCTCGACGTGACGAATGCAGAACAACGACAGGCGGTCATATCCGAAGCGGAGCGCGAGTGGGGGGGCATCGACGTCCTCATCAACAATGCGGGCGTGTCGTATCGTGCCGTGGTCGAACACATCGCCGAGCGCGATCTATTGGCGCAGATGGACGTGAACTTTCGCTCCCCCATGGAGCTGATCCGCCTGGTGCTGCCGCACATGAGACAAAAGCGCGCCGGGCGCATCATCACGATCAGCTCGGTGGGCGGAATGATGGCCATGCCCACCATGGGCGCCTACAGCGCCTCGAAATTTGCGCTCGAAGGGGCCCACGAAGCGCTGTGGTACGAGGTTCGTCCTTGGGGAATCGGTGTGAGCTTGGTCCAGCCCGGGTTCGTCGATTCCGATGGATTTCAGCGGGTGCGATTCACGCCGCAGAGCAACCACTCGGAGCAGGAGCTCGCCGAGCCCTATCACGAACACTACGTCAACATGGGTCCCTTCATCGAAAAGCTAATGCAGGCATCGCGTGCGACCCCCGAGTCGGTCGCGAGGGTGGTCGTGCGAACCATGCATCGCAGCCGGCCCCCGCTTCGGATACCCGCAACGAACGATGCCTGGGGCTTTTCGCTGCTTCGCAGGCTGCTTCCTCGAAGCACGTACCACTGGCTGCTCTATCGCATGCTTCCAAAGGTGGGCGCTTGGGGCCCTTCTGCGGAGCGAATCGGCTCGCTGCCCCCGGCGAGCCGGGACTACCGCGACTGACGGGCGATGAACTTCTGCTTTTCCTTTTCGCCCTTTTTCTCGAGGAGAGGCAAGACGACCCTGCGTATCGCCGGGAGGAGATAACCGATCGTTGCCAGCACCCCGCTCGACACCGGCTTGGTGCGTTCGCGGGCTCCGTCCGCCGCGGACGCGACAATGAGATCGGCGATCTCGTCGGCCGTGCTCATCGGCTGTGAAAAAACGATGGCAGGAACGTTGTCGATGACGTCGCCTTCGGTGATGAACCCAGTATCCACGGGACCGGGAGACACGACTGCGACTCTGATGTTCGTATCACGCAGCTCCTCGGCCAGCGCGAACGAAAACACGCGGAGCCCGAACTTCGTCGCTGAATACGTAGCTTCGCCGTCCAGAGGAAAGCGCCCGGCGAGCGAAGCCACGTTGACGATCGTGCCCGCGCCTTGCGCTCTCATCGTCGGGAGCACCAGCTTGGTGAGGACGAGGGGAGCCCGGAGGTTGACCTCGAGAACCTGAATCATCTCCTCGACCGGGACTCGTTCCACCGGACCTCGCGAATTGTACCCGGCGTTGTTGACGAGCACGTCGATGCCGCCAAACCGAGATTTCGCTTCCTCCAGGAGTCGCTCACAGGCGGCGACGTTGGAGACGTCCGTAGGAACGGCATGGGCGACGTCGGTTCCCAGCTCCTCGGCCAAGCGTCGTAGGGGTTCTGCACTGCGGGCCGCCAACACCACGTTCGCTCCGTGCGCAGCGAACTTGCGGGCGCACGAGGCACCGATGCCCGCGCTTGCGCCCGTAATGACAACCGTCTTGCCGTCAAACCTAGTCATGCCGCGACCTTCCTTGCCTTGAGCATCATCGTGGCCGGCTCACCAAAAGCTTCGCCGACGTTGCGACCCAAGAGGCGGACTCTCCTCCTTGGCCACATGCCTTTCTCTACTATCGCCGCAGCGGGACCGGCGCAATGGTCGCCACCAGGCCGTGACCCAAAGGGAATTTCGGCATGGTCGGTTTCCGCTCTCGCTTTGCCCTCCATTTGCCCTACATTGCGGCCGATGACGGAGCCCAAGCAGAAGCTCGAGTTCGGTGGCGTGCCGGGAAACCTGGCCATGATCATCGGGCTGCCACTCTTCACTGCGTATCTCTTTTTCGCCGTGCGATTCAATGATGGACGGTTGCTCCCCGGTAGCGACGCCGACTGGAGCGGCTTTGCCAAAGCGATGAGGCCCACCGGCCGCGCTGCCGTCATCTATGGCGTCTGGTTCGTCTTCCAGGCGCTTCTCCAGAAGTATGCGCCAGGCAGGCAGGTGCTCGGTGCCGAGCTTCCCGACGGCAGCCGTCTTCCCTACCGCATGAACGGCTTGATCTCTCTTGTCGTCACCTTCATCGCGGTGGCTATCGCGCACTGGTCGGGTCTGTTTTCGATTCGCGAGCTATACGACCAGTTCGGCGCTTTGATCAGCGTCATGACGATCTTCGTCCTTCTTTTCAGCATCTACCTTTATTGGTACGGAAAGCAGCACGGGCAGGCGCGTCACCTCAGCGGCAAATTCATACACGACTTCTGGATGGGAACCGGCCACAACCCGCGCGTTCCGCCTGGCCCCGAGGGCCTCGATCTCAAGATTTTCTGCGAGGCCCGTCCGGGTTTGATCTTGTGGATGCTGATCAACACCTCGTTCGCTTACGTGCAGTACCAGAGGTACGGCTTCGTTTCGACCTCGATGGTGTTGGTTTGGCTCTTTCAGATGTTCTACATCATCGACTACTTCTGGAACGAAGAAGCCATCTTGACCACCATGGACATCAAGCACGAAAACTTCGGTTTCATGCTTGCATTCGGCGACTTGGTCTGGGTACCGATGACGTATTCGCTTCAGGCCCACTATCTCATCGACCGCGTTCATTCGCTGCCTTGGTGGGGGGCTGCGCTGATCGTCGGCGTCAACATGCTCGGGCTCTACATCTTCCGCGTGGTGAACTTGCAAAAGCACAAGTTCCGAAGCGACCCGGAGAATTCCAAGATCTGGGGCAGGAAGGCCGAATACATCCAAACCGCGCAAGGCGGGAAATTGTTGCTGTCGGGTTTCTGGGGCTGGTCCCGCCACTTCAACTACGTAGGGGACATCCTGATGGCCCTGTCCTGGTCGCTTCCCTGCCTGTTCGACTCGCCGCTGCCTTACTTCTACCCGATTTACTTCGCGATCTTGCTCATTCATCGTGAACGCCGCGACCACAATTTCTGCAAGAAAAAGTACGGCGCAGACTGGGATCGGTATTGCGAAAGGGTCCGCTGGCGGATCATCCCCGGCCTCTACTAAAGCGCAGCGCCCACTTTTTGAAAGTGGCAATGCGCAGTACGCTTGCCCGATATGTCCCGCTCCCCGGTCACGTCCGCCAAAGTCGAGCGTATCGAGGGCGCGCTCCGCGAACAGACGAACGATCTAGTCGCAGTCGAAGAGCCGCTGCAGATCATCCTCGAGCATGGTCAAGGTTACGCCCGCTCCGAGACTCCCCTCGCGCTCACCATGCGGACGCCCGGCCACGATCGCGATCTGGTCACGGGTTTTCTGTACGCGGAGAGAGTCATTGCCTCGGTTGGGGACCTGATGAGCGTGCGTCATTGTCGTCGATCCGATACGCCCGAAAACGTAGTTCGCGCAGTTCTGCACGAGGGAGTCGTGGTGCCACGACGATTGCTAGAGCGTCGCTTGACGATGACGAGCGCGTGCGGTGTCTGCGGCGCGCGTACCGCGGAAGCGCTATGGAATGACTTTCGCGCCGCCATTCCCTTGGAGACGGGCGCCTTCGAGCCGAGCGCCGTTCGTCGAGCCTTGGCGTCTCTGGAAACCGCGCAAGCCTGCTTCCGACACACCGGGGGAACGCACGGGGCGGCGCTTTTCGATCGCTCGGGCCGCCTGGTGCTTCACCGCGAAGACGTGGGTCGGCACAACGCCCTCGACAAGCTGGTCGGAGCCTGGCTCGCCCATCCGACCCTCGATCCCATGGAGTGCTTCGTCGTCGTGAGCAGCCGAGCAAGCTTCGAGCTGGTGCAAAAAGCGGTCGTTGCCGGCTTCCCCATGCTCATTGCCATGGGCGCCGCGTCGAGCCTGGCCATCGAGACTGCGCAGCGTTTCGATCTCACCTTGCTCGGCTTTGCCAAAATGAATCGCTTCAACATTTACTCCGGTAGCAAGCGCATTGCCGGCGGGGAAGACGAACTCCTGTTTGCCGAAGGCGGGTGGCGTTGATGGCGAAAAACCCTCCTACGAGCGCCGAGCCGCCCGAGACGGATGACGAGCTCCGCATCGGACCACCGAAAACGAAGGCAGCGGGCCTCGCTTCGGTGACGTCTGCGTTTTCGCACATGCTGAGGCAGGGGCACTCCCTGCCTTCAGCCGTTCGCATTCTGGGTCAGATGAATCAGACCGAAGGCTTCGACTGTCCGGGTTGCGCGTGGCCGGACCCTGACGATCGCGCGGCCCTGACGGAGTTTTGCGAGAACGGCGCCAAGGCCGCGGCTTGGGAAACCACCAAACGCCGCCTGGATTGGAAGTTTTTTCAGCAGTACAGCATCGATGATCTGGCCAAGAAGTCGGATTACTGGCTTGGGCAACAAGGCCGCTTCACCGAGCCTCTGATGCTCCGCCCCGGCTCCCGTTTCTACGAGCCCATCGACTACAAGGAAGCGTTCCAACGGGTGGGCAAGGCCCTCAAGGACTTGGGCTCGCCGGACGAAGCCATCTTCTACACGTCGGGACGGACCAGCAACGAGGCGGCCTTCCTCTATCAGCTGTTCGTTCGCGCCTTCGGCACCAACAATCTACCTGACTGCTCGAACATGTGTCACGAGTCGAGCGGAGTAGGGCTCGGCGAGACGCTGGGCATCGGCAAGGGGTCGGTCACCCTCGAGGACATCCACCAAGCCGACACGATCATCGTGATGGGACAAAACCCGGGCACGAATCACCCCCGCATGCTGACGGCTCTACAGAAGGCCAAAAAGAACGGCGCTCGCATCATCGCCATCAACCCGTTGCCCGAAGCGGGCTTGATGGGATTCGTGAATCCGAAGAGCCCGGCCCAAGTGCTTTCCGGAGGCACGTCCATCGCCGACTTGTTCTTGCAGGTGCAGATCAACGGCGATGTCGCGCTGCTCAAGGCGCTGATGTGCATGATGCTCCAAGCCGAAGCTCGGGCCCCCGGAATGGTTCTCGACGGAGATTTCATCGGTCTGCATACCGAAGGCTTCGAAGCGCTTCGCACCCACCTCGAGTCACAAGACGTCGACGCGCTGATCGAATCGTGCGGCGTGCCCCGCCAAGCTCTCGAAGAGGCGCTTGCGATCATCTTGCGAAGCCAAAAGACGATCGTCTGTTGGGCGATGGGGCTGACCCAACACAAAAACGGCGTCGGAAACGTGCGCGAGATCGTCAACTTCCTGCTGATGCGGGGAAGCATCGGGATCCCGGGCGCGGGCACTTGTCCGGTACGTGGGCACAGCAACGTGCAGGGCGATCGCACCATGGGCATTCACGATCGGCCTTCCGAGGCCTTGCTCGATCGCATCGAACGAGTGTTTGGCTTCCAGCCGCCGCGCAAACACGGCTTCAACACCGTCGAAGCCATTCAGGCGATGCTCGAAGGCCGAGCGAAGCTATTTTTCGCCATGGGCGGGAACTTCTTGCAGGCCACGCCGGACACCCAACGCACCGCTCGCGCGCTGCAGCGCTGCGAAATGCGAGTGCACGTGAGCACCAAGCTCAACCGCAGTCATCTGCTCCACAACCAGTGGACGATCATATTGCCCTGCCTGGGCCGATCCGAGATAGACCAGCAGGCGTACGGCCCGCAGCTCGTGACCGTCGAGAACTCGATGGGCGTGGTGCATGCCTCGCAGGGCCATCTCAAGCCCGCCCATCCCGATCTCTACAGCGAGCCCGCCATCGCCGCCCGGCTCGCCCAAGAGGTCCTCGGCCCCGACAACCCCGTGAGCTGGTGTTGGCTCATCGAAGATTACGACCGCATCCGCGATCTCATCGAAAAGACCATCCCAGGGTTCGAAAACTTCAACACACGCATCCGGGAGCCGGGCGGCTTTCACCTCTACAACTGCGCGCGTGAACGCAAGTTCGAGACCGACACCGGCAATGCGAAGTTTACCGTGAACCCTGCACCCGATCTCCGGTTGCCCGAGGGAACGTTCCGCATGATGACCATGCGAACGCACGACCAATACAACACCACGGTCTACGGAACCGACGATCGCTATCGCGGCATCCGAGGGGGGCGTCGCGTCGTCTTCGTCAACGAGGACGACATGCGTGAAGCCGGCCTGCGGGCAGGCTCGCTGGTGGACGTCAGCAGCGACCATGGCGGCCATCTGCGAGTCGCCCCGCGCTTCACCGTGGTTCCCTACCCCATCCCGCGCCGTTGCGTGGGGACATATTTCCCCGAAGCGAACGTCCTGGTACCTCTCGAGCGGTACGCCGATGGCAGCTTCACTCCGGCCTCGAAGGACGTCACCGTCCGGCTGACACCAAGCGCGCCACAATGACCGGGCGCCCGACTCACCGAAGCCGGCGGAGCACCTCGTCCGCCGCACGCTCCCCGGACTGAATCGCGCCTTCCATGTAGCCGATCCATTCGGTGGCCGCCTCGGTGCCCGCCCAGTGAATGCGGCCTTCGGGCTTGCGAATGTGCGGAAACGAATGGGTCAGCACCCCGGGGGGCAGACCTCCCACGGGACATCCCCGCGACCAAGGCTCCGCGCCCCAGTCGAGCTCGTGATAGTCCTGAAAAGAGCGTGCTTCGGGTCCAAAGTAGCGCTCCAGCTTGGCTAGGACGCGCTTTTGACGATCGACCTCCGGCTGCGAGGACCAGTGGCGCGCCTGGCTGCCGACGATGAAACCGACCAATGCAGGCTGCTTTTGGTCGTGCGAGGTGTTGTCGTACACGACGCTGAGCGGACCATCGCCGCTCACCACCTCGCCGGAAAACCCCGCCTCACGCCAAAACGCCCGCTCGTAGGTCACCAAGACCTTCACCGCCGCCCCCATCGCAAAGCGCTGCGTGAGCTGATCGCGTGCGACCGAGACTGACGGATCGTACTCGATGCGGCCCGCAAGCGTCGGCGGAATCGCCACGATTGCATATCGCCCGCCGATCGTTTCACGGTCGGTGACCGCGTCGACCCCATCACGGCTCTGCACCAGCCTTCGAACCGGCAGCTCGAGCCGAACGGAGCCACCGAGCGACTCGGCGAGTGCAAGCGAGATCGACTGGGCGCCCATGACGAAGCGATCTTGCTGCGCACCGCCTCGGACCTCGGAAAGCTTGAGTAACCCGCCGCCGGCGTTGAGATACATCAGAAAGTACAGCGCAGAGAGGTCGCGCGCTTCGGCTCCGAAGATCGTTCGAATCGCAGCGTCCATCACCGCGTTGATCTTGCTCGACTTGACGAACTTTGCTCGCCAGGTCTCGAGCGTCTCGGCGTCGAGCGCTTGTGCGTCGTCGGTGGTCAGCGGCGCGGTCGGTGAAATCTGCTTGCGAACCCGCTTCAAATAACTGAGCGCCCCCTGCATCTGGATCAAGTTGGGGATCGACAGAGAGGGAATGGAGCGTTTGTAAGTGGAGAGGCTGCCTTCGACCTCCAAGACCTTCTTGCCCTCGTGATAGGTGGGGAAGGTTTGAATCCCGAGCTCGTTCACCAGCGCCCAAAGTCGCTCCTGCCCCGGCCCGATCCACTGCCCTCCGAGGTCGAAGTCGCCTTGCCCAATGCGCTCGGTACTCGTCCTGCCACCGACGCGATTCCGCGCTTCGACCACCGTGACTGCCACGCCCTGCTCCACGAGCTTACGCGCCGCACAAAGCCCCGAAAGCCCCGCACCCACGATCACCACATCCGACCGATCACCCATCGTGTCCGCTTATAGTACCCGGCGAAGGTCTACTCAATTTTGATTATTCTCTGACGTCTTCTGCGTGGCCGCGGGCGCTGTTTTGTCGTCTTGAAGGATTGGTCGATGAAAAACACTTCGTGCGCGTCAGGCATCGTCAGCAAATGGGTGGGACTGCGAGGCACCAAAGCGCGCTGCTCCGAGGTATCCAAGCGCAAACGAAGCTCCGTGCCCGGCGCTGCGGTCGTGGAAAGGTGGGCCACCCCAGAAGCGTTGGTCGTCGCCACGACGCGCTCATTGAGAACAACGGGCAGACCTGCTCGATTGTCTGCACGGACGACGATGACAGCGAGGCGACTCGTAGGTGGACAGAGAATCGCGAGCTGGATCGCTGGGAACGAGGCGCTATCGATGCCACGATAGTCGCCGAGCCGGAGCGTCTTTGGCTCGGCAGGATCCCGATATCCAGGCGGACAGTCGTGCTCGATCCGAATGGGCTGGCCCAGTTGCCCAGATATGGTGGCGCGAAGCAAACCTCGGGAGTTGCTCCGTCCGACGGGCCTCCCATCCACCGTGATGGAAACTCCTTCCAGCGGTACCCCAGGATCGGATTCCGCCGAAAACTCGAAGACCACAACGCGCCCTGCAGGAGCGGATTCGGCACATGCGGCGGCACTCACCGCCCCCAGAAGCAGAGTCAAGCGCCGGCCTAGGGACATGTTTCTTCAATTCTGGACTCTGAACCGTTGCAGCCCTGTTTGCGCTCCAGCACGGTCACCATGTCGGCGAACACGGGGTCGTTCCGGAACTGTTCGGCCAGGGCTCGATAAT
>JASFKY010000082.1:0-12507 GCA_050118395.1 Myxococcales bacterium | reverse complement strand
TTCGGCAATCACGACCGGCCTCGTCAGATGGTAAGACTCGGCAACGACCCGGCTCGTGCCCGATTGCTTGCAGCATTCCAGATGACCGTGCGGGGCGTTCCGTTCGTGTATTACGGTGACGAGCTGGGTCTCTGTCACCACGACATGCCTCGCGAGCAGGCCTCGGACCCAATTGCCCACCGCTTTCGGTTCATTCCGAAGGTGCTCCTTCCTCATTTGAGAAAGCGAGGCATCCTGACCAACCGGGACGAATGCCGGAGTCCCATGCCTTGGCATGGCGGACCCAATGCTGGGTTCGCGCCGCCGGACACCGATTCTACCTGGCTTCCTCTCCATCCTCAGAGCGCGACGGTGAACGTCGCAGCTCAAAAGTCAGACCCGAATTCCGTTCTTGCAGCATATCGCAGAATGCTTCGTTTGCGGCGCCGTAGCCTCGCGCTTTCCTCGGGTCGCCTCGAGCTTTTCGATCCGCCAGCCAATCCCAAGAGGGTCTTGGCCTACCGTCGAATCTACGAAGATGCCGGCACGAGAGAAGCGGCGGAGGTATTCCTCAACTTTTCGGGTCGCAGCATGGGATTGGACCTTCGGCACTTGCCATCTCGGGCCGGGGCGCGTCTCTTTTCCAACCTGCGGGACGAGCCCATCGAAGCCCGTGGCAGGCACGTCCTCGGCCCATGGGAGGCTGCGGTCGTGTTGCAGGATGGCCTTCGATGATCGCGGCGCGCAATCGCCTGGCCCTGTCCGTGGTCTTGGCGAGCGCGATGTTTTGCAAGCTCGGCCACGCGTCGGCCGACCAAGAGCAGCCGCGCCCATCCGTGGACCCTGCGTTCCAAAAGTATGTTGGCACGTACCGATACGTCGGCGGCGACAAAGAAATCGAGGCGCTCGACCAGGCCATCGATGACGTCGTGAGCCAAATGAATTTCTTCATTCGAGGCATTGCCCGGCGTCGACTGCGCAAACCGAACATGCCCTCGAAGAAGGTCACCATAGCCATCGAGAACGGCGAGATCGTCATCGACAGGCCCGGGCAACCGGAAGTGTCCGCGCCGGCCGACGGGAAGCCCATCACCTGGCGTCATCCCGACGACGGGGAGGTCTTCGAGGTTCGCCACGGGATTGACGAAAAAGGGGTGCTCTATCAGCGCTTCAAGAGTGATCGCAGTGTTTCCCGCAACGAATTCGTGCTGGGCGAGGATGGAAAGACCTTGACCATTCACACCGAGATCACCGCGGACCGACTTCCTGCGCCTCTTCGCTTCGACATGACGTACCGGCGTGAGGGCGCAGCGAATCCATGAGAGAATCGAGTCAGGACGCTTTGCTCGACTCGTAGATTGCGATGGAGAGCTCGCCGAGACGCGCGTCGGCGATAGCCTTTTCAAGGCTTGCGCTGACACCGGGGACACAGGTACGTGGTGCGTCCTGCGGTCTTAATGGCTATGATGGAGCCTCCACAGCGCGGGCAATCGCGCCCCGCCTCCCGGTTTGGTAACAGGTAGCTTCGCGGCAGCTTGTCTACGAGCTCTTCGGAGCCGGCGCCACGGTCCACGGCGACACGTAACACCCGGCGCATCGTCGTGTACAGATTGCCAAGCGCCTTTGGGTCGAGGTTCTGCACGGAGGCATTGGGGTGCAGCTTGGCTTGGAACAGGATCTCGTCGGCGTAGAGATTTCCAATGCCGGCCAAGAAGGATTGGTCCATCAGCGCGGATTTGATGCCTCCCTTTCGATTTTGCATTCGCTCGATGAACGCGCTTCGGTCGAACGACTCGTCCATGGCGTCGGGCCCAAGTCCTTGCGCAGCGATGAAGGCATCGGGGTCCTCGATGAGACCCACCTGTCCAAACAGCCGCTGATCGTCGAAAGCGAGATGATATCCGTTGACGAAGTCGAAGCGCACTCGATCGTGTGCCGGATCATCGTCTAGGTCCTTGAAATAGGCGAGGCGGCCCGTCATTCCGAAGTGCAGCCGGAGCCATCGTCCGTCGTCCAAAGCTGCGAACAGGTGCTTTCCGTGCCGACGCGTCTCCTCGAAAGAATGACCCGGCAGGGTTTTTTTCAGCATTGTCCCGGAAACACCTCGAAGAACCTTCGCATTCGTCACTCGTACGGACTCGATCTTCTTGTGCAACGACGTGGCATCGAGGTAGCGCTTGAAGCTTTCTACGTCTGGGAGCTCAGGCATAAGCTCGCTTCATCCCGTCTCGCGCGATTTCGACTTCGACTCCCCGTTCGCGGGCCAGCATGCGGATCCGCTCCGTGGTGGCTCGCTCGTCACCGCCCACGATGTCCGAGCCGCAGTGTGTCACCATCATCTGCCGCACTCCCTCTTCAGCGCACCAGCCGAGTTGTCGTCGAATGTTGGCGTGTCCGAAAAGCTCGCCCGTCTCACGGTGGCGCCGCACCATGTTGCGAGTGATGGTGGCTCCATCACCCACGTAGACGCGAATCCGGTGAAAGGCCGCCTTGCGATCTGGTATCCAAACCACGTCCGGAACGTAGAACATGCCAATCCGGTTTGCGTGAATGCGATAGCCGACCGCTGGAGCTCGAATCGAGTGGACGACCGGAAACGCTTCGAATCGAATTCCCCCAATTTGCCGGGGATGCCGCGGAGACAGCACGTGTCGCAAGTTGGGCGGAATGGGAAAATGGTCGATGCGGTCCCATGTTTCTTGGGTTGCCCATACGGGGCAGGGTGCTCCAGCATCGAGGCCAAATGAATGATCGGGATGTGCATGGGTGAGAACGATGGCATCGGGGCGGAGCTCGAAGACGGCGCGCCGCCACGTTTCCCCGCAGTCGATCATCACGCCGCCCGCACCGTTCGAGATCAAAGCCGATGTGTGCATTTGGTGACGACGGTCCTTCGGGGCGACGTTGCCCCGGGTGCCGAGGAATGCGATCTTCAATCCGTGATCCGTGGACGTCATTCCCACAGTTCTTTCTTGAAACCCTCTGTGTTCCTTGAGAAGGTGCGTCAAGCGAAAGATGAAACGTACGACTCGGAGCATGCGTATGTGGTCGTGCGCTGCGTTGTCGGTCTCGTTGCTCGCAAGCGGCTGTCACGAGCGGGCCACCGGGCCACAGCGTCTGCGCTGGTACGTGTTCGATGAGCCGTCTGGTGCGTTCGATCGAGCTGCGGCGCGATGCTCCGATTCCTCGCACGGAAAGTATCGGATCGATCTTGTCCTGCTTCCCGCAGATGCCGATCAGCAGCGAGAGCAATTGGTCCGTCGGCTCGCCGCCGGTGATTCCGACATCGACATCATCGGCATGGACGTCATCTGGACGGCCGAATTTGCAGAGGCCGGTTGGATCCTCTCCTGGCCCGAGCGCCTGCGGGGCGAAGCGACGCGGGGTCGGTTGGAGCGCCTGGTCGATACGGCGACGTATCGAGGCGCCCTTTGGGGCGTCCCCTTCACGACCAACACGCAGTTGCTTTGGTACCGAAGCGATCGTGTGCCCACACCTCCTTCGACTTGGGGCGCGATGATCCGCATGGCGGAGAGCCTGGGCGATGAAGGAGCGATTCAGGCCCAAGGAGCCCGCTACGAAGGGCTCACCGTGTTCTTTACCTCTCTTCTCGCATCCGCGGGCGGTTCCGTGCTGGAAGCGGACGGCCACACGGTCTCGCTCGAGGAGCAGCCCACCCGCGCCGCGCTTTCCGTCATGAAGCGCTTGGCCACCTCTTCGGCGGCCGACCCTTCGCTTCCCACGGCGCGCGAAGATCAAGCGCGGTTGGCGTTTGAAGAAGGAGATTCTTCCTTCATGATCAACTACCCGTTCGTCTGGCCGAGCGCGAAGGCCAACGCACCCGACATTGCCGCCCACATGCGTTGGGCTCGCTGGCCGTCGGTGTTCGAAGGAAGGCCGAGTCGTGTGACCATCGGGGGGATCAACCTCGGCATCGGCTCTCACACCAAGCGCCCCGAACTCGCTTACGCGGCCGCGATATGCCTCGCTTCGGAGGCCAATCAGCGTCTGGCCGCGAGCTTGGGAGGCTTACCACCCACCATCGAGAAACTTTACGACGATCACGAGGTCCGCGAGACGTTTCCTTTTGCAGACCTGCTGCGCGAGGCCTTGCGCAACTCGGTCGAGCGCCCGAAGACACCGCTCTACGTCGATGTGTCTCTCGCCATCAGCCACACCTTGCACCCCATGCGAGAGATCGATCCCATCGAAGACGTGAGCCGGCTTCGGGAGGCGGTGCACCGTGCATTACGTTCGGAGGGCCTGCTGTGAGCCGCCGTGACATGGCCGAGCGTCGCCTCGCTTGGCTCCTTTGTGCGCCAGCCGCCCTGGCCATGCTCGTGGTGACGGCCTATCCGATGCTTTATGCGCTCTGGTTGTCCTTCTTTCGATACGACCTGCGATTTCCGCAAGCTCGCCAGTTCGTGGGCGTGGACAATTACGTCAGCGTTCTGACCTCCGAGTCTTGGTGGAAGGCCCTTGGCAATACCTTGCTGATCACCGCCGGCTCGGTCGCCTGCGAGCTCGTTCTTGGCTTCGCATTCGCCCTGGTGATGCATCGAACCCTGGTGGGGCGGCGCTTGACCCGTACCTCGCTGCTCGTTCCTTATGGGATCATCACCGTGGTTGCCGCGATGAGTTGGCGCTTTGCATTCGACCCGACGACTGGCTTCGTCAATGGGCTTCTCGGCCTCCAAGGGGCTTGGCTCGCCGAGCGCTGGTCCGCATTTTTCGTCATCATTCAAACCGAGATCTGGAAGACCACGCCGTTCATGGCGCTTCTTTTGTTGGCGGGCCTCACTCTCGTGCCCCAAGACCTGCTGCGCTCTGCGCGTGTCGACGGGGCCAATGCCGTGCAGCGCTTCTTCCGAGTCACGTTGCCTCTGATGCGCTCGGTGGTTTTGGTTGCCCTTTTGTTTCGCACACTGGACGCCTTTCGCATTTTCGATACGGTGTTCGTGCAGACTCGGGGCGCTCAAGGCACGGAGACGGTATCCATCATCGGCTACGACGTTCTCATCGCGCGACTCAATCTTGGTTTGGGGTCAGCGGTTTCGATTCTGATTTTCTCGTGCGTGCTGGCCATCGCACTCCTCTACGTGAAAGGATTCGGAGCCGACCTCGCGGACAGGGAGGCCCGATGAGCGGAAGTGGGCTCGGCGATCGAACGGAGCGCTTGCTATGGGGAGCGGCGAGCTTTCTCGTGGTGCTTTACGCGTTGGTTCCCGTCGTATGGATGGTGTCCTTGTCGCTCAAACCCAACGCCGACTTGAGCGACAAGCGTTTCTTGCCACGTGTCGTGAGCTTCGAGCACTACAAAGAGGCCCTGGGTGATCCGCAATTCTCCGCAGCTTTGCGGAATTCCATCGGCATTGGGGCGATTTCGGCCGTCGCTGCGGTGCTTCTCGGAATGTTTGCAGCCTACGCGATTGCACGACTCGAGTTTCCTGGCCGTCGGTTGATTCTGGGTGCTGCCCTGTCCATCGCCATGTTTCCGCCCATTTCGATCATCGGCCCGCTCTTCAACATGTGGCGAGCCATCGGTCTTTACGACAGCTGGCTAGGATTGATCCTGCCCTACATGACGTTCACGTTGCCGCTAGCCATATGGACCCTGACTGCCTACTTCCGCGAGATCCCATGGGAGCTCGACAAGGCAGCGCGTGTCGACGGCGCCACGCCTCTGCAGGCGTTCGTACACATCATCGCACCGCTGGCTGCTCCGGGCGTCTTCACGACATCCATTTTGGTCTTCATCTTCGCATGGAACGATTTCCTTTTTGCCATTTCACTCACCTCCACCGATCATGCTCGGACGGTTCCAGCAGCGATCGCGTTTTTCACGGGCAGCTCACGTTTCGCGCAGCCCATCGGTTCGATTGCTGCGGCTTCGGTGGTGGTGACCATTCCCGTGGTCGTGTTGGTTCTCCTATTTCAAAGGCGCATCGTGGAGGGACTCACCGCGGGCGCGGTCAAGGGTTGAGCCTATGGCCGAAATCGAGATCGATGGAGTGACCAAACGCTACGGTGGCGTGACCGCGTTGAAGTCAGCGAGTCTCACGATTGCAGACGGTGAGCTCTTCATCTTGGTGGGTCCTTCCGGCTGCGGGAAGTCCACTCTGCTCCACATGATCGTCGGTCTGGAGGAGGTGACCGAGGGGGAAATCAGGGTGGATGGCGAGTCGATCAACGATCTGGATCCCAAGGACCGCAACATGGCCATGGTTTTTCAAAGCTATGCGATCTATCCGCACATGACCGTCCGCCAAAACATCGCGTTCCCTCTGCGCATTGCCGGAGTATCCAAGGGCGAGATCGAGAAGCGCGTGACCGAGGCAGCGAGAATTCTCGAGCTCACCGAGGTCCTGGACCGCAAACCCCGTGCTTTGTCCGGAGGACAGAGGCAACGCGTAGCCATGGGACGCGCGATCGTCCGAGAGCCCAAGGTCTTTCTGTTGGATGAGCCTCTCTCCAATTTGGATGCCACGTTGCGCATGCAGATGCGGACCGAAATTCTACGCCTTCAGCGCCGTCTCAAAACGACGATGGTCTACGTCACGCATGATCAAACCGAGGCGATGACCCTCGGGCACCGGATCGCAGTGTTACGCAGAGGCGAGGTGCTGCAGATTGGGACTCCGAAAGAGCTATACGAACGCCCCGCCGATCTCTTCGTGGCGGGCTTCATCGGTTCTCCTTCCATGAATTTTCTTCCTGCGCGTTGGAACGGAGACTGGCTAGAGCTTCCCATCGGATCCCTGAGGGTCCCGGCCGAGAAAGCTGCGCGGCTGAGTGCTGTCGAAGGGCCGCTCGTTGCAGGCTTTCGCGCCGAGCATCTTGCGCATGGCAGTACGGCCGAGGCGGACCTTCATTTTCAAGTCGCAGCCGAAGTCGTCGAGTGGCTGGGGTCGGACCTCTTCGTGTATTCTCACGTATCCGCGCCTGACTTCGAGCCGCTCGACCTCCCCGAAGAGCTCGCTTTGCGAGGAACGGATTCGAAGAGCCAGCCTTTGGTGGCACGCATCGAGCCGAGTGTCGGCATCGCCGACGGCGATCGACCCACCTTGTCTTTGGATGCACGGCACGTACATCTTTTCGATGCCGCAAGTCACCGCAATCTGATGCTGTGACCAAGGCCGCAAAGGTGATGACCGCGATGCCCGCGGTTCCCAAGGCGCCGCTTCGAGCACCCGTCCTTAGGCTTGACAAATTATAAGTTTAGACCTAGTCTAAATACATGAAGCCGGACGAAGCCAAAGTGCTGGAAGAGCACGGGATCAAGCCCTCCGCACAGCGTGTAGCGGTTGCGGAGTTCGTTCTTCACACGGACGCACACCCCTCGGCCGACGAAGTCTGGAGCCGGGTGAGGGCGCGTTTTCCCATGGTGTCCCGGGCGACCGTGTACAACACGTTGAATCTCTTCGTCGAACGAGGGCTCGTCCGGCAGTTGACGTTGACCGGTGGGCGAGTCGTTTTCGATCCGCACGTGGAAAGGCACCATCATTTCATCGACGAAGAGACGGGGCGTATCTACGACGTGCCCTGGGATGCGCTACGCGTATCTCGGGTCGACGAAATCGAAGAATTCGAGGTCGAAACCTACCAGGTGGTGCTTCGAGGAAAGAAAAAGCGGCGCCGCCGCCGCCGCACGTAGGCGTGCTTTTTTTGAGCTCTGCTTAGACACAATCTAAATCTAGACAATTTCAATGAGGAGGAAAATATGTATACCGTTGGACAAAAGTTTCCCGACTTCTCCCTGCAGGCGGTGGTCAGCACCGACCCGGGCAAGGAGTTCGAGGACATCACGAACCAGACACATGAGGGCAAGTGGCGAGTCATCTTCTTCTGGCCGATGGACTTCACGTTCGTCTGCCCGACGGAGATCGCCGAATTCGGACGAAAGAACGGGGCGTTCGCCGAACGCAACGCGCAAGTGCTCGGTGGGAGCACCGACACGCACTACGTGCACTTGGCCTGGCGTCAGAGTCACCCCGACTTGAAGAATCTCCCATTTCCCATGCTGGCAGACACGAAGCGCGAGCTTTCGAACGAGTTGGGAATCCTTCATCCAACCGAGGGAGTATGCCTTCGCGCCACCTTCATCGTGGATCCGGAGGGCGTCATTCGATTCGTCAGTGTGAATGATCTGGCGGTGGGGCGAAACGTAGACGAAGTGCTGCGCGTCCTCGATGCGCTACAAACCGGTGAGCTGACCGCATGCGGATGGACCCAGGGTGAGCCAACTCTCAACGCGGCCTAATCCAGGTACTCAGATCAGGGAGACCCTTTCGTGCGATTCGTGAAAGAGAGCGTGATTAAGGCAAGCGCCGACAGGGTGTTTGCCTTTCACGAGGCTCCCGATGCATTCCAACGGCTCCAGCCCCCCTGGCAAAAAACCGAGATCGTCCAACCACCGGCGTCGCTGGAGGTAGGAACACGCGTCATCCTGCGCGCCAAGCTCGGGCCGTTCTGGCAGACCATCGTGGCCGAGCACGTGGCCTACGAGCCAGGGAGGATGTTTGCCGACCGGATGATCCAGGGCCCATTCCCCAAGTGGTTGCACAAGCACGTCGTCACACCGAAGTCCAAAGGCGAGTGTCTTTTGACCGACGACATCGAATACGAGCTTCCTTTGGGGATCTTAGGTCGCATTTTCGGGGGTTGGTTCGCGCGACGGAATTTCGAACGCCTGTTCGCGTTTCGTCACGAGGTGACGCGCGTCGCATGCGAACAGTCGCCGCCAGCCGCCTAGCGAGCTCGGTTGGCGCTCAGCGAACCAAGTGCGCGTCCAACCCGAGGGCTTCGAGCGCATCGATCACTTGATCGGCCTGCTCCTCACCTCTGAGTTGCAAGACCATCTCCACGATGGCTGCGCGGGCAGAGGATGACCCAAACGCACGCTGGTGCGTGATCTCCACGATGTTGCTGTGCAATTCGCCAATCAACTGTGTCACCTGCCCCAGAGCGCCGGGAATGTCCGGCACCTCCACCCAAACCCGCACCAGCCGGTGGCTGCGGACCATGCCCCGCTGCAGAACGGCTGAGAGGGTCATCATGTCGATGTTTCCCCCGCAAAGGATCGTTCCCACGCTTTTTCCACCGAATCGGTCTTTGTATCGCAGAGCTGCAGCGACTCCCGTGGCGCCCGCGCCCTCGACCACGGTCTTTTCGATCTCCGCAAGCATGAAGATCGCCTGCTCGATGTCCTCCTCGCGAACGAGCACGATGTCGTCGACGTAAGTGCGAATCAGATCCATCGTGAGGGTGCCAGGAGACTTGACCGCGATGCCGTCGGCGACGGTGTCGTGATCGGGCACGTCGCTTGGATCGAGGCCGTGAAAAAGGTGATGCGCGGTGGGGTACCGTTCGCTTTGCACGCCGATGACGCGAATTCCCGGTAAGAGAGCCTTGGCGGCGACGGCAATGCCCGCGATCAGACCCCCACCTCCGATGGGCACCAGCAGCAGATCAATGCGATACCCGGCTTCCAGCATCTCCAGGCCGAGCGTTCCCTGGCCCGCGATGACCGCTGGATCGTCGTACGGATGCACTAGCGTGAGACCGCGCTCGGCCGCCAACTCTTTGGTGAAAGCCCTCGTCTCGTCGAACTGGCTTCCATGGAGAATCACTTCGGCGCCATGTGCGCGAGTCTGCTCCACCTTCGAGTTCGGCGTCGTTCGTGGCATTACGATGGTCACCGGAATGCCCAGTCGCTTGCCGTGATGGGCGAGCGCTTGAGCATGGTTGCCCGCGGACATGGCGATGGCTCCACGTGTACGCTCGATCTCGGTGAAATCGAGGAGCCGATTCAAGGCGCCCCGCTCCTTGAACGAGGCGGTGAATTGTTGGTTCTCGTGCTTCAAATGGAGGCGACAGCCCGTAATTGAAGACAGCGTCTGACAGAGCTCGAACGGAGTGCGCACGATGCTCGAGGCAATGCGCGCGTGAGCATGGCGAATGGTTTCGAGCGAAACGGTCACGATCCTTGCTTGTCGTAACGCTCCAGCTTTCGGTAGAGCGTGCGCCGGTCGAGGCCGAGCAACTTGGCAGCCCGGGTTTTGTTGTCGCCCACGGCCTTCAGCACTCGCTCGATGTAGCGCCTTTCGAGCTCCTGCAGCGTCAAAACCTGTCCTGCATCCACGTCGACCGGGCTGATCCGCGTGCTCTCATGCTTGCTGATTCGGTCCGGCAAATCGTCCACGGTGATTCGCTCGAACCGGGTCAAGGTCACCGCACGTTCCATTGCATTTTCCAGCTCCCGCACGTTTCCTGGCCAGTCGTAGTCGAGCAGCTTCCTCGCGGCTTCGCTGGTGATGCCCTTGACCGGTTTTTCCATTCGCTCGCTGAGCTCCTGCAAAAAGTGCTGGGCCAAAAGCAGAATGTCGTTGCCGCGTGCTCGTAGCGGGGGAACGTGAATTTCGACGACGTTGAGACGATAGTATAGGTCTTCGCGGAAGCGCCCCTCCTCGACGTCGGTTTCCAGATCTCGGTTGGTCGCGGCGAGTATCCGAGTATCGAACGGAATCTCGGTGCTCCCTCCGACCGGCCGCGCTTTTCGCTCCTGCAAGACACGCAGCAGCTTGGGCTGCATTTCCATCGGCATTTCGCCGATCTCGTCGAGCAGCACCGTGCCTTTGTTGGCACGCTCGAAGAGACCTTTGCGGGATGATTTGGCGTCCGTGAAAGCGCCGCGCACATGACCGAACAGCTCGCTCTCCAGCAGGTTGGCTGGCACCGCGGCACAGTTGAGGGCGATGAATGGCATGTCGGCTCGGTCGCTCTCGGTATGCAGCGCTCGGGCCACCAACTCTTTGCCGGTACCACTCTCACCAGTGAGCAGAACCGACGAATCGGTTTCACTGACTCGCTGGACGAGGTCGTAGACCTTCATCATGGGCGGGCTCCGACCGATCAACTTGCCGACACCCTTGGAGCGGCGGACTTCCTCCGTAAGCCGTTTTACCTCTTCGCGGAGCTCGCGGTGCTGAATGGCGCGCTCCAGGGTGTGTGACAGGGCATCGAGCTTGATCGGTTTGTTGATGAAGTCGTAGGCTCCAGCGCGAATGGAGGCAATCGCAGACCGCATGTCTCCGAAGGCGGTGATCACGATCACCGGAACGTCCGGTCGATTCTCGGCTGCGAACTTGCATATGTCGAGCCCGCTCATCTTATCGAGGTTGAGGTCGGCTATGATCGCGTCGAAATCTCTTTGGCCGATGAGCTCCACAGCCTCTTCGCCGCGGGTGAGCCACTCGACCTCGTAGCCACGTTTTTCGAGATCGGTTTCGATCAGCTCGCACATCTTGCGATCGTCATCGACGACCAATACGGAACTGCTCATGGCTCCCCTCTTTCGGGCAAGAAGATCGTGAAGCGGCTGCCTCGTCCCACCTCACTCTGCACTTCGATCCAGCCGCCGTGCTCCCTCATGATGCCGTGACATACGCTCAGGCCCAGACCGGTGCCTTCCCCCTCCTTCTTGGTAGTGAAAAATGCATCGAAGATCTCTCCTAGCCTTTCCGGGGCGATTCCCACCCCTTCGTCTTCGACCGAGATCTTGACGAAGTCACCTTTGGCAGCGTGTCGATCTTTGGGGTCCTCGACGTGCTCGCGGTCCACGCGGAGCGTAATGGTGCCACCCTCGGGCATCGCATGAACCGCGTTCATCATGAGGTTCGTGAGCACTTGTAGCACCTTTCCAGGGTCGATTCGTGCCGTGATGTTTCCACGGCCCAACACCACGACATCGACCTTCCTGTCTTCGCAAATCGGCTCCATGAGCGACACGGCGTGCTCCAGCACGTCTCCAATGCGGACATCGACTCTTTCGGGCTCTTTGCGCCTCGCGAAGTCGAGCACGTCCCTGATGATGTCCGTCATGCGTTGAGATTGGTCCACGATGCTCTGGGCATTCTCGACGGCTTCTTGTGGAAGCGTATCGTCCGAGGCGATCATCATGGCTCGCCCCGAGACGATGTTCAGCGGTGTGCCGAGCTCGTGGGCCATGCCGGAGGCCAGCCTTCCAACCGTGCTGAGACGGTCTGCATGTCTCAGCTTTTCGAGCGCCTCGGTCCTGGCACGCCGCTCGGATCGCACGTTCTGATGACTCTCCGCGAGTCGGTCGGTCATCGCGTTGAGCTCGTTTGCGAGCTCACCGATCTCATCGGGTTGGTCGACGTCGCTTCGCGGCGTGAAATCCCCTTCGGCAACCCGTCTGGCGAGGTTCGAGAGCTTTGCGATGGGGCGACCGACCAGCCAGGCGCTCAGGATGAACACGATGAGCCCCGACAGGAGAGCCGTCAGTACAGCGGTGCCCGCCTGCAGCTGCAAGATGGATGCAAAGTCTCGTCTTTCGTCTGGAAGTTGTCGTGCGATACGAAGGGCGGCCACGGTGCGACCGTGATGATTGACGGGAACGATGGCCTCGATGTGCCACCCATGATGATTGGATACTCTCTGAAGTCGGGGCGCGGGCTCGAGCGGAGGTAGGCGATTCAGCTCCTCATCCGTGACGAGTTGGACAGTGGT
>JASFKY010000081.1:0-12699 GCA_050118395.1 Myxococcales bacterium | reverse complement strand
CTCGATGCCGAGCCTGACTCGGATCGGTGCGGAAGAGCCCGTAGGCCATGTCGCAAAATGCAGCACGCGTGGACCAGGTCTTTTGTCCGCTCAGCCGCCAGCCGCCATCCACCCTTCGAGCCGTGCTTTTCAGCGCTGCGAGATCACTGCCCGCATTCGGTTCCGACCAAGCCTGCGCCCAGGTGATGTCGCCACGCGCCATCGGCCGAAGAATTCGCTCTTTCTGCTCCTCGGTTCCGAACTCGAAGAGCGTGGGCGCGAGCAAGAAAATGCCGTTCTGAGTGACTCGGTTCGGCGCGCCCGCGAGATAATACTCCTCCTCGAAGATCAGCCATTGCACTAGCGAAGCTTCCCGCCCGCCGTACTGCTTGGGCCATGAAACCGCAGCCCACCCCGCATCGAAGAGCTGTCGTTCCCATTCGAGGTGACGGGCAAAGCCGTCCTTCGTATCGCCCGAAGGAAGCGCCTCTCGCGGCGCGTTCTTTTCGAGCCATGCCCTACACTCATCGCGAAACGAATTCTCGGAATCGGTGAAGTCGAGATCCATGCTCTGACCTCAGGTACCCAAGCGCTCGAGCGTTTCTCGCGCTTCGCGCATGATTCGTTGCAGCAGATCCGCAACGGTCGGAATCTCGTCGATGACGCCGGCGATTTGTCCCGTGGGCAAGATTCCAGCTTCCACCTTGCCATCGACCATCGATGCCTTGGTCAGCATCGGCGCGTTGGCAGCCATGGCTAACTGAGACCAGGTCAGCTCCTGATTCTGCCGCATCGCCAGGCCCTCCTCCATCAGCTCGGGCAAAGAGGTCCCGGTGACGCGCATGAGCGATAGCGCATTGAGCGCAGCGCGTGGAAAACGAGTGAATACGCTGGCCTTCTCGAGCTGATCGATGAGACGGGTGCGAATCACGCGCTGCGGATAACCATCCACCGCCTTGGTGACGACGGTGCCGTTGGGCTTGGTATCGAGGTACATTTGCTTCACGTGATCCGGTACTTGGCTTTCCTTGGTCAGCAAGAAGCGTGTGCCCATGGCGATGCCTTCGGCGCCCAATGCCATGGCGGCGACGAGACCTCGACCATCGCGAAAGCCTCCCGCGGCCACGACGGGAATGTCCACGGCGGCAGTCACGTCGGGGATGAGAATGGAGGTCGGGATCTGTCCAGTATGGCCACCACCTTCCTGCCCCTGTGCGATCACGGCATCGACGCCCCAAGCCTGCACTTTTTCGGCGTGGCGCCGTGCGCCAATCGTCGGCATCGTGAACACGCCGGCATCCTTGAGCGTCTTGACGACGCGCTCGCCGGGTGCTTGCGCGAAGCTGGCCACCCGAACCTTCTCGCGAATGAGAAGATCGACCCGCTTCATGACGTCTGCCTGGTCGGCCCTCAGGTTGACACCAAAGGGCTTGTCGGTTCTTTCCTTGAGCTTTGCAATGGCCTCTTGTAGCTCGCGAAACGTCATCGTAGCCGCGGCCAAAATGCCCAAGCCTCCCGCCTGACTGGTCGCCGAGGTGAGGCTGGCCCCGGAGACCCATCCCATGCCCGTCTGAATGATCGGATATTCGATTTCGAACATCTCGCAGATCCGCGTGCGCAACACGGAGTGCGTCGCGGCGCGCTCTTTTCTGGCAGTCTCCGCCGCGCGAACCCGAGGTTTGGCTTTGCGCTTGGACACCCGCTTCTTGGCCGTGGTCTTCGAGGATTTGGGCTTCGACTTGGTCTCGGCCTTGGCCGGCGTGGAGGCAGCAGCCCTCGTGCTGGAACGTCGGGTCTTGCCTTTGGAGGCCGACTTTCGCTTCTTCGCGGTCGTTTTCGTGGCTCGCTTTTCCGCGCTCATGCTGCGATTTCCTTTTGCGCATATCCCCTTGGGTCGAGCTGGCGCAACAGCCCCAGTAACTCTTCCGAAGGAGTCGGGGTGATTCCCACGTGGTCTCCGATCACCAGATCGAAGCCCGTGTTGTCGAGGACCTCCTGGCGCTCCACGCCAGGATGCAAGGACACCAGACGCATCCGATGGTCCGGTGTCTCGAAATCGAACACCCCGAGATTGGTGATCACGCGCCGGATCTCGTGGAACCGGCTGGACTCCGACCCGAGGGTCGCGGCCCGGTCGTAACCGACTCCGCTCACCACGTCGACCTTGGGAACCATCACGCGCCGATTGTGGTTTGGAACCCAGTAGCTCGTTACGTGGTTGATGGTGTTGCCCGGCGCCCCTCGCACGCCGAGCAACTGTGCTTTGGGGTGCTCCCAGGAACCGATGCACGCAATGTTTTGGTTTCCGTATTGGTCGATTTGCGAGGCTCCCATCATCACGTGCCGCCGGCCCCACCACAGCGTTTCGAACACGGAACCGAAGGGCATCCAGCCCTCGATGTCGCCTTCCGACGGCTCCACCCCCAGGGGCAACGCGTTTCGAACGAGCAAATTGAAGCCATCGGTCATCAAGAGATCGGGGCTAAAGCTGGCCTTGGCCAGTCGAGCGCCCAGGCTGGGCATGGTGCCCATGGCGCTCACCAAGATTTCGCCGTCGTGACGGAAGCACTCTGCCACGGCCAGCGCGCAGATGTCCGCGCGGGTTGCCTCCTTGGCGCCGACACTCACGAGGCTACCGCCTTTCGATAATCGGACTCGCTCACATCGAGGTACTTGGCGCGAAAGGATTGCCACGCCCCATCGTCGCCTCCAGTCGCGGCGTATTCCCTCTGAAACGCCTCGTCCCGGGCGTAGTCCGGAGGACATTCCGTGAAGTGTGCGCCGTGCGGCGCCTCCACCACGCCGTGCACCATCATGCGGTTGATCTGCAAGCTTTGAAGCGGGCCGCCGCGAACCAGCTCCTCGGTGGAAACGACCTTTTCGCAGCTCATGTAAGCCTTCTTGGCGGCCATGCAAAACAGGTGATCGAAATAAGGATCCCGTCCCAGTGACTGGCCGTTTCCCGCGGCATCCGCCCGATTCATGTGAATGAACGCCACATCGACGTTCAGAGCGGGGACGGCCACGAGCTCTTCGCCGTCACCGTAGGGAGATCGGACGGTTTTGAGATGCGGGTTGATCGTCATGACGTCGGATCCAAGTCCTGCGCGGGTCGGCAAAAAGGGAAGCCTTTGTGCCGCCGCGCGAAGCCCCAGCAGGAACATCCCTTCGTCGAGCTCGACCGCCTCGACGGTTCCTGTCTGTCGGGCTTTGCGAAAATGCGGCTCCAGGGGAATCGAGTCCAGAGAAACGAAGCCGTAGATGACCTTCTTCAGCTGACCCGTAGCACAGAGAATGCCGACGTCCGGACCGCCGTAAGAAACCACCGTGAGGTCCTTAACGCCCTTGCGTACCAGCGCACGCACGAAGGCCATCGGCTTGCGCCGGGACCCCCAGCCGCCGATCCCGATCGTCATGCCATGCTCGACCTCGGCGACGGCTTCATCCACCGTCATACGCTTGTCGCCCACGAAGCCTCCTCACTTTTCGTCTGTGCCGCGGTCGCGTTTGTCGACAAACGCATCCCGCGCTTCGTCCGCCACACCCGCCAAGTTGAGCTCGAAGGTAAAACCCTGCTCGAAGCGATACGAGCGGTTCACGTCGATGGGATCGATGTTGTTCAGGCATTCCTTGGCGACCCGCACCACTCTCGGAATCTTCTTGGAGAAGGTCCGGGCGACTTCTCGGGCTTTGTTCGCGAGCTGATCGGTTTCGACGACCGCGTACACCGAGCCCCAAGCATGAAGCTCCTCGGCCGTGACGGGCTCGCAAGTCAAGACCATCGCTCGCATCTTCAAAGGGGGCACCAGGCGCGCCAGATGCGTAGCCGCACCCAACGCACCGCGGTCGACCTCGGGCAATGAAAACTTGGTCCCCTTGGCCGCAATGAGAATGTCGGAGTTTCCGGCCAGCCCAATGCCGCCCCCTACGCAGTAGCCATGAACGGCGGTGATGACCGGAACCTTGCACTCGTACACCGCCTTGAACGCCTCCCAGCAGCCGCGATTGGCGCCAAGCAAGGCATCGAAGCCTTCGGTGCGCTGCATTTCCTTGATGTCGACGCCCGCGTTGAAGCCGCGACCCTCGGCCCGAAGGATGACCGCTCGGGTGTCTGCGTCGTGGCCGGCCGCGGTGAGGACCTCGGCAAGCTCGAACCATCCCTTGACGGGAATGGCGTTCACCGGTGGATAGTCAACCGTGATTTCGGCGATTCCATCAATGATTTCATGCGAAATGCCCACAACGCGTTCCTCGCTGGCAGGGCGGAAGTGAAACGCGTTTCAGTCCCCCGGTCAAGCCGGCGCAGACGCTTGCCCCCCCGCGAGCGTCGTCAGGAAGGCATCGATCTCTTCCGTGACGGGCTGCCCCATACGCGCCAGCTCGACGCGGATGGCGTCGGTCGCGCTCGGGACGTCCGGCCGGGTGATGGTGCGAAGCGCTGGAGTCCGAAATCGATACACCACCCGAAGCACGGCTCGAAAGATTGCTTCGGGCATCACGATGACCACGACCAGGTCATCGCGGTCGAGCTGCTCGCCGCGCTCTTCGATCCAATCCGCGAATCTTCGGCGATGGCGCGCCGAGATGACCCCGGTACCCCGTTCATGGCGCACCAACCCCGCGAAAGCCTGCCCTCGATCGATGCGGAAGTCCGCCACGCTCAGCATCCGCTCGATCTCGTCGTCGCGAATCTGCCTGGGCAGCTTCATGTCATAAAAAACCAGCGGCGAATGGGCCGCGTCGATCCGCAGCCGCTCCGACTCGTAGGTTGGCGTGAGATCCCAATCCCGGTTGGTGTGCATAGGCCTGTCAGACGTGAGGAAACCTCATAAAAATTTCGACCTGCCCGGGAACGGGCCCAACTATGACCGTGTTCGAGGGTCCGTCAATCCCGAAACGGGGGGCCTGACACGCATCGTCACCCACGACGCCCATTGCTCCCGTCCTGGCTTGGGGATATCACCCGCAAGTGCCGGATACGATCCCCGAGCTCGTTTCAACACAAGCTGCCAGGTTGGCGGACCGACCGGCCATCGTCGACGGGGCGCTCTCCTTGAGCTTTGCCGAGCTGGCGTCGCGAGTGGACGAGGCCGCGCGCGCCCTCTTGGCCATCGGCATCCACAAGGGCGATCGAGTCGCCATTTGGGCTCCCAACATGTGGGAATGGATCGTCTGCGCGCTCGCGATTCACACGGTGGGCGGGGTGATGGTGCCGATCAACACCCGTTACAAGGGAATCGAGGCGGCCTATTTGCTGCGCAAGAGCGGGGCCAAAGCGCTGTTCACCGTCACCGGCTTTCTCCAAGTCGACTACGTGGCGTTGCTTCGCGAATGCGACGCCGAGCTTCCGGAGCTGGCGCACGTGATCGTGTTCCGGGGAGAGTGCCCGCAAGGCACCTCGAGCTACGGCGAATTTCTCGCGCGTGCAGCGTCGACCGGCGCGGAGGCGGCTCGCGTGCGTGCGGCGTCGGTGCGCCCGGACGACCTCGCGGACATCCTCTTCACCTCGGGAACTACGGGTCAGCCCAAGGGTGCGATGTGCACCCACGCCCAGAATCTACGCGTCTTCGATCAGTGGAGCTCGATCGTCGGACTGAGGGAAAGCGACCGCTATTTGATCGTGTTGCCCTTCTTCCACAGCTTCGGCTACAAGGCAGGATGGCTCTCGGCGCTGATTCGGGGCGCGATGATTTTTCCAGAGCCTGTCTTCGACGTCGATGTGGTGTTGCGGCGCGTCCAAGACGATCGCATCACGATGCTTCCGGGACCTCCCGCTCTCTATCAATCGCTGCTCTTACACCCCAAACGCGAAGATTACGATATCTCGAGCCTCCGGTTGGCGGTGACGGGGGCGGCTGCCATTCCGGTCGAGCTCATCCGCCGGATGAAGCGAGAGCTGGGCTTCGAAACCGTCATCACCGCGTACGGGCTGACGGAAAGCTGCGGGGTCGTGACCATGTGCAGGCTCGACGACGATGCGGAGACCATCGCGACGACCAGCGGCCGCGCGATTCCCGATGTGGAGGTACGAGTCGTCGACACCGCCGGAAACCCGCTTCCGCCCAACGAGCCCGGAGAGATCGTGGTTCGCGGCTATAACGTCATGAAGGGCTACTTCGACGCCCTCGAAGAGACCAAGCAGGCGATCGATGAACGAGGTTGGCTCCACACGGGCGACATCGGCACCCTAGACGAACGTGGCTACGTGAAAATCACCGATCGGTTGAAAGACATGTTCATCGTGGGGGGCTTCAATGCGTATCCGGCCGAAATCGAGAACATCTTGTTGACGATGCCGGGCGTCGCAGAGGTTGCCGTGATCGGCGTTGCAGACGAGCGATTGGGAGAGGTGGGCATGGCGTTCGTGGTTCCGGCCCCGGGAAACGGGCTGACGGAAGACGAGGTGGTCGCGTGGAGCCGAGCGCACATGGCCAATTTCAAGGTCCCCCGGCGGGTGGAAATCGTCGATGCCCTTCCCCGCAATGCCACCGGCAAGGTCATGAAGTTCGAGCTTCGAGAACGCGTCCGTGCCTGATTTTCCCGACGGCAGCGCCTTGGTGGTAGGCGGAAGTGGCGGCATCGGAGGCGCCATTGCGCGACGCTTGGCCGCTGCCGGCTCCCGGATCGCCATCACCTACCGGCAGAACCAGGACGCTGCACGAGCGGTAGCGCAAGAGATTCGGGAGCACGGCGGCGAATGCTCGATCCACGGCGTGGAGCTCGGAGATTTGGAATCGGTTGCCGCGTGTGTGGAGGAAGTGTCGAAGGCGCATGGACCGATTCACACGATCGCTCACGCTGCGGGCACACGGATCGATCAACCCTACATCAGCGAGCTCACCCCACAACAGTGGAGTGACACGATGAACTGGGACGTCAATGGCTTCTTTCACGTGGCGCACGCTGCCCTGCCCCACCTCCGCAATAGCCGGGGCTCGATCGTCTTCGTCAGCTCGGCTGGGCTCAGACGGTTTCCACCGGGAGACGTTCTGTCCGTCGCACCGAAGGCAGCGATCGAGGCGCTGGTGCGGGGGATAGCACGGGAAGAAGGACGCTACGGGGTTCGCGCCAACAGCGTGGCAGTCGGCGTCGTCGACGCGGGCATGTTCGTCGAGCTCGTCGAGCGAGGCGAGTTGAGCCAAACATGGCTCGACGCCGCGATTCGCAACACGCCGCTACGGCGTTTTGCAAAGCCCGAAGAAGTAGCTGATGCCGTCGTATTCTTGGCGTCGAGCCGCGCAAGCTACGTGACCGGGCAGACCCTCTTCGTCGACGGAGGTTACACGTTGTAGACGTCCACCCCGCTGAGTAGACTCGACAACCGAGAAAACATGGGCCAAGTCCTATTCGACGAACGCGACAAACCGCTCATGCGGATGACCTACCGAGGCTTGTGCGATGATGCGGAGTGGCAGCGACACATCGACATCATGTCGGAGTGGGCTCGACGCGGTGAGCCCTATGCCGTCGTGATCGATGCACGGGAGGTCGGCCGGGTGCCGGCGACTCAGCGCAAAGAGATCACCGAATGGATCGGCCGAGATCGACAGCACCTCAAGATCAACTGCGCCGGGGGTGCGCTGGTTTTCGCGAGCCCCCTTCAACAGGGCCTATGGACGGCGATTTCCTGGGTGACGCCGAGCCCGATTCCGGTGAAGGTATTTGGCGAGGTCCCTTCCGCAGAGGCCTGGCTTCGTCGAATGCTACAGGAGAAGTTTCCAGCGATTGGTTTGGGTCCATGAGCGCGCTCACACCCCAAAGCGAGCGGATGGCCGCGGTCGAAGCCCAGCTGCTGGCGCCGGGGTCCCCATTCGAGCTCGCCGAGGAGGAGGTGCTCGGTGAGCGCGTGAAAGTGTTTTCCAAGCGAGCGCGTTCGCTTCGGGACGTCTTGATGAGAGCACGCGAGTTCCCGGACGCTGAATACATGGTGTTCCGAGACGGACCGCACGAGCGTCGATACACCTTCGGCCACCATGAAAGGCTCGTGGCAAGCGCTGCGGCTGCGTTCGCCGATCGTTTCAACGTGCGTCCGGGCGACCGAGTAGCCGTTTTGGCTGCAAACTGTCCGGAGTGGGTCATCTCGTTTTGGGCAAGCGTCAGCCTCGGCGCGATGTGCGTGGGGCTCAACGGCTGGTGGACGGAAGAAGAGATTCGCTATGCCGTGGGACACAGTGCGCCCAAGCTTTTGATCGCCGATCGAAAGCGGGCCCGCCGCATCCAGGGCGACGTCGGCGTGCCACTCCTCATCGTGGAGGACGAATTCGACGCTTTGCTCGACGCCTATCCCGAAGCGGCCCTCCCCTCCCAACCGATTGCGGAGCACGATCCCGCGATCATGCTCTACACCAGCGGCACCACGGGCCGTGCCAAGGGCGTCGTGCATACGCACGGCAACGTGACCAACATGATCATGGTGAGCTTTTTTCATGGCGCACGCTTGATGATGGCGAATCCCACGCAAGCGGAGCTTCCGCAGCTCGCCAATAGCATCCTGGTCACCAGCCCGCTTTTCCACGTATCGGGATTGCATTGCGCGGCGGTGACTGCACTGGCTGGCGGCGCGAAAACGGTATGGCCCATGGGGCGATTCGATCCAGAGACGACCCTCGATCTGATCGAACGCGAGAAGGTGACGGGTTGGGGCTACACCGCGACCGTTTTGCATCGCTTGCTCAACCATCCCAGGGCTCGGGAAGCCGACCTCAGCTCGTTCCGCTCGGTAGGCGGCGGTGGCTCGCCGATTCCCGCGCATTTGCTCGAAAAGGCCCGAGCGCTGTTTCCGCAATGCGACCACACCATGGGTGTGGGCTACGGGCTGACCGAGGGCACGGCATTCGCGACACTCAACGCCGGTGAAGAGCTGCACGAAGATCCAGAGTCCGTGGGACGGCCCGTTCCCATCGTGGAAATCGAAATTCGCGATGAGCACGACCGACCGGTTCCCGAAGGCGAGGAAGGTGAGATCCATCTTCGCGGGCCGCTGGTCATGCTCGAGTACTGGAAGGATCCGTCCGCGACCAAAGCAGTCATCAAGCCCGGGCGCTGGCTCAACACGGGCGACGTGGGCCGTTTCCAGCATGGAAAACTGTACATCGCATCGCGCAAGCGTGATTTGATCCTCCGCGGCGCAGAAAACGTCTTCCCGTTCGAAATCGAGCAGCGACTCGAAGCCCATCCTTGCGTGGCCGAGGCGGCGGTCGTCGGGGTCGATCACGAGGAGCTCGGTCAAGAGGTGCAAGCCATCGTCGTCTTGGAAGAAGGCCAGGACGTCTCTAGCCACGAGCTCGCACAGTGGGTCGGGGATGCACTCGCATACTTCAAGGTGCCGACTCGTTGGCAATTCCGCGCGGAACCCCTGCCCCGTAACGCAACTGGAAAAGTCTTGAAAAACGCCCTGCGCGAGGCTCAAAATTCGATGTTCATCGAGGAGTGACCATGACCGAACCCGTAATCGTCTCCACTGCGCGAACTCCCATCGGTCGAGCCTTCAAGGGCTCGTTGACCGAGATGCGTCCCGATGACCTGGCGGCCATTGCGGTCGAAGCGGCGCTCGCCAAAGTTCCGAATTTGGATCCATCCACGGTCGAAGACCTGATGCTCGGTTGCGCGCAGCCGGCAGGCGAGCAGGGTTACAACATAGCTCGCGTGGTAAGCCTCCTCTCAGGTGTCGACTGTCCGGGCACTACCGTCAACCGCTACTGCTCTTCGTCTTTGCAGACCATCCGGATGGCGGCACACGCGATCAAAGCTGGTGAAGGCGACGTGTTCATTGCCGCGGGCGTCGAATGCGTCAGCCGCTTCGCCTTGGGCAAAGCGGATGGGATGGAGAACACCAAAAACTCGAAATTCGGTGCCGCTCAAGTACGCATGGCCGAATACATGTCCCCGGACCGCGGCAACTGGGAACCAGCCCCGGGACTGCCGGACGTCTACATCACGATGCTGCAAACCGCGGAAAACGTCGCTCAATACGTGGCGATCTCGCGCGAAGCGCAGGACGAATTCGCCGCCCTTTCGCAGCAACGTGCCGAAGCCGCGCAGAAGGCCGGCTTCTTTGCCGAAGAGATCACGCCGGTCACGACGCCCAGTGGCAAAGTGGTCGACTCCGACGACTGCCCTCGTCACGGAACGACCGTCGAAAAGCTAGCGGGGCTGAAGCCGGTGTTGCTGGAACAAATGGGCAACCGCGCAACGGTGACCGCGGGCAATGCCTGCCCACTCAACGACGGCGCCGCCGCCGTCATCGTGATGAGCGACAAGCGAGCCGACGAGCTCGGAATCAAGCCTCTGGCGCGGATCGTGTCGACGGGTGTCTCCGCTTTGAACCCGGAGATCATGGGTTTGGGACCCGTGGAGGCCAGTAAGCAGGCGCTCCAACGCGCAGGTCTCACGATGAGCGACATCGATCTCGTAGAGATCAACGAAGCGTTTGCTGCACAAGTCATCCCATCGGCCCGCGAGCTCGGCGTGCCCATGGAAAAGCTCAACGTCAATGGCGGAGCGATTGCTTTGGGGCATCCGTTCGGACAGACCGGCGCACGCATCATGACGACTCTGATTCACAATCTTCAGTCACGCGGCGGTCGTTATGGCCTCGAAACGATGTGCGTTGGCGGAGGCCAAGGGATGGCTGCAGTGATCGAGCGGCTGGACTGACGGAGCCGTTTACGGGACGGCACGAAGCTCGAAGCCGAGGCTGACCGTGATGAAATGCAACCAGTTCTTGGTATAGCCGTCGCTCGGCGGGCTCGGGTTCTTCTGCGTGCCTTGCGCCCCGCCGCCCAAATAGCGCACGTTCAAAAAACCCGAGACCCGCTTGAGGAAATCGTATCCCACGCGCAGGCTCGCATCGAGCAAGGCGCCCGTGATCTTCTCGTCGCTTCCATTGATCCCGCTAATCGGAGCGTAGATGCCGTCGATCTCCGTTCCCCACCACACCCCGCTGTCGAAAGTCCAACGTCCGCGGAACTTCAGCAGGGGCACCGGGCCCACGTCTCGGCGGTCTGCGCGAAGCGTGCCGTCGGCAGAGGTGAACGTGATCGTGGCGTTTCGGATTTGCAGTCCGAATCCAATCGAGACCTCGTCGCCGCGACGGCGGAGGAAGTCATAGAGGTAGCTGAGTCGCCAAAAAGGAAACCCATAGGTGCTGTTCAAAGGAGTGCCCGCTGGGAAAACGATACCGTCGAATACGGTATCCTCGCTGAGGACGGTTTCCCCCGTGAGCTTCAGCGGCTGGTACAAGAAAACCAGGGTGTGCCGCCCATTGAACTTCACGTCGGTGCTCAGCCGAAAGAACGGAAAGAGTACGTCTTGCCCACCCTCCGAACGGTAGTCGAAGTGGGTGCCATCCTTGCTGAGCTGAACGATGTGACTCGCTACCGCCAGAAACCCGAGCTCGGCGTATAAGGACCATTCGACCCGCGGAGGCTTGGTCAGAGTCGCTCGATACTTGGCATCGATTCGCGTGGGGGGTACTCGAGGTTCGGCTTCGTCTTCGTCTTCATCTACGGCTATCGGCGGCGCACTCTGAGCGCTCACTGGACGTGCCGGGATGGCCGCGAGCACCACAGTGACCATGACCGAGACGAATACGTGCACCTTCAACCACGCGGTCTGTAGAGACTTTTGCCCGTGATGAGCGGCAGATCGAGCGCCGACAACAGACCGGCTGGCGCGGCGCAAACGGCAGGGATGGCGTTCACGATTCGAGTTGCAGTGAGAATGACGCCACCGACGGCGTGATCGCCGTGCTCATCTTCGAATTCGTATTCCACGCGCATCTTGGGGACGCCCTCGATGAGGACGCGGTACGACCCGTGGCTCTTCGGCCACTCCGGAGCGAGATCGTCATCGAGGCGGGTCACGTGCTCGACGACCAATGCAGGTCGGCCGTCGACGATTCCCTGTACCTCGAAGCGAAGGGCTCCGGTCGTTCCCTCCTCGATGCGATAGGGACCGAGATGCATCGTTTTCGAGGTGGGGCGGCGCTCGTGAACCTCGCGAATCTCATCGAGCTCCAGCCCGACGCCTTCGGCCAAAAGTCGCAGGGTCCCTCCCCATGCGAAGGTCAGCATCCCTGGCATCAGCAGAAGGGGCGTGTGCTCCAAAGGTTTACCAAAGCCCATGATCTCGACGATCGTTTCCGGCTGATTGTACGTCGCGTAGTTGATGATTTCCTGAATGCGGATCTCGCTCCAATGCTCGGAAAGGCCCGACAGAACCAGCGGCAGGGTGTCGTTGGCGAAGCCCGGATCGATGCCCGAAGTCAAAAACGACGTGCCTCCGGTTTCGCAGCCGCGGCTCAGTCGCTCGGTGAACAAGTCGTTGAGCGTCGTCGGATGGACGAGCCCCACCATGGAACACGAGACCACGTTCTTTCCGGAAGCCAAAATGCGAGCCATGTCGTCGATCGCATCTCCGGGACGCATGCCGGCGTCCGCCGTGTAGCAGACGCAGTCGGCATCGAGGGCGAGCAGCGAATCGACATCTCGAGTGGCCTTGATGCCGACGGGGGCATCGAGCCCACAGAGCTCGCTTGCATCCTTTTCCTCTTTGGCTTCGGAGCTGACGAAAAGACCGACCAACTCGAGCTCCGGATGTTGGAGGATGGCGCGGAGTGCATAGCGCCCCACGTTACCCGTGCTCCACTGAATGACTTTCAAGGGCATCGTGGTGCCGTTTAGTCCAAGGCCCGTGGAATCGCAATGCTAGCATCATGGG
>JASFKY010000080.1:0-12748 GCA_050118395.1 Myxococcales bacterium | reverse complement strand
GTCTTCGGGCGCGAGCGCGCCCGGCGGTCATCGCCGAATACCGCCTGGAGCCTCCTGCACCCGCCGCGCACCTACGACTACCGAGGAGCGCGCTGTTCGAGAGCCTCTGGGACCTGGTGCTGGTGATCTCCGAGGAACCCTCGGTCCTTTATCACGCCATTTCCATCCCCCGCATCCGCTGAGCAGTCGAAATTGCCCTTTCTGGCGCCGGTCGACTATCGTGTTTGGAAGGAGGGACTCGATGAAGGCAACGCACATCGCGGTCGGGCTGTGCCTCGGGCTCGTTTTGGCTTGCGGCGGCTCCCAAAAGCCCAAGCCTGGCTCGCTCCCCACTGGAGCCAGCTTTTACGGCGTCTGGCAGTCCCCCCAATACGGGAACATGCATTTGTGCCAGAGCGGTAATCAGGTCGTCGGCGATTACGTCAAGCACGAGCGAGCGGGCCGGATCCAAGGCACGGTCGAAGGGGATCTGTTGATCTTTCAGTGGGAGGACCGGAGGGAGCTCGTCGCCGGGAAGCCGCAAGTGCGTCGTGGACGAGGTTATTTCCGCATCCAAATCGGCGACGATGGCGATCAATACATCCAGGGCGAGTGGGGCATGGGCGAGGACCTCACCGGTGGGGGTCCCTGGAATGCGGTCAAGCTGCGTCGCGGAGAGCCGGATCGATGCACTGGGGCCGAGGAGCCCGCCGTGGTCGAGGAACAAACCCATCCGTGGGACCAGGACGACCCGCCCGCCAAACCCGGCCAGGGGCCGTGACGGACGCTACGCGGCCGATTCGGAGCTCGGACAGTACATGACCGAGCATCGCTTGCGCCGTTCGGCGCTCAGTCGGGCGCAAAGGTCAGCCAAGTTCTCGTCGTAGTCCACGACCAGGCCAGCCGTGGTCTCTCCGGCCTCGTTGTACGCGCAATCGTCGAGCGCGACCCAATGTCCCTGCCACGTCGACTCACTGCAGATGTCTTCCCAAGCCATCGGCGCGCAGTCCGGTTCGCTTCGAAAGTGGATGAATGAGATTCGTCGCTGTTGAGCCATATTGCAGCCTCCGCAACCGCGTCCGTTCGAACGCTAGCTTCGCGAAGCGGGGCGAGTTTCCACCTGCTCGGTGCGCTGTGCAAGCTGATTTCATAGTTGTGCTCGGCGAGTCTGCAGGTCAAGGATTAAGGCATATAGGCCAAAGATATCCAACAGATGAAGATCGAAATCCAAGCACTGGATCAATTTGTTTATTCGTGCCGGTTGGATTTTTGCAGCTCGCTCGTGTGCGCGGCCTCCCGACCCAGCCACGGTTTGCAGTGCGCCGTCGCTCAGCGGGCCAGCGCATCGAGGAGCCGATCGAGATCCTCGCGCGTGTGGAGCTCCGTGACGGCGATGAGCAAATCTTTGCGCCAAGCATCGCGAAACCGACCGAGGTCCACGCCTGGAATGATGCCCCGCTGCACGGATCGGTCCACGAGCGCTCGCGCATCCGGACCCTTGCTCCGGATCACGAGCTCGTTGAATACCGGCGCCGCGTAGGGAAGCTCGTAGCCTTCCAGAGCCTCGATTCCAGCTCGCAGGTAGTGGGCCGCATCCATGCAACGCTGACCCGCCTCGAGGAATCCGCGCCTTCCGAGCAAGGCCGTTCGGATAGCCATGGCCAGCGCAATCAGGCCGTGGTTGGTGCAAATGTTGGACGTGGCCTTCTCACGCCGGATGTGTTGTTCCCGAGTCGATAGGGTCAGCACATACCCGGGGCTTCCTTCGGAATCGACCGTCCGGCCCACCAATCGGCCGGGCATCTGCCGAACGAACTCCTGCGACGCCCCAAACAAGCCAACGCCCGGCCCCCCATATTGAGCGGGGACCGCTAGCCCTTGCCCTTCGCCCACGCAGATGTCGGCCCCGAGCGCTCCGGGGGCCTGCAGCATGGACAGCGCGTACGGCTCGGAGGTCGCGCTGATCAGCAAGGCGTTGGCCGCGTCGGCCACTTCGTTCGCGGCGGTCAAGTCCTCGACGCAGCCCAAGAAATTGGGATAACCCACCACCACCGCCGCCGTATCGTCGGTCAGCAAAGCGCGGGCCCGAGCCCAATCGGTTCGGCCGTCTGGAGCCAGTGGCGCCACGACCACCGAGCCTGGCGAGCCGTCGTCGTCGAGACCACGCACATAGGTCCGAATCGTTTCGAGGTACTCGGGGTGGAGGGCCTCGCTCACCAGGACGCCGGACCGTCTCTTGACTCTGCGTGCCATCAGCACGGCTTCGGCCACCGCACTGGCCGCATCGTACATCGAGGCGTTGGCCACGTCGGTTCCCAAGAGCTCGCAGACGATGGTTTGAAACTCGAAGATCGCCTGCAGCGTTCCCTGCGAGAGCTCGGCTTGGTACGGCGTATAAGCCGTATAGAACTCGCTCCGTTGCAGCAGCTGGTCGACCGCCGGCGGAACGTGGTGTTGGTACATTCCGCCACCCAAGAAAGAAAGCATTCCCGCTCCCTGGCTGGCGCCTGCCAGCGCAGTCAGATGCTGCATGAGGCGGGGCTCGTCGAGCGCTGGCTCGAGATCGAGTGGCCGAGTCAGACGGTGGCTCTGCGGGATCGATGCAAAGAGGTCATCGATCCGCTCTACGCCGATCCGGCTGAGCATGCTCCGGATTTCCTGATCCGTATGCGGAAGGTATCTCACGGTCCGGTGCGTTCCTCAGCCATCCAGCGTTCCCAGATATTCCTCGTAGCGAGCCGCGTCCATCAGTCCGCCGAGCTCGCTTTGATCGGAAGGACGAATTTTGATCAGCCATCCTTCCTCGTAGGGTCCTTCGTTCACGAGCTCGGGACTCGATTCCAAGGCCGCGTTGACCTCGACGATCTCGCCGCTGACCGGCGCGAACAGCTCGCTCACCGTTTTCACCGACTCGATGTCCCCAAAACGTTCCTGCGCTTGCACGTCTGCGCCCGTCGCAGGCATGTCGACGAGGGTGACGTCGCCGAGCTGCTCGACTGCGTACGCGGTGATTCCCACGCGAATCAAGTCCCCTTCCAGGCGGGCCCATTCATGCTCGCGCGTATACTGAAGATCCCTCGGGTACGTCGCCATCATCACCTCTTGTAAAACGGGGTCGTCACTACCACGGCATCGACCACCTTGCCACGGATCTCGATGCCCAGTCGGGTACCGATTTTGCTCATTGTCTTGGGCACATAGCCGAGCCCGATATTCCGTCCAACCGTCGGCCCGACGGAGCCGCTCGTCACTTCTCCGACACGCTGACCATCGACCAGGATCGGATAGCCGTGCCGCGCGATTCCACGCCCGACCATCTCGAACCCGACCAGCTTGCGGTCGGTCCCGGTTACCTTGATGGACTGGAGCGCTTCCTTGCCGATGAAATCGCCCGCATCGAGCTTGACGACCCAGCCGAGGCCCGCTTCGAACGGATTGGTCTGTTCGGTGATGTCGTTCCCGTACAACATGAGCTTGGCCTCCAGGCGAAGCGTATCCCGGGCGCCGAGCCCGACGGGCCGAAGCCCGTGGGCTTGGCCTGGGGCGAACAAGGCACGCCAGAGGGTGACCGCGTCGTCGCTGGCGCAAAAGAGCTCGAAGCCGTCTTCGCCGGTGTAGCCCGTGCGGGCGACCCACAGATCCACTCCCGCGAGGGTCGTGCGAACCACGTGAAACGAGGGGAGCTCGAGAACGTCCGTGGACGCTCCCAAGTCTCGCAGAACGTCGACCGCCTTGGGCCCTTGGAGGGCCAACAACGCCCACGCATCGGAGACGTCGTTCCAGGGCGTTTGCAGGCTGATGTGTGCAGCAAAGTGCGCCACGATCTTCGCGCGGTTGGAGGCGTTGCAAACGACGAGGACCTTGTCCTCTTCCAGGCGATAAACGATCAGGTCGTCCAGGATGTGCCCCGCCTCGTTGCAGCACACGGTGTAGAGGGCAGCCCCGACCGGAAGCTTCGAGACGTCGTTGGTGACCAGTTGGTCCACTTCGGCGACGGCATGAGGACCCTCGACGATGATCTCGCCCATGTGGGACACGTCGAACAGGCCGGCCCGCGTTCGCACGGCCTCGTGCTCGGCCTTGATGCCCTCGTACTGGACGGGCATCAGCCAACCCGCAAATGGGACCATCCGCGCACCCAAGGCGCGATGCTCGTCTGCAAGGGGCGTTTCACGCAGTTTCTCGGACACCTTGCGCGGAGCTTAGGGTCGCTCTGGCTCGGCGCAACCACCAGGACTCGAGGCCGATAATCGCTTCCATGACCGTGCGCAACGCCCTGTGCCTGAGCCATGCCGGGAAGCGAATTCGGCTGTTTCCGCTCGAGGAGACGGCGCTCGAGGTCGGTTCGCACCCCGGCTGCGATGTCACCATCCACGACGAGAGGGTTCCCGCGCGGGCGCTGCTGATCCAGCCGTCCGGGGGCACGGCCTATGCATATGATTTGGTCGAGCAGCCCGGCTTGGGCCGGCGTTCGCTAATGCCCGTCGGGGTCCCGATCGGTTTGGGGGCTGAATACGCGGTCACCCGCGTCAAGGCGGACGCGTTTGCGACGCCTGAAGGTGCCACTCAGCTCTTGCGCCAGGGCTCTCGCCAGGCTCACCGCATGTCATTGGTGCTGGGCCGTTCCAACGAAGCCAAGGCGCATCACCTCGGCGATCGGCCCCTGTCGATCGGGAGCGCTGTCGATAACCTCCTCGTACTGTCCGATCGCGCGGTGAGCCGGTATCACTGCCGCGTCGAGCCCTTTGCGGGAGGAGCCTACGTACGCGATCTCGGCAGCACCAACGGCACATGGGTCGACGGGGTGAGGGTGGTACGCCAGCCCTTGCGTCCTGGGGCCATCGTTCGCATCGGGCGAACCGAGTTGCGCGTGGTCGGGCGGGGCGCGCACACCGATTCCGAGGCCTTCACCGTGCTGGTTTCAGGCGCAATGTGCGCGGTCATGGCCGATGTCGATCGCTTTGCGCCGCTGCGATGGCCGGTCCTCGTTCGAGGGGAAACCGGCGTTGGAAAGGAGCACGTGGCGCGCGCGCTCCACGATCGGGGGCCTCGAGGCCGCGGCCCCTTCGTGGCGCTCAACGCAGGGGGTCTACCGAGGGAGCTCATCGAAAGCGAGCTGTTTGGCCACGCCAGAGGCGCTTTCACCGGCGCCGTGCAAGCCCATCGCGGAGCATTCGAGCAAGCCGACGGCGGAACGCTGTTCCTCGACGAGGTGGCCGAGCTCCCGCCCGAGTTGCAAACCCGGCTGCTGCGCGTGCTCGAAACATGGCAGGTGCGTCGTGTGGGGAGCGAAGGGGAGCGTCGCGTCGACGTTCGTCTGGTCTGCGCCACCCATCGTGATCTCCACGCGATGTCGCGTGATGGGCGCTTTCGCTTCGATTTGTACTATCGCATTCATCGGTTGGTGCTCGATGTGCCGCCGCTTCGCGCACGCTCCGACGAGATCGAGCCGCTGGCCGCGCACTTCCTAGCCCAGATCTCGAGCGAGGTCGGCCCCCGGGAGCTCGCGGCCGAAGCTCTGGCGCGACTGCGCTGCCACCCGTGGCCCGGAAACGTTCGAGAGCTTCGCAACGTCCTCGAGCACGCCGCAGCGCACACGGATGGTCCGCGCATCCAATTGGAGGTCGTGGAACGTACGCTTCAGCGGCTCAGCGATGGGCTGGGTCCCAAGCCTTCGTCCGATGTGCTCCGCGAGACGCTGGAGCACTACGCCGGCAACGTGTCTGCAGCCGCGCGCGCGTTGGGAATGCCGAGGTCCACCCTTCGTGATCGGCTGAAAACGCCAGGGACGAGCTAGGCTCGTGCCTTGTGTTCGAGTGACTCCTTGAACCGGCGAAGCCGAAGCTCCAAGAGGTCTTGAGCCACGCCGTAGATGCGCCTCAAATCGGTCGACTTGGATTGTCCCGAACGGCGAGGCCGACACTCGATGGTCACGACGCTCGCGGGGACATTCGCTCCGAGCATGCGAATGGGAAACTCGAAGTTCAGAAAGAACGTGTCCGGTCGGAGCATGTCCGGATCGAACAATGCACGCCGAAACAAGTAAGGGCCGTCGCTCTGCATGCGCACGCCGTGTACGACGAGAATGAGGGCCCGAACCCCCGCGGACAGGATCTTTCGGTGGATGCCGTCGTCTCGGCGATCGTACACGCTGAATACGACGTCGGCCCGGTCGCGCGCGGCCGCGCGGCGGAGAGTGGCAATCGCGTCCGGTGCGATCTGGCCGTCTGCGGGCAAGAAGGTCACCCAGGCCCCCTTGGCGGACCGCACCCCTGTCTTGAGCGCCGCGCCGATTCCGCGGTTTCGTTCGTGCCGAAGCAGCTGATGCCGCGAGCCCGCGAGCGCTTTGGCGGCCTCTGCGAAAGTATCATCGGACGAGCCATCGTCCACGAAGACGACCTCGGCCGATGGCTCGTGCTCGGACAACCACGATGTGAGCTCACGCAACACGGGAGCGATGTTGGCTTCTTCATCGAAGGCAAAGACCACCACGCTCAAATCCGGCTCGCTCACCGGGGGCGCTCCCGAGTGACTTTGGCCGGGACGCCCACGGCAACACAATAGGCGGGGACGTCCGAGGTGACCACGGCTCCGGCACCGACTTGCGATCCGCGTCCGATTCGCACACCGGGCAGCACGATGGCGCCGACGCCCAAGTCGCAATCGTCCTCGATGACCACTGGAGCGAGCACGATCGGCGAGTCGAGAATCGGGATTGTGCGTCCAGCTTCCTCGTGTAAGGAGGTGATGATTCGAACACCAGGCCCGATTCCGACTCGGCAGCCGATGTCGATGCCTCCCGCGCTGTGAAGGAACGATTGCTGTCCGATCCAGGTTCCGTCGCCGATGCGCATCTTGTTCTTGTGGTAGCCCTTGAGGATCGCGTAGTGGCCTATGTAAACGTTGGCACCGAGCTCGATGCTCTCGGGGTGAAAGACCAAGACGCCGGTCTCGAAAACGCAGTCAGGCCCACACCTGGCCAATTGGTCGACCGAAAACGATCCATCGCCGTGACTGCGATGCCGCATGAGTCACAGACTATCAGCAGAGACCGGTCGCGGCGCAAACTTCGGCTCGACTGGACCGAGCGTCGTCGATCGTTCGACAAAACGACGCGTGAGCCGCGCGGCCCCGGTCGGGCTCCGGCCACGGGAGCGGACCGGCCACCCGAGCACTCGCTCAGTCACCGCGTTCCCCGGAAAGTGGCACGATCAAATTGATGACGCCGCCGATCGCTGCCGTGATGAGTTGGGTGGCCCAAAAGCTCAACGATGCGGCATAAGCGCTTGCTTCCGGTACTCCGACCACGCCATAGAGCGCTGCGAAAGCGGCTTCCCGGACACCGGCGCCGCCCACCGTGAGGGGAAAAAACGCAGACGCGGCGATCAACGGCATCACGACGGCGGATTGAGCGAGGGTCACCGAGGGTTCCAGAGAATGCATGATCGCATGTCCCGCGATCACGTTCACGAAGTGGATGACGATCGATAGAATCGCCGAGAGGACGAAGGGCCAAACCGAAAATAAGCGAGGCAGCGCACGTAGGGGCGTGCCGATTTTTTCGGGAAGGAACGGAGCCAATCGCGGAGCCATTGCGATGCCGACCAGCGTGCCTGCGGCGGCCAACACGCCGAGCCCCGCAAAAAGGCCCACATGCTCGATTCCCGGAATCGGCCGAATCAAGTAGGCCACGGCAGCCAACACCAACAGAGCGGACACGCCGATCACACGCTCGATGAAAACGACCGCCACGCCGCTGGTGGCGCCCACCCAGTCGAGATTCCCAAAGGCCTTGCGGCCTGCAACTCCGCGAATGACGTCACCACCCACGCCGCCCGGCGCGTACGTGTTGTAGAAGTGGCCCACCAGGTACAGGTGTGCGATGCGCGGCCAGCGAGGAATGTCGATCGCCCCGTAGGCTTTGAGCAGAAGCCACCACCGCACCATTCCACAGAGAAGCCCGAGCAGCACGACCGTCACCGCCAACAACGCGGCCCCCGGAGACAGCCGCTCGAAGGCGGTCAACACGTCCTTGGGCTCGACTCGGGTCGCGAGGTAGCCGACGGCGGCGATGGTGAAGGCGATCCGCCCCCACTTGAGATAACGGCGGCGCCTCTGGCCGCTCGTCATGTTTCGTTCCACGAGGGGCATGTCAGTGTCCAAGACCAAGCCCTTTGCGGAGCTCCCCGAGCAGCTCGGGTGCTCTGCGTTCCACCATTTGGTGCAGCGAAGGGAGGAAGCTCGCGACTCGAGGTGCCTCCTCGTCTCGCACTGCCAAAACGGGCCTTCGCCTCAGGCTGTCTGCGAGCCTGGCCAGCACGAACTCGGGGTCTTGGTAGTGTCGGGGGGCGCCCCACTTGCGAAGGCGCACGTGGAGCGCCTCGAAGGCGGCGCCTTGATCTTGCCATTCCAAGGCGCCGTCGGGCGCGGTCTCGAGCGCCGCCACGTAGGGAGCCACGTGCCCAGGCTCTTTTGCAAGCCAGCCATCGAGGAACAGCTCGGTTCCGATGTGCGCCACGGCCCGTGACGTTCCCCTTCGCACTCCGAGGTCGATCATCTCCTCCAAGGCCCACGAGCACAGAGCGACGAACGTGGGGGTGCGGTGGAAGGTGTGATCGGTCTCGTGATGAAGCTCGATCCCTCGCCGGATGTCCGGATCCCGAACTTCCAGCAAGGGCACTCGGACCATGGCTTCGAAATCGGGCAACATGCTGCCCAAAAGGTGCCCAGCGTGGTCATCGGTCCAGGCGGCGACGACTGCGTGTCCAAAGAAATTCAAAGGTTCAGATCCCTCGCGATACGTTCTAGGCTATGCGGCTCTCGCAGCTCGGCGCTGTCACTCCACCAGCTTACACCGGGCTCCCCTCGGAACCACGTTCGTTGCCGCCGGGCATAGGTCCGAGTCGACTTCTTGATTCGACGAATCGTTTCCTCGGCGGGCACGAAGTCCCGGACATGCGCAAGCATTTCTCGATAACCCACGCTGCCAAATGGGCGAACTCGATCACCCCAACGGGCCCGGAGCGCGCGCACCTCGTCGGCCCACCCGGCATCTAGCATCCGTAAAATGCGCCGTTCGATGGCGGTCGAGTGCGCATCTCGCTCCATGTCGAGCGCGATCAAGAGCGCCCGGTAGCGTGGTTGGCCGAGCGCGTGGCTTGCCCGCAAGGCTCCTAGTGGGCTGCCCGTCTGCTCGTAGACCTCGAGCGCCCGGATGATTCGAACGGTATCGTTGGGGTGCACCTTGCTCGCCGTGACCGGGTCGACCTCGGCGAGGCGGCCATGAAGAAGCGCCGGTCCATTCGATGCCGCGACCGCCTCGAGTCGCTCTCGGATGCCGGGGTCGACGGGAGGCACGTCCACGAGGCCTCGCACCAAGGCTCGAATCCAGAGTCCCGTTCCCCCCACGACGATGGGCAATCGGTCACGATCCCGGATGTCTCGAATCGCCTCGTCTGCCATTCGCGCATAGGTCACCGCGTCGATGTCCCGATCGGGGTCGATCACGTCGATCATGTGGTGGCGGATACCGCCGAGCTCGGTCGGTCCCGGCTTGGCCGAGCCGATGTCGAAACCGCGATAGACCTGCACGCTGTCCGCTCCGACCAACTCGCCTCCGAAACGGTGGGCGAGCTCGATAGCGGCCGCTGTCTTGCCCGTCGCGGTGACGCCCGCGATCACCACGAGGGGCTCCAGAGGCTCAACCATCTCGTGCACCACGGCTCGATGGGGGAAGGGGAACGCGCCCCAAGATGCAGGAACGATGTGTCTCCTGGTCGGGAAAGATTCTCGTGGTCAAGCGGCGCGCGATTGCATCCTCGATCGGCGTGCCGTTTGGAATCGCCGCGCGCTCGGCCAGAGCTCGCACCAAGGTGTCGCGCGGATCCCGGGTCGCTCCCCGAAGGACCTGCAGCGCTTCGGTGAGCAGGAGCGCCGGCGGCGCATCGGCCACGAGACGAGGCACGCCACGGATCACGTAGGTGCCTTCACCGAGCCGCGACCATTCGAAACCGAGGGTTCGAAGCAGGGAGCTTCGTTGCTCCAGGGTCCGAACGTCGCTCGCGTCGAGCTCGATGCGGTCCGGAAACAGCAATGTCTCCGAAGGAATCGATCCGGAATCGACGGCTGCACTCAGGGCGTCGTATCGGGTGAGAGCATCTGCACGCGCACGGTCCAAAACCAGCGCTTCCCGTCCGTTCTCGCAAATGATCGCACGGTCCCCTACCTGGGCTACGAAGCGAAGCCCATTTGGCCCAAGCGGCTCGTATTCGGCCGTGGCCTCGGCCGTGCCAGACACCGCCGGCGCGCTCTGCGCAGTGCTGGGAGCAGCGAGGGTGGGACCCAAGCCACCGATTCTCGACTCCCAATACGCGTGCGGCGACGCTGATGTCGCGAGTCTCGCCGCGATCGCGCGGGATACGAGATCCACCAACGCTGCAGCCCTTCGGAAACGCACCTCCGTCTTTTGCGGATGCGCGTTGACATCGATGGTTTCAGGGGGAAGCCGGAGGGAAACGACACCGCGGGGATAGTGACCTCGAGGCAGTAGGTCGCCATAGGCGAACGCGACGGCTCGGGCCAGACCCCGGTCCACGATGGGCCGGCCGTTGACCAGGAGGAACAGCTGGCGAGCGCCGGCACGCGCCGCCTCGACGGGCGCCAGTGCGGCGTCGAGGGTCAGATCCTCCCGCTCGACGTGGATCTCCTGCAGGGACAAGGCTCCAAAAATCTGCCGAGCGCGCTCGGCCAGGCCCTTCGCCGGGAGGTATCGCCTGGCCATGCGTCCCTCGGAGGTGATGACCAGACGCAGCTCCGGGTGGCTCAAGACCATTCGCTGGCAAATCTCGAAAATTTTCGAAGTTTCGGTTTGACGTGCCCGAAGAAACTTGCGCCGCGCAGGGACGTTGAAGAAAAGGTCGGTGACTTCGACGGTGGTGCCCGGAGGGCATCCGGCCGGCTCGATCCGGCGGACTTCTCCGCCTTCCATCACCAATCGGGTGCCCTCGGCGCTCTCCCTGCGACGGGTGACGATGGTCATCTTCGAAACCGACCCGATCGACGGCAGCGCCTCACCTCGAAAACCAAGTGTCGCCACGCGCAAGAGATCCTCGAAGGAAGCGATCTTGCTGGTCGCATGACGCTGGACAGACAATTTCAGGTCCTCCGCCGACATGCCGATCCCGTCGTCTTGGACCCGGACCTGGGCTCGTCCTCCGTCTTGCACCGAGACCACAATCTGGCTCGCGCCGGCATCGATGGCGTTCTCGACCAGCTCTTTGACCAGATTGGCTGGGCGCTCGATGACCTCCCCGGCCGCGATCTGGTCGATGAGCGTTTCGTCGAGCAATCGAACGGTCGGAGCCACGGCGTGCGCGTATCAAAGCTCCGCTGGGTTGGCAACGAGGCCGGCGAGGGCGGACCCGTGCGTTGACCCTGTAAGAAGCGCAATGCTACCGTGAATTGGGGGAGTTGGCTCGCAATTGGCTCTTATGAAGGTGTGTCCGGCGTGCAGAAACGACTACGTGGGCGGGGAGGTCTTTTGCCCTGTCGATGCTTCACGACTGGTGAGCACGTCCCAGGTGAACATACCGGCCGCCGACGCCGGAGGGGACCCGCTCGTCGGGACGGTGCTGGCGGGGCGCTATCTCGTGGAGAAGCGAGTCGGCGAGGGCGGAATGGGCCTGGTCTACGCCGGCGTTCATCGCGACATCGGCAAGCGTGTGGCGATCAAGGTGTTGCGCGAAGAGCTATCCCGACGACCCGAGGTGGTGGCGCGCTTTCGCCAAGAAGCCAAGAGCGCTTCGAGAATCGGTCATGAGCACATCGTCGACGTCTTCGATTTCGGCGAGACGGCGCGGGGATCGAGCTACTTCATCATGGAGTTTTTGGAAGGCGAAGACCTCGGCAACGTTCTCGGCCGCCAAGTCACGATCGAGGCAGAGCGAGCGTGCTCGATCGTGCTGCAATGCTGCCACGCCTTGGCTGCGGCGCACGACAAGGGGATCGTGCATCGCGACATCAAGCCGGAGAACGTTTTCTTGAGCAAGCGCGAGGGGACGGACGACTTCGTGAAGATCGTCGACTTCGGCATCGCCAAGATGAGCGACATCGAAACCGACGGCGCGCCGGGCAGGAAGCTCACCAAGACGGGCATGATCTTTGGAACCCCCGAATACATGTCGCCCGAGCAGGCTGCCGGGAAGGAGCTCGACCACCGGGTCGACATTTACGCCCTGGGCATCATCCTGTACGAGTGCCTGGCCGGTCGGGTGCCGTTTCAGGGCGACACGTTCATGGGGGTGCTCACGCAACATCTATTTGCCGAGCTGCCGCCGATACGCCGCTTGAACTCCCAAGCGCAGGTGAGCGCCGAGCTCGAGCTGGTCATCCGCAAGGCGCTCGCCAAGAGCCCGGACGACCGCTATCAGGACGCCGAGGAGCTGGCCGACGCCTTGACCTGCGCGCTCGAAGGGCGGCTGAGCCCCGCGACGGCCCTCGCACCGCCACCTGACGCCGTGCCGCAATCGATCGACTACCTCGACGCGTTGCCTCGGCCCAAGAGCTCCCGTTGGCTTTGGGGAGCAAGCCTGGTGGCAGCCCTGGCCGCGGTGGGGTGGGTGGGTGTCGCCCAGACCGCCGGAACCCAGGGCAAGGCACCGACGGGTGAAGAGCTCAGCGTTGCGCCCGACCCGGCGGTCTTGGGGATGGCTCAGGCTCCGAAGGAGCCGCCTCGGGCCGAGCCGATAACCGCGATCGACGACGCTCGGGG
>JASFKY010000079.1:0-13095 GCA_050118395.1 Myxococcales bacterium | reverse complement strand
CAGCCTGGAGATTTTCGAACTGACCGCCCCATTCGATCGTCCAGCCAGGCGGTAGCTCGACTTGCGCGTCGACGGCCTTCTGCGCGTCGGCCACGAAGGATCCCAGATCGCGACCGCGCACATTGGCCTCGACGTTGATCCGCCGGCTGATGCGCTCGCGGCTGATCTGCGCCGGTCCATCCTCCACGGTGATCTTTGCGAGCTGGGAAAGTGGGATTTGCAAAGGTGGGCCGTCTGGCTGTGGCACACCGACCCGCAGGTCGCGCACCGCGCGGAGGTTATCGCGGGTTTCCGGGCCGAACCTAGCTTGCAGCGCGAATCGCTTTTGGCCTTCGAGGACCGTCCCGACGCGTTTGCCTCCGATCGTTTCGATGACATCGAGTAGCTGTGCCGCGTTGATTCCGTAGCGAGCGATGGCTTCCCGATCGATCCGGACCCGGAGAAGGGGCAGCCCTTGGGTTTGCTCCGCCTTCACGTCCGCGGCTCCGGGTACTTCCTGGAGCACGCGCACCACTTCATCTGCCTTGTCCTTCAAAAGCTCGAGATCGTCGCCATAGATGTGGGCTGCCACGTCGGAGCGCACGCCCGAGATGAGCTCCTGGACCCGGAGCTCGATCGGCTGCGAGTAGCTGAATGTCGCGCCTGGGACATTGTCCTTCATCGCTTCGTCGATGGCCTCGACGAGCTCCTCTTTGCTGTCGAAGCGCCAAGTGTCACGCGGCTTCAACATGATGTAGGTATCGCTGATCTCGATGCCCATCGGATCGGTTGCAATTTCCGCCCGACCGGTTCGAGACACCACCGTCTCGACTTCCGGAAACTCGCTCATGAGCACCTTCTCCGCAATCGTGCTGATTTCGTTCGACTTCTCGAGTGCAATGCTCGGCAGTCGCCAGATCTGCATGGCGATGGCGCCTTCGTCGAGCCGCGGAATGAACTCGGCACCCATGAACGGAATGAAAAGGAGGCTTGCCGCAAAGATCCCGATCGCAGCTCCAAACGTCGCTCGTTTGCGGTTAAGCACTCGCGACAGAAGCGGTTCGTAGAGCCTCTTTGCCACGCGGAAAAGCACCGGCTCCTTTTCCGAGACCTTCTTCAAGAAGAAGCTCGCAAGTACAGGCATCAACGTGAGCGCGGCCATGAGCGACCCGGCGAGCGCGAATACCAAGGTCAATGCCATGGGGCGGAACATCTTTCCTTCCACGCCGCGAAGGCCGAGAATCGGCAAGTACACGATCATGATGATACCCACCGCAAAGACCACCGGGCGGGCAACCTGAAGGGCGGCGGCCCGGACCTTGTCGAGATGAGGCACGTCACGCTCGCCTCGCCGTTCATGGAGCACCCGGACGATGTTCTCGATCATGACAACCGAGCCGTCGACGATGAGGCCGAAGTCGATCGCTCCTAGGCTCATCAAGTTGCCCGATATTCCGGCCATCTTCATGCCCGTGAACGCGACGAGCATCGAGAGCGGAATCGCGGACGCCACGATGAGGCCGCCCCGAAGGTTTCCAAGCAGGAGCAGCAGCACGACGACGACCAAAACACCCCCTTCGACGAGATTCTTCGCCACGGTCTTGATCGTTCGCTGCACCAGCTCGGTCCGATCGTAGTAAGGCTCGATCGTCACTCCCTCGGGAAGCGTTTTTTGGATCTGATCGATCTTGTTTTTGACTTTGTCGACGACGACACGGGCATTCTCGCCAATCAGCATCATGACGATGCCTACGACTGCCTCCCCGTGGCCGTCGCGTGTGACGGCGCCTTGACGGATCATCGGTGCAAATTCCACGCGCCCGACGTCGCGCACGTACACGGGCGTCCCTCGTGCGTCGTGGCTGAGCACGATGTTGCCGAGGGCTTGCAGGTCGTCGATCAGCCCCTCGCCCCGGACCAGGTATTGCTCACCTTGGTGAACGATGTAGCCGCCGCCCACGTTTCGATTGTTTTCTTTGAGCGCTTCGAGGACGTCGCCGGTGGTGAGGCCGGAGGCCACCAACCTTTCAGGATCGAGCGTGACTTGATAGGTCTTGAGCTTGCCGCCGAAGGAGTTGACCTCGACGATGCCCGGAACGGAGCGCAGCTGGAAGTTGACGTACCAGTCGAGAATGGTCCGGAGCTCCATCGGCGTGTGACAGCCCTCGGCATTGGGTTCCGCGTCGCACATCGGCTCTCCCCTGACCTCGAACTGATAGATCTCGCCGAGCCCCGTGGAGATCGGCCCCATCCGCGGATCGCCGTAGCCTTCCGGGATTTGCTCGCGTGCTTCGGTGAGCCGCTCGCTCACGAGCTGGCGCGCCCAGTAGATGTCCGTGCCTTCTTCGAACACGACGGTGACCACCGAGAGGCCAAACTTCGAGACCGATCGAATCTCCTCGACTTTGGGAAGTCCGCTCATCGCGGTTTCAACAGGGAACGTGATGAACTGCTCGGCCTCCTCGGGTGCGAGCCCGGGACTGTCGGTCAGGATTTGAACCTGAACGTTGGTGACGTCCGGAACCGCGTCGATCGGGAGCTGTCGAAGCGACTGGATGCCAAGGCCCACCACGATCAACCATCCGATGAGGACCAAAAGGCGATTGTTCAAAGAGAAGTCGACGATTCGGTGGATCATGCGCGTTCCATCTAGTGGCTGTGCCCGCTCCCCATGCGCGACTTCGCCGCTTCCGATTTGAGCAGAAAAGTCCCTTCGACGACCACGGATTCATTGGCGGAGACACCGTCGAGGACCTCCACGAGCGTGTCGGTGCGTCGCCCGAGCGTGACTGCGCGCCGTTCGTATCGGTCATCGCCCAAAGGTACGAAGACGACTTGCTCCTGACCGTCTCGTTGGATGGCATTGCTCGGAACCACGAGCGTTTCCGAAGCGTGGTGACCTTCCTGCCCATGCGGATCGGTGACGGTCACGCTCGCGAACATCCCCGGACGTAAGTGACCCTGCGGGTTCGGAACATCGATGCGCGCGCGGGCGGTACGCGTACCAGGATCCACTTGGCTTCGTATGTATGCGACCTTTCCTTCGAACGTCTGGTCTGGGAAGGCTTCCACCTTCACCACCACGTCGTCCTCGAGGTGAACGCGCGCGAGGTTGCGCTCGTAGACGTCGATCCAAATCCAGACCTCCGAGAGGTCGGCCACCGTGAAGAGGTTTCGCTCGGAGGAAACCACTTCGCCGAGGCTCACGTGCTTTTCGACCACCGTCCCCGCGAGAGGACTCGGAAGGGGAAACATGGCTGCCTTGGGATCGTTTGCGGTCGTCCGCCGGATGTCGCGCTCCGATAGCCCGAGCAAACGAAGCTCCTGTCGGGCGGTTTCGTACGCGGCGAGCGCACCCTGATGGGCGGAGCGTGCTTCGAGCACCGCCTGCTCGCTCGTGATTCGGTCCTGGAGCAGTGACTCTTCTCGCGCTAGCGTTTTGCGCGCGAGCTCCAGCTGCACTTTGGCACGAAGAAAGGCGCTCTTGGCTCGGCCGAGCTCGATGGAGTCGATGATGGCAAGGGTTTGGCCCGCTTCGACGTGGTCGCCGAGCGTGGCCAACACCTTGTCCACTCGGCCTGGCACGCGCGGTGCGACGTGAGCCAAGCGGTCCTGGTCGAAGTCCACGCGCCCCGTCGTGCTCAAGACGCCTGCGAGCACTCGCTGCTCGACAGGCGCAACGCGTATGTCCATGCGCGCAGCTGTTTCGGGGCGTAGCTCGACGACGCTTTCGTCGCGATTTTTTGCCCTTGCCGGTTCCGCGTGCCCCTCGGCGCCGTGCTCTTCGAATTTTTCGGTCGGTGCCTTGCTGGATGTGCAGGCCCATACGAGACCTGCGATCGAGGCCAGCATGCCGATGTGTGCAATCGCTCGTGTCATCGTGAGGCCTCCTGACGGGCTTTCGGAATCGGAAGCTGAGCAGTGGCGAGCTGAAGTTGAATCCAAGCGCGTCCAGCCTCCGCTTGCGCGTTGACTAACTCTCGACGCGCATCGATGAGGCTGCGCCGAATGATCAGGACCTCGGCCCATGTCGTCTTTCCCGCTTCCAACGATTTCTGAAGAAGCTCGAGGTTTTGTTGCAGCGATCCGAGCACGATTTCCTCGAGCTGCCTCGCGCTCGCCGCGGCGGCCTGGAACCGGGCCCGTGTCGCAGCGGTCTCTTGAGTGACGGCCAGCTCCGCCGACTCGCGTTGGGCGCGGGTTCGACTGACAGCACCCTTGGATTGCGCGATCGGGCCTTGGTTGCGCTGAAAGAGCGGAATCGCGATGTTGCCGCCGCCGCCGATGATCTTCTCCGGTCCTTCGCGCTTCCAATAGCCGCGAAGCGTGATGTCCGGGGCTGCTTCCGAGCGAGCGAGACGGAGGCGTTCTTCGCTGCTTTGCTCGAAGGCTCGGAAGGCCTCGAGGTCTGCGCGGTTTCGTAGAGCGCCAGCAACCAGGTCGTCGAGTGGTGGGAGCGTCTCCTTGGGCACCTCCAGCTCTCCCTTGGGGGTCGGGGGTGCTGCGGGGTTGACGGCCATGGCCCGCCCCAACTCGGTGCCGGCGGCCTCCAGCAGTCCCTGGGCGAGCTGGGCCCGACCCCGGGATCGTCCAAACTCCGTCGCAGCGAGGTTGACTTCGAGCTGTGTTGCCGCCCCGCGCTCCAGACGCTTTGTCGCAAAATCGAAGAGGTGTTCGGTGAGCTCCACGTCGGCGTTGGCGATTTCGAGGAGCTTGCGTGCCTCGAGCGCATTGATGAACGTGACGTGGACGCGAGCGGCCAGCAGCCGAGCCTCTCGTCGCCAAGTTGCGCTTTCGGCTTCCACCACGGCTTCCGCCGTGTGCATGCGCCGGCGCCGTTGCCCGGCAATCTCGACCTGCTGGTTGAGTTGGAGCCCGACGTCGACGGATCCATCGTCCATACCAGTGCGCGAGCCGGCAAAAGCCAAGAAATTGGGATTGAATGGATATGCTCTTGCGCCCACGAGGCCGCCCCGCGCTTCTTGAACCGAGGCATAGGCCGCCCGGAGGTCGGGATGTCGCTCGAAGGCGCTGCGAAGCGCGTCGTCTAGCGTGACTTCCTGCCCCTCTTCCGAAGGAAAGGGAGCGTTCGGTTCCTGCCCGTGGGCAAGCTGCTGCGCCCATCCGCCAAGTACGCAGCCCACGGTGGCCGCGCCGATCCCCATTCTCCAAACCCATGATGGTTGTCCATCTTTCATCGCCTAGTCACCTCTACGCACCGATCTCGGCGCCGTCCGAATCACTGCTCAGGCAAACCCACCGCGAGCTGCTGCGCCCGCACCGGATACACCACTCCCTCGACGAACAGTGCTAGGCAGAGGGGGGACGGAACATGTCGACGGGACAGCCTTCTGCACGCGCGTCGTCCATTTCCCAAGAGATGAGCTGACGATGTTCGGCCGCCGCTTCGATTTCGGGCGCTTCTGTTTCCCCCACGAACGCCGTCGAGCTATGACAATGGCATAGGTGAAAGGTGCCGGAGCAACCGTGCTCGGCCCCTCGAGGCGCGTGCTCAGCGTCCGCAACCGCGTGAGCAGCGTGTCCCTCGGAAAGCAAATGGAGCACGTTCTCCACGATTTCGCTGGAGCCAGGCGTGATGACGTAAATCAAAATTCCGGCCAAATATGGCAGAGCGCGTCTCATCCCTCAGATGTGAACATAGTGGACCCACAGCGTTATCGCAATCGTCTACGATGTCGACGATGCGTCGAAGACCCAGACTGGCGAGCGCGATAAAAAGGAACGCTGTCGCGTGACATCGGAGCTCCTCCTATTCCTCCTCGTCCCGACCGGGGTGACGCTCCTCGGTGGCTTCGCAGCAGTGTGGTGGAGTCCGAGCGATCGCATTCGAAGCTGGACCCAACACTTCGCCGCCGGCGTTGTGACTGCGGCCTTTGCTGTGGAGTTATTGCCAGAGATAGAGGCCAAACATCGGTCTATGTGGGTCACGCTCGGGAGCTTCGCGGTGGGCGGGGGGCTCATGTATTGTCTCAAATGGTTGTTCACAACCCTCGAGCGGAACCGGACCTGGGAGAACAAACCCAAACGACCGCTAGGTCTCGTCGTAGCGACGGGCATCGATGTGCTGATGGATGGGCTCGTCATTGGGATCGGTTTCGCGAGCAGTCGAGAGACAGGCACTGCTCTCGCGATCGGGCTCTCGGCTGAGATGCTCTTCCTCGGCCTCGCGGTTGCTGTAGAACTGCCCGAAGAGGCCGGCCGCTGGATGCCTCTCGCGCTGACAGGCGGCCTTTCTCTCGCTCTGCTCGCCGGAGCGATCGGCGGTGCTCTTGCGCTTGGTTCTGCATCCGACGCCGTGGTGGCCGGTGGCCTGGCGTTCGGTGCTGCCGCGCTACTGTATCTCGTAACCGAAGAGTTGCTCGTCGAAGCGCATGCGGGACAGCGTGAAGGTCCGGGTGGGGCAGCCATGCTGTTCTTCGGCTTCCTGCTGTTCTGGGCAATACGGCGTCTTACAGGAAGTCGATAGGGCCCGTCGGCGCCTCGAACGGTTGACCTCATCGAAACGCAGCCGGTGGCCTGAGACGCCTCCACCTGGCGCCCGACTTCCGTGCTCGACCCTGCCTGTTCCATGCCCGGTACTCGCCGAAAAACTGGACTTTGCAGGGGGCATGATAGAATCCGAGCGATATGGCTGAGGGATCCTCCTGTCTAGAGCGGACGAGCAAGCGTCTGAGACGCCACCTTTACAGTGTCTTGGGCGAGGGCTTTGTCGGCGGCCTGTTGCGCCTCGGCCGGTGGCACCCAAGGGCGAACCCCGCAATGCATGGTGTGCAGGTGATCAGGGATGTCGAGTACCTACGCACTGGGGACCCACGGCACAGGCTCGACATCTATCGGCCCACAACCCAGGCAGGCGCCTTCCCGATCGTCATGTACATGCACGGAGGGGGCTTCAGTCTTCTGTCTAAGGACACCCACTGGCTCATGGCACTGGCCTTCGCGCGCGCCGGCTACCTCGTGTTCAACGTCGACTACCGTCTCGCCCCCCAGAACCCGTATCCGGCCGCGGTGTCTGACGTCTGTGCCGCCCTCGAATGGATCGCTGCGAGCGCCGAAGCCTACGGCGGCGATCTGAGCCGTCTCGTGTTCGCAGGCGAGTCCGCTGGCGGAAACCTCACGACCGCGCTCACGATCTGCTGTTGCTACCGCAGGCCCGAACAATTCGCACAACGCGCCTTCGCAACCGGCCTGCTGCCCACCGCGGTGGCTCCCGCGTGTGCACCGCTTCAGGTCACCAATCCTGGGCGTTTGAACCGCAAGCGCAGGCTTCCGCGCTGGGTGAACGAGATCCTCGAGGGCATGAACGAAGCGTACGTGGGAAGACTCCACGACCGAGCCCCCGGCGAGCTCGATCTTGCCGATCCGCTCCATGTCTTCGAGCGCCGCGAACGACCGGATCGTCCCCTCCCTGCTTTCTTCGTGCCGATCGGGACCCGCGACCCATTGCTCGACGACACGCGCCGCCTCGATCGCGCGCTCAAAGCCATGGGAGTCGAATGCGAAGCGCGATACTACGAAGGTGAGCTTCACGCGTTCCACGCGCTGCTGTGGCGACGCGAAGCTCGCCGATGCTGGCGGGAGCAGCTTTCGTTCCTGGAGCGCGCCCTTCAAGACCCACGCGAGCCGCGACAGGAGCTCGTGGCGCAGGCTTAGTTGTTCCTCGCCTGTCGTCGGCGGCGCCCTCTATGATTCGCGCCGCCTTTTGACTACAATGCGTCACACGATGCAGAAAGTGTTTTCATGAGGCGCGTCCGCGCACCGAATCTGCTCGCTGGCGTGGGCGCCTTGGTGCTCGTCGCCGGTATCCCAGCTGTGGTGGGTGCGCAGAGTGCCAAGGGCCTCCTCGACAAGATGCTGGAGCTCGAGAGCAAGCGGGCGGAAGGTGTGTCCGATTACGCGATGGATGTGACCACCATGGGTCACGAGACGACGCTCTACTACGAGCGCGTGTCGATGCGAGGCCCGAACGGGAAGCCGATGCGAACCTTTCGGCTCGTGTCCTTTGCAGAGATGCAGAGTCGGCAGCAGGCGGGACAGGGCATGTCGCCGGAAGCGTGGCAAGCCTACTCCGATGCGTTGAGACAAACCGGTGCGGCGCTCAGTGGCGAAATGGACAAAGGCATGAATGAAGCGGGCCTCCCGCCGGCAATGCGCGACGCGATGGGCTCGGGAGCCGAGGCGGAGCCGTGGGCCTCGCCGAACCCGAGCACGATGATGAGCAGCATGGCAGACTTTGCCGACGCCGCCGGAAAGGCATCCGCCGAGGTCAAAGCCGATACGCGCGAGCACGAGATGGAGCAGAGCATGGCTCTCTTCAGGAAGCGGGCAAAGATCGTTGGCAAGGAGTCAGTCGGCAAGCTGCGTGCGATCCACGCGCGCGCGGACAATCTGAACATCGTCGAAAAGTCCGACGGCGAAGAGCTCGAGATTCACTCGATCAGCCTTTGGATCGATGCGGCAAACTACGTGCCCCTCAAGATGCGAATGGAGGGGGTGGCGAAACAGGGGAGGCAGTCCCGCGAGGTGTTCATCGAACGGTTCGATCAAGACTACCGACCCGTGCCGGGGAGCAAGCTCTACATGCCCTACCAAAACATCGTGCGCATGCATGGCGTGCTCAGCCTCGACCAAGAAAAGCAGATGGAAGACGCGCGGAAGCAGCTGGCCGATCTCGACAAGCAGCTCGCCGAGATGCCCCCCGAGCAGCGCGCCCAGGTCGAGAAAATGGCCGGCTCGCAGATCGCGATGCTTCGCAAGATGGTCGACCGTGGCGAGATGGAAGTGGTGACGGAGGTGCGCGCGATTCGGGTCAACACAGGGCTCGAGGGGGCGTTTGCACCGGGCGGGGGCGCGAAGCCCGGCGCATCGGGAGCTTCGGCGGCTTCGGCAGAAAGGGGGGACCCGCTCGTCCAATCGATTCAACACGACTTGATCGCGCTCGGATACGACCCCGGCGAGGCCAATGGGGAGATGAGCACTCCGACCATCGTGGCAATCTCGAAGTTTCAGGCGGAAAACGGGCTCGACGTGACAGGCGATGCCACGCCGCAGCTCGCTGGCATTCTTGCCGCGAAACGTGACGCCGCCGGCTCGGCGGGCGCGAGCCCTGGGGCGAACACGCAGTCCCTCGAAGAAGCCCGGGCAGCGTGCCTGCAGGAGAAGATCGATGCGGCAAAGAAAAAGAAGCGCGCGTTTGGCCGCGTGATGAAGGCTGCCGCGAACACTGCATCGCGGTATGGCGGAAGCAATGTCGCCAGCGAAGTCGAAAAAGCGTCGCAAGAGGCTTACAAAGTCGACGCGACGGCCAAGGACGTCGAAGAAGCGGCCGACGCGCTCGGCTTGTCGAAAGCAGACGTCGAGGCCTGCCGGAACCCGGGTTGACGCGAGACCTCAGGTTGAGAACCCGTTCCATGGGTGCAGGTGACGTCAAAGTGCGCGGTGGACGGGGTTTTGAGGAAGCGCAGGATTCGCTCTCCCTCGTTTTCAGGGCTCCAGCTGCGTCACGTCGGTGTCGATGCGTCCATCGGCCCGGAGTTGGATTCGGCGGTAGCCCGGGCCGAGACCGTCGACGGCAAAGTCGTCGCGGCCGGGCACGAATTGATAACAGGTCGAAGGGGTGCCCATGAGCCGCAGGCCGTCGGCGTGACCGTCGTAGCGCTGGTGGACATGACCCCAAAGCAATCCGCGCACGCGAGGATGCCGGCCGATGACTGCGAGCAGCTCGTCGGCATCGTCCAGGCCGACGGCATCCAACCAGGCGCTTCCGACCGGGACCGGCTGATGATGCAGGCACACGAGCACGTGTTCGGCGTCGCTGCTTTCGAGCTCCGCGTCTAGCACGGCAAGCTGTTGCTCACCCACGCGACCCCCTCCACGCGCGCCGTCCCAAGTGTCGAGCATGCACAGCAGCCAGTTCTCGTGTCGCAGGCTCTCGCAATAGTGGAACCGGCCGTGGCTCAGCTCGGCGGCCATCAGCTCGGGATCGTCGTGGTTGCCGGGAATACAGAAGACCGGCACCTCCAGTGGCTCCAGCAACTGCCGAATTCTCGCGTAGGTCTGTGCCGCGCAATCCTGAGAGAGGTCTCCCGTCAGCAGAATGACGTCCGGATCGAGCACCGCCAGCGCGTGTTGCAGCGCGCGCCGAAACGTCTCACGGGTCTGCACACCCTTAATCCGCGCCGCCGGATCCGCGAACAGATGGGGGTCGCTAAGCTGCAGAATGTCAAGAACCGTCGTGGCAGTCGTCATCACCGCAGGACCTCTTTGCCAGTGTAGCATTTTCAATGTCTCACCAAGCTGATGACGAGAAAGGGCCGCGAGATTTGCCTTCAAGGGGTCGAGGGAGAGGAGCGTGTCCCCTCACGCACGAGGAATGCTCCAAGAAAAACAGCGGTGAGCGGCTTCAACCATAGCTCGATGAAGGGCAGATAAGCGTAGTTCAGGGTGAACGCGATCTGAACCACGACCATCGCCAGCAAAGCTGGTCGCCGTCGTTCGACCGCGTAGAGGCCGGCTAGAACCGCGACGATCGAGCCGGGGACTGCGTACGTCGTCGACTGGGTTCGGGGGTTGAAGAGCACGAGGTACACCGCGGCAAGCGCAACGATGAGTGCCACACCATACGGACCACGAGCGCGTCTCTGGGCCGCGCGGCAGATGACCAACGTCCCCACCGCGGCCACGATCCTGGTCGCCGTCGACACGTCGTGTGGAACCACGAGTCCAATAGTCCCCAACAGTCCGCGAAGATCTTCGTAATCGGGACCCGGCCTCGAGCTCAAGGCGAGCTTGGCCAGGCAGTCGCTGTACTGTGCGAGAACGTACCCGGAGTCAGCGAAGAACCACGGTGCGACAGCCGCGACGGCGAGAGCCAACGGGACTCGCCACCACATCGGTCGGTAGAGGGCCCAAACCAACAACAAGAGGACCGCCATCAGCGGTTTCAGCGCGAAGCCGAGCACGGCGACCGCCGCCGCCCGCCACCATCGTTGCTCGGCGACATCCGCTCCGACGTGGAGAGTGAGCGCTGCCAGCAGCAGATTCGCTTGCCCGTTCCCGAGTGGACCGATCGCGGTCCCGATCGAGAGACAAGTTGCCACCAGGAAGACCTGGTGACGCAGGAGCGGTGCGAGCAGACCGGCAAACCGCAGTGTCCCCACCGCGAGCAGAGCCCATCCGAGTGCACGCCAAAGAATGTCTCCTGCCGGCGAACCGAGCGACGACAGTGGGGCCACGAGGATCGCGGACTGCGGAAGATATTGGAAGCCCTCGATGTTCGACGTGTCGTAGAGAGGCTCGCCGTGAAGCCATCGCTGCCCGGCATCCGCATAAACGCCGTACGAAATGCTGTGCACCTGGCCGGCGAGCCACAAACCAACCAGGACTGAAAACGACGCGATCCACAGGAGCCACGCGGCGATTTCGGGTCGAAGGCCCAACGGGCGAGCCGGGTCGAAGAGACGTCTCATGAGGCCCGCGACGGATGGTAGCTCATCGATGCGAGGTTTGGGGTTGCGCACGCCTCGAAGCTTCTTCAGAAGGGTGCGATGCAGAGTCCCCAGGAGACGGCACCCCAGGTCTCGATCGTCATTCCCGTTTACAATGAGGAGGCGATCTTGCGTACCGCCGTGCTCGGCCTGCTGGAAAGGCTAGCCGGCGTGCCCTGGACCTACGAGCTGCTGCTTGCGGAAAACGGCTCGACCGACAGCACACGTGAAATCGCTAGCAATCTCTCGTTGGAGATCGCACGCGTCGAATCCCGCCACGTCGGGGAGCCCAACTACGGTAAGGCACTTCGCGACGGCATCCTTGCAGCTCGAGGCGAATTCGTCGTGTGCGACGAGATCGACCTCTGTGATACCGACTTCCACGAACGGGCGCTCGACATTCTTCGCCAAGACGGGGTCGACATGGTGGTCGGCTCGAAGGCGATGAAGGGCGCCCGGGACGAACGGCCCTGGAAACGGCGCCTCGGGACCGTGGTCATCAACTCGATGCTCAGAATCATGCTCGGTTTCCAGGGGACCGACACCCACGGTCTCAAAGCGTTTCGGCGCGAGGCTTTGACGCCGATTGCCCGAGCTTGCGTGGTCGATGGGAATCTGTTCGCTTCGGAGCTCGTGATCCGTGCCGAACGTGCCGGTCTTTCGGTGGTCGAGATCCCGGTGAGGGTCCTCGAGATGCGCCCGCCGACGGTGGGCCTTTTCAAAAGGGTCCCTGGCGTGATGAAAGACCTGGCACGGTTGGTCGTCGCGATTCGACTGAATCGCTAGCTCACGAGGATCGAACGGCGGCGTGCCTCGATTCTCGGACGAATCCACTGGACAAAAACCCCCGCGGCCCATGTAGTGAGCCCCAGCCCAGTACCGTATGCCTTCGATCACGAAGAACTCACTCGACCAGCGCCCGCATTTGGGGCGACGACTATGCGACCTGCTCGACTGTCGCTATCCAATCTTGCAGGCGGGCATGGGCGGGGTCGCTCGTTCGGAGCTCGTCGCAGCGGTCGGGACGGCTGGTGGCTATGGAAGCCTCGGCATGGTGCGAGAGCACCCCGAGCTGATCGTGGCGGAGATTGACGCGGTCCGCGCTCGCACCGATCGGCCTTTCAGCGTCAACGTGATTCCCGCGGCGACCGACCGGCACCTACTCGAAGAGCAGCTTGCCGTGTGCTTCGAAAAGCGGGTTCACAGCGTGTCGCTCTTTTGGGACGTCGATAAAGACATCGTCGAACGGGTCAAGGCACATGGGTTGCTGGTTCTCCATCAAGTGGGCTCGGTCGCGCAGGCCGAAGAAGCTGTGGCCGCGGGTGCCGACGTCATCATCGCCCAGGGTTTCGAAGCTGGCGGCCACGTTCACGGACGCGTCACCTCGCTAGTCCTCCTGCCCCAGGTGGTACGGGCAGTGGATGTTCCGGTCGTGGCATCCGGGGGCTTTGCAACGGGTGAGTCCTTGGTTGCCGCGTGGGCCCTCGGCGCTGCCGGCATTCAATGCGGCACGGCGCTTCTCGCGACGAAAGAATCATTCGCCCACGAGTACCACAAGCAGCGGGTCATCGAAGCGACCGAAGCGGACACGATTCACACCGAGGTGTTC
>JASFKY010000078.1:0-13132 GCA_050118395.1 Myxococcales bacterium | reverse complement strand
GCCCAGCTCTTCCTGCAGGAAAGACTTGAGCTTTTGGAGAAGCCGTTTCTCGATTTGTCTCACCCGCTCTCGACTCACCCCAAACTCGTCGCCCAGAGTCTGCAGAGTCTTGGGGTCTTCCGCGATGAGGCGATCCTCGAAGATCTTTCGTTCCTTGCCCTTCAGGGATTTTCCGAACTCGTGGATCTTCTCGGCGAACTGATCGCCCACCTCGGCCTCCGCCAAGGTATCGTCTGCAAGGGCGCCTTCGGACGGGAGTAGCTCCACGCGCGCCACGGAGCGACCTTCGGACGTCCCAATGGGCGCGTCCAGCGAGGCGTCGCCAGCGGCAAGCCGCATGTCCATGGAGATGACATCACGCTTGGGCACGCTGAGGCGCTCGGCAATCAGCTCGGCAGTGGGCTCTATGCCCATGGCCGAAAGGCGGGCCTTCTCCTTTTGTAGATTGAAGAACAGCTTGCGCTGGGCTTGGGTCGTGCCGACCTTCACCAACCTATGGTTGTTCAGGATGTATCGAAGGATGTAGGCGCGAATCCACCAGGCCGCATAGCTCGATAGCTTCACGCCTTTGTAGGGATCGTACTTCTTCACCGCCTGCATGAGGCCGATGTTTCCCTCTTGCACGAGGTCCAGGATGTTCTTGTATGCTTGGCGATAATCGTAGGCGATCTTGACGACCAGGCGCAGGTTGGACGTCACGAGCCTTCGGGCAGCTTCGACGTCATCCTGCTCGAAGAATCGCACCGCCAAGTCGTGCTCCTCATCTTTGGACAGAAGAGGGTAACGTTGGATGTCCCGCATGTAGGCACCCAGGGGATCGCGACGGGACAGCGCGGATGAGGTGAGGCTCAGCGCCGCCTCGTCGCGTCTATTTCGCTCGTCCTCTTGCAGTGCTCGGACATCTCGAGGCCCTTCGATTTCATCGGGAAGCTCTGCTTCGTGTTCCGTCATGCGTTCCCCTGTACGACCAATCTCTAAAGCACCGGGACCCCGGACGTCCAGTGCAGACCTCATTTTGGCGCTTCGAAGGGTAGCCTCCCCGCGGCACGAGGCTGCAGACGGCCCCCGAGCGACCCCGTAATCGTGTACTGAATCGCACCGTCGGGCGTCATGGCCGACTTGAGCCCGGAGGAGGCCAGCTGAAACATGGTGGCCACCTTGGGGCTTCGCTCTTTGTAAGCGTCTTCGATTTTGGCGTTGATGATCAGGTCGAGCTCAGAGCGCTTGATTGGACGCCCGAGGCGAATCTTTCCGAGCATGCGGACCTTGAGATCTTTGCCGTCGGACTCCGCCTTTTCGATGATCGCGTTACCATTCTCGACCGTGGCGAGCAACTCGAGTTTTCCGGCGTCCGCTTCGTCCACCGTGAGCCCGCCCCAGCCAGGGATCTGGATCTGCGCTTTGCCATCCCCGACTTTCATTCCCTCGATCGTCATCGCCACGTCGCCGGTAGATTCATCGAGCTCGCTCGGCATGGAGAGCTCCAACTGGCCATTCAGTGTTCCAGCGAGCGGCACCTTGGTGAAGCTGCGAAGCGCCGGGATCCCACCCAGCTCGACGTCCTGGACTTCTGCATCGACTTCCAGGTTGTCCTCGCCAATCGTCAGGTCGCCATCGGCTTCGCCCCCGGCAAGCTCGGCATCGAAGCTGTACGACTTCGAATCGGAGAACAGGGAGAACAAGGAGGTCTTGATCGTGAGCTCGTCGAAAAGAACGTCGAGCGGCGGCGATGCGTCGTCGTCTTCTTCTGGGAGCACGAGCCGCATGTTCTCGAACGTGAGACCGGTCAAACCCGCGTTGGTGAGGTCGATGATCTCGAGGTCGTAGCCTTTGGCTCGAGCCCCTTGCACGATGCGGGCGGCCAGCTTCTCGTACGGGAAGGTCTGGTAGGCGAAGAATATGAAACAGGCGATGAAAAAGACGAGATAGCCTGCCCACTTGAGAATCTGACGGACTGGGATCCTCCTCATCATTGCTCTTCCGTGGTTGGTGTGCTCTGGCGATCATAGGCGTCGATGGCGAGCTTGACTGTGTATCCCGTGCGCATTCGTCCACCGGTCATTTGGATCTGCTCGATCGCGACCGGGTACGAGCTGTTTTCGATGTCTGCGAGCATTTCTATGAGCGGGCGAATCTCGACCATCGGCAACGAGACGCGCACCGAACGGCGCGTGTAGCCACCCATGTCGAGCTTGGGTTGATCGGTGACTGACAGTCCGGTCACCCCATACTGTTGTGCCCGCTCCTCCAAGAATCCCCCGAGTGACGGTGCTTTTCGATTGTACAAGCGCTCGACCGCACGCCTCTCCGCCTTTTGCTGCAACAGGCGCTGTTCGGAACGATGGATGTCCTGCAAGACCCGGGCGATTTCGTCATTTTCCGATTCGATGTCCGAGATGGAAGAAATTCCGGCGTAGATTGGCACGAGAACGAGCAGCGCGAGAAAGACCGCGCCCATGATTCCGAGCAAACGACGTTCGCGGTTGCTCAGGGAGTCGATCCAACTACGGACGTTATCGAGTGCCTCGCCGAAGGCCACGTCATTTCTCCTTTTTGCTGGAAGGTGAAGGTTCCTCGCAACGAACCTTCACCTCGATTTTGTAGTCCTTACGGTCTTCGACGGCGGTCGAGATCGATCCTTTGTCGACCTCCGCGAAGCATCGGTGCTCCTGCAGGGCATCGGCCAAACGATCGCGTTCTGCGATGGAACCGAGGGTTCCCTGAATTTCGAAGCGGCCGCTGTCGCCTTCGTCGTCGATTTCGATGAGTAGACGACGCGTGTCGTGTTGGATGTCGTCTGGGATGCTCTCAGAAATCGCTTCGAGCACGTCGTAGGCATCGAATCGGGGTAGAGGATCTTCGACGCGCGGGCCCATGGTGAGCAACTCCCTCGCTTGCATCGCACTTCGTGCCTTCTCGCCCAATAGGTCTTGGCTCACCTCGCTGAGGACCGCACTGAGCTGCTCGTGCTCGGCACGCGCCACTCGATATCGAGCGACAAGCGACACACCGAACGACAACAAAATGGCAGCAGCAGCGACCAAAATGAGCCGTGCGTGCTTTCGGATCTCGCTGGCGGCTGCTTTCGACGCGAACTCGCCCTGGCGCAGATCGAGCTGCTTTTTCCTAGACATCACGCGAGCCGCCAGTGCCGCGGCTTTGGCAAACTTGGGCAGGGTTTCGGGGTCCGCTCCGGGGGCGGCCGGCAGAGGGGCGATGCCACACTCGATGCCGAGTTGCTCGGTGACCCACTGCCGCGCGCTCTCCATCGACGCGGTTTCGCCGGCCAGCAAAATCAGTGACGGTTCCTGAGATCGCTGCGCCCGGTAACTCGCGAGCGTGCGCTGCAGGGCGGCGCCCAATAGAGCGCGTCGGCCGGACTCCACCAAGTCCATCCCTCCCGAAACCGTTCTAGCGAACGTGCATCGACCGTCGGTGAGAGCAGCAAAATCGGTCGTCGTCGCACCGACGTCGATCACGAGCACCGTGCGACCCACCATGGAGTCGGGGGAGAGTGCACCGAGGCCTTCGAAAATGGTTGCCCCCACCGCCAGCTCTCGAGGGTCGACGCCGAGGTCCTGCAACTGTTGCAGCCTGGCTGCCACGTTGCGCCGAGGCGCAGCGACCGCCATGAGCTCCACGGTGGATTCGTCTCGACCCACGACCTGGTAGTCCACCACCGCATCTGCGACGTCGAAGGGAAGTAGAGCCTCGAGCTCACCGGGCAGCACCTCGGCAGCTTTCTTTTCGACGCCTAGCGGCAGGTCGACCAACCTCAAGGAGGCTGCATCGCCGTCGAGCGCGGCAATCACGCGGTCTGGCGAGCTCGCTCCGGCCGAAAGAACTTGCGCGACCGCCGATCGGACGAGCTCTTCCTCCGACTCTCCCTCGGTCGGATACGGCACGGCCGCTTCGGCGTACTGCTCCATTTCAGAGCCGCGAAACGTGGTTCGCAAGAAAGCCCCACGCACGGCACGCGGCGAAATATCCAAGCCTAAAACCAACGACATCTCAATTCACCCGGTAATAGTGAAACACGCCCAATCCCGGCATCCGTCCCGTGTTGGGCGGCGGCGGGACCCACCGTGAATGAAAATTCACGACGGAGTCGATCCGAACCTGTGAACGTCCCACCAAGCCGGTGGCTTGAATGGTGAAAATCTCGGCCGAGCTGGCAAAGGATCGGGCGAGGGCCGTGCGTTGGGCAGCTGGAATCGCGATGGGTTGGAACAGCAGCGGGCTGTCTGCACCCAAGAAGCCGATGAGCATGCCGTACAGATTCTTTTCGGTCCCCTTGCCCTCTACGAAATTGATGAAGTCCTCGGGCCGGCTGAAGAGCGGAATCGGGATCAATTGTCGAATCGTGGTCAGGATCTGAGTGAATTTGAGGGACTCCAAAGGGTCGGTGCACAGGGTCGCCTCGGGCGCGTACGCGCAAACCCGACTCAGCAACACCTGAGGAGTGGCCTCGTTGACGTTGATCAATCCGGATGCGTAGATGGTCATGATCCGCGATTCGGGATCGTTGGGGATGGGCTCGACGAAGGTTGCCCAGAAGTCGTCCGTAAACCCACGAACGAGCCGGAGCTCCTCGATGGAGTCGAAGGGTGCATTCTTGTTTCGATAGGAGTCCTCGCGGAACTGATAGACAGAGTCGTCCTCCGTCCCGGTACCACCCGTTCTCGTTTGACCGGTGCCTGGGTCGAAATCGGTTCGTTGAATGTCCCGGTCCCACCAGTCGATCACGGCTGCAACCAAGTCCAGCCGAGTCGTGAGGGTGCCCGTCTCGTCCTCTCGGGAAAACAAAGCGTCATAGGGACTTTCCGGGAGGTATCCACCGGTGAGGGAAAACAGCGCATTGGCGACGCTGCTGCGAGCCTGCTCCCCGTCGAGAAAGAGTGGATCGTTCACGTTGATTTTGCCGTTTTCACTCACGACCTCGACCCGGCACTGGCCGGGAAGATCATCGAAGCCCTCGGTGTCCCCAAAGTCGATGCCGAGCTCCATCAGCGTGCCGCGTTGGGATTCCGGCGTACAAAATGGCGAGAGAATCTCGTTTGCAAAGTCCCAGACCGGAAGTTGCGGGGCAGGGCTGCCGGTCGCAGCACGGTAGAGTGGATCGATGAAACGCCGAACCTCGGGTTCCTTCGCGATGAGCAAACGGGTCAAATTCACGGCGCTTTTCGCCATGTACTCGGCTTGCAGCGCATCTCTTTGCGCCGTGGACACGGCGAAGGCCGTGCCTGTGGTTTCGTGCATGTCCGCCAACATCACGGCGAGGATTGCCACGGTCGTGATGGCCACGATCAGGGCAACTCCTTCTCGAGAGCGCTTTTCGCGCTTGGCTTGGGCGAGGCGGTTCATGGGTTGTAATTGGCGTGGTTGAGGGCGTAGGTAATCGGCAGGCTAACCCGCGTCCCGAAAGTCTCGACATGCCCTGGGCGGCGGGGATCTTCCACGGAGAGCCGGATCCGAACCTGCGTGGGAAGCCTGTTGGGCTGAGCCAACATGTTCTCGGTGTCCCACGTCTGCACCCACTCACTCAGCAATGGGTCGAAGTACTCGAGGTTGAACTCCGAGACGTGCGGCACGAGAATCTGTGATTTGCCGCCTTTGCGGGGATCCTGGTCGATTCGATTCTGCTCGCGGCGCGCGAGCACACGTTCTTTAGGGTCGTCTGGATCCTCGGTGACGAAATAGCTGATCTCGTTCTGATCCGATTCTTTGGCATTGCGGTACAGTCGCCGGTGCGAAAACGAAGTGAAGTCGATCCGATCTTCTTTGCCGTGGTCTTTTCCGATGAAGGCGGTTTCTACGACTCGAAGGTCCGGAGAGGGATTCGCGTGTGTCGACACGAAGGCCATGGTGAGCTCGTGCACCATCCGCTCGAGAGCCATGTGTATGACGCGAGAATGGTCGGAATCCTCTTCGACGCGCGCCTTGTTGAGGGCCGTTTGAGCGAAACCGCTGTAGACCATCGTGCCAATCAGCGCGAGAATGGTGACGGCGAGAATGATCTCCAAGAGCGTAAAACCTCGTTTCATGGTCCCCCCGGCGTCGTGGGTTGGGATGTGGGCTGGGTCGCGCTCTGATCGACCGTGGCCGGCTGTTCCGCGACCAGATACTGGATGACGTCGAAGCCTCGTTGAGCGTCGCCCTCGTTCCAGTGGACGCTCACCGTAGCCCTGCGCACCTGCTCTTCGAGATAGGGTTTCAGTATCGGGAAGCCCAATTGCAGAGCAAGCAACGCGAGATTACCAGCTTGTCCCGCGATGACTTCCTGCGGCGTGCCTCCTTGCTGATTCACCTCGTCGTAGGCTTCCGTGAGACGGCGTTTCGACTGGTCTTGAGGGCTTTCGTCCTCTTCGCCGTCCTCGGACCCCAGCTCGGGAAGCACGATCCGAGTCACAGACCAGTCGCATTCGAACCCCTCTACGGGGGCGTGCTCGCAGCAGTTGTCGGTATCCGTTTTTTCCAGAGCCGGTAGGCCTTCTATGGAGATGAGCTCTTCGATTTCCCCCATCTTGCATCGGGCCAGGGTGGCGGCGATGTTTTGTCGACGCGCACGTTGCGCGACGTTGGCAGCGCCCACTTCGCTCGAGAAGATTGCAGTCAACGACAATCCGAGAATCGCGACGGCAATCATGACTTCCAAAAGAGTGAAGCCGCGCGCATTCATAGGGAGTCCCTCACTTCGCCTTCGTCGTCGAGGTCGTCCAGTGGCTCGTACGCAAAATTGTGAATCTGTGCGTCACCTGTGAGCGAATGAATCTCGACGCTGTAGATCGTATCGCTGGAATCACCCAGCTGGACCACCGCGTGCTCGGTGAATCCCCCTGGGAAAAAATATATCGAGCCCTCTCCGCTGGTCCGCTTTTCAGTTTCGTGAGGAGTGATCAGAGCCTCGATCGAGATGCCATCTCCAACCGGATGCGCAGTATATCGATCGATCACCTTACCACTCTCGGTCGCGATCGGATGGAAGGGAGAGGTCGGCGGTGCTGGTTTCAATGGCTTCTCCAACCGGCTCCGAGCGAGGTCCCAAGGATCGACGGCGTCTCCCGCGTCAGACTCGAGCTGCAAATCCGTCGCTAGCGTTACCGGAGTCTCCGTCTCTTCGACGGCCATGGTGTCCTTGTCGAAATCGAAGCGCAGTCTCGTGGTCGTGCCCTGTGTGATGGCGCGGCTGTAAGCGAAACGCGCTGCGCTCATCACTTTGAAAGAGGCCGACCGAAGTCGCGTTCGTGTGACAGCGCCCAGGCCGAACGTCGCCCCCGTCACGACCACTGCGATGATCGCAACCACGAGAATCACCTCGATTAGGGTGAATCCACGGTTCTTCTTCGGGGCGCGTCGGAGCATGGTTCTTTATTGAATGTCGTCTTCCGTGTTGAACTCGAGATCCGGTCCCGCGGAGATCACGACGAGGTCTCCTTCCTCGCAACTGACCTGGAACTCCGTGCCCCAGGCATCCGTGGTTCGGCGGCTGGAATCGAGATATCGACCGGTCACCAGGTCTTCCACCGTTGGACAAGATCGAGGATTGTCCGCCATGTAAAGCATGACCGCCGACCGGAGAGCCTGGGCGTCGGTTTTGGAGCTCTTGATCCGAGCTTCTTCCAGTCGCGGCACCAATGCGAGCGCGACGCCGCCGGCGATCATCGCGATGATGGTCACGACGATCATGATCTCGATGAGCGTCATGCCTTCCCGTTTCTGACGCCGGGCGATTTGCCGCTGCCGGCGCGTTTCGATTGTCTTCCGCATGGAGTCTCCCATTGGCTTCATTGAATGTTGTCGTCTTCTAAGAGCGAGCCACTTGGACCCGCCGAAATCACGTCGGCCGCCTCGGAGAAAAACCCAGGGCATCGAATGGAAAATGGTCTTCCCCAACCATCGCGGGGCATCGTGTCGAGATAGTGCTTTTGTGGGAGAGGGGGGTGTAGCAATTCTGCTTGCGAGCTCGGGCACCGGCCCACGTCGGCACGAAATTGGTCGATGGCCTGCTCTACCTGCTCGATGGCCACTTCGGTGTTGCGTAGCCGCACTCGGTGGCGCGTATACCGAGCAAATCCAATCAACAGCAGCCCACCTAGGATTATTCCGAGGAGCGCCTGCCAGCGCGTCTGGCTCACCACCCCGCGCCAGCTTCCAGCGCGCCTCTCCCACGGAAGGGCCACTCGTTCTCGGTTTCGTCGTCGCGCCACGGTCGTACCTCATCGAATCATCTCGTTGAGTTGGAGCAATGGCATGAGAATGGCGAATGCGATACCGCCGACCATGGCTCCCATCACGACGATGAGAAGTGGCTCCAAAATGGAGGTCATCGCTCCGACTCGTACCTCGATTTGCTGGTCATACGCGTCAGCCACGTGCAGCAGCATCTCTTCGAGCTGTCCAGAGCGTTCGCCGACGGCAATCATGTGGGTAACGATGGGCGGAAAGCGGCCTGCCTGACGGAGCGGTTTGGCAATCCCTTCGCCTTCGCGAACGCTGGTTCGCGCATCTTCGACGACCCGCATCAGCTCGGTGTTGCCGAGGACGTTCCGGGTGATGTCCATCGCGGTGAGGACCGGGACTCCGCTCGCCAAAAGAGTCGCCAAAGTGCGGGCAAAACGCGAGACGGCAACCATCACCACTAGCGGACCGAACAGGGGAACTTCCAAGACGAATAGGTCCCACTTCTTTCGGCCCTCCGGGGAGGCCTTCCAGCGCCTGAACCAATAGATGCCGGCCGCCATTAGAATCGCGAGCAACCACCAGTAGTTGCTGAACACGTGGCTCACGAAAATCAGAACCCTCGTATACCAGGGCAGGGTCTGATTGAAGTTTTCGAAGATCGCCGTGACCTTCGGAACGACCACCGACATCATCAAGAACAAGACGAGCACCACCACCACGCCCATGACCAGCGGATACGCAAGCGCGCCTCGAACCTTGCTCTGGAGCCTCGTTTGATCGTCCAAAAACTCCGCGAGCCGTCCCAAAACTTCCTCGAGGGTGCCCGAGGCTTCGCCTGCCGCCACCATGTTGACGTAGAGTGATGGAAAGAGCCTGGGGTGGGCTTTGAGAGCATCCGCCAAGGTGCGGCCCTCGTTGACCTGATTGCGCGTATCCGTGAAAGCGGTTTTGAGCTCGGGATGGTCGAGCTGATCGATCAATGCGCTCAATGCCTCGACCAGGGGAACTCCGGAGCGAAGCAAGACCGACAGCTGCCGCGTGGCCACCGCTACGTCCAATGGGGAGACCCTGCGGAAGAGGCGGCCGAAGTCGATTTCGCGAGCGGCCTTCTTGGCAGCCTCGGATTGCTCTAGGATCTCGGTAGCCAGGATCCCATCCCGTTTGAGCCCGAGGCGCAACGCCTTGGCATTGTCCGCATCGCGGACGCCTTTGACGGTCTTTCCGCGGGCATCGACGCCTCTGTATGCGTAGACGCCCATGAGCTACACCTCGGCAGCCTGCGTGGCCGCGAGCACCTCTTCCACGCTGGTGACGCCTGCAATGACCTGCCGCGCGCCATCTTCGCGCAAAGGCCGCATGCCTTGGTGTTGTGCTACGCGTTGAATCGTCTTCGCGTCGCTGTTGTTGAGAATCTCGCGGCGCACCGGTTCATCGATGAGCATCAGCTCGAAAATGCCGATTCGACCGCGATAGCCGGTATTGCTGCACTCTTCGCAACCCGAAGGACGGTAGAAAGTGAGCTCGGTTGGATCCGCCGCAGCGGGCGCGGGCAAGGCCGAGGGCCTGCTGTGTCCGAGTACGGTCGTGGCGGCCACTCGTTGGAGCTCCGCGAGCTTTTCCTGCGCCCGAGCCGCATCGATGCCGATCTCGCGAAGGTCTTGGGAAGTCGGTGTGTAGGGAGCCCTGCACACTTCGCAGAGCCTGCGGACCAGACGCTGGGCAAGCACGGCCAAGACCGACGACGAGATTTGATAGGGCGCCACGTCCATGTCGACCAATCGTGTGATGGCGCTCGGAGCGTCGTTCGTGTGCAAGGTCGAGAGCACGAGGTGACCGGTCAGTGACGCATGAATGGCGATTTCGGCGGTTTCGTGGTCTCGGATCTCGCCTACCATGATGACGTCGGGATCTTGGCGCAGAAAGCTTCGCATTCCGGAGGCAAAGGTGAGGCCGATCTTCGGCTGCACCTGCATCTGGCCGATGCCGCGAAGCTCGTACTCGACCGGATCCTCGGCAGTCAGAATGTTCTTCTCTGGGGTGTTGATCTTGTTCAGGCAGGCATACAGCGTCGTCGTCTTACCGGAACCCGTAGGACCGGTGACCAAAATGATTCCATTGGGCCGCGTGATCAGGTGATCGAGCTGATCGAGCTCACGACGAGCAAAACCCAAATCGATGAGATTGAGGAGGACCTGCTCCTTGTCCAGAAGCCGCATCACCACTCGCTCACCTTTGGCGGTGGGAATGGTCGATACGCGAACGTCGACCACCTTGCCGGCGATCTTCTTGGTGATGCGCCCATCTTGTGGAAGGCGCTTTTCCGCGATGTTGAGACCAGCTTCGATTTTCACGCGGCTGACGATCGAAGCGAGGAAACCACGATTTGCTTCCTTTCTCGGAATCAAGCGTCCATCGATTCGATACCGCACGACGACCTTCTCGTCGGTCGGCTCGATGTGAATGTCCGAAGCCCGTTCCTTGACCGCAGTGTAGAAGAGGTTGTTGACCCAACGAATGACCGGCGCTTCGTCGGTCATGTCGATGAGATCACGAAGCTCTTCGACTTCCTCGCCTTCTTTTGCTTCAGCGAGCGCGGTCTCGTCCTTGCGCTCGTAGACACGGTTGATGGCGTCGTCGATGGTTTCTTCGGAGGCCGCCACGGGAATGATCGTCTTGCCAAGAAGAATGCGCAAGTCGTCCACTGGAAACGGGTCCAGGGGATTGCCAACCGCCACGCGAACTCCGTCGCGAGATTCGCTGAGAGGAAGCACGTGGTTCTGGCGCGCGAAATTGATCGGAACCGCGTTTACCAGATCTTCGGGGATCGATTCCGTCGGGATCTTCTCGATGAACTCGATGCCTACCTCGTCGGCCAAGGCTCGGACGACTTTGTTTTCCTCCACGACGTGGGAAACCACGAGGAAGTCACGCAGATCGATATCGCGGCTCGAGGCGGACTCGAGCAAATCCTCCAGCTTGTCCGGCTCGAGCGCTCCGCGCCGTACCAAGATTTCGCCTATGTAACGCTGCTCGAAGCTCATGGTTGCGTTCCTCGGCTCCCTTGGCTGGCGGGAACCGCGTCGCCCGCTTCCTCCGGCGGCTCCGGCTCGATGACCTCGTCTGGAGCGCCGGTATCTGGAGAGGTCTCGGGCTCGGGCGGGGCCTCGGGCTGTTCCTGCTCGTTCGGCTGTTCGCTTTCCTCGAGCTGTTCCGCGGGTTCGGCTGCTTGGGTTTGGGCCGGCTCGCTTTGCGGGCTCGTCGGGGCCTGTTCTTCGGTCTCCGACTCGATCATCTCGACTTCCTCGCCGTTGGGGCCGATGATCACGGTCTCTTCTTCCTCTTGGGGCCGCGGCGCTGGCCGATACGACCCGATCGGCTCACGCGGCACGTGGTCGGGTGGCGGCTTCAGCTCGGCCGCCCGCGCCAGTGCAATTTCCTTCTCCACGTTGTCGATCTCGTTCACGATCTCGGCGACCAGGCCGCGCGTGCGCGAGTAGTCGATGTGTGGCTCGAACTTCTCTTCCCCGAACACGAAGTAGCGGTCGATCATTTGCTGGCGCTCTTGCATCTTCCTTTCGAATATCTCCCGCAGGTCGCCCGGGTCTCGGATGATGTAAGGGGTCAAGATCAGCAGCAGGTTCGTCTTTTGCTTGCTCTTGTTCGTCTTGCGAAACAAGGCGCCGAGGATCGGGATGTCTCCGAGAACGGGAACCTTGTCCTCCTTGTTTTGGACCGAGTCGCGCATCAAGCCGCCAATGACGATGGTCTGCTGATCGCGCACCATGATTTCGGTTCGTGCCGTTCGCTTGTTGATCGAGACGACGCCCAGCGTTCCAGACGTCGCTCCCTGCTCCGAAATCTCTTCTTCGATTTCGAGTCGAACCTCGTTGTTCGCGTTGATGTGGGGGGTCACGCGAATGGTCGTACCTACGTCTTGCCGTGCGACGCTGCCCAGGCCCCCGGCCAAGCCGGCCAAGCTGCCCAGACTTTGACCGCCCTGTGCCGCAACCCCCAGTGCGCCCAAGCTTCCCGCGTTCGCGAAGGTCCCCGGTGCAACGCCGTTGGTCTGCAGAGGAATGTTCTGCCCGACGCTGATTTCTGCTTCGGTGTTGTCGATGGCGATGATGTGGGGAGTCGAGAGCACGTCGGCGTCGCCCGAGTTGGCCAATGCGGTCACCACCACGCCGAAGCCTGGAACCGAAAAACCAACCAGCTGCTGAGAATTCTCGATCGTAGGTCCGCGTACGCCGAGCGCCAGACCCGTGAGATTGTTTTGCGTGATGTCGATGGAGGAAGGCGCATTGAATCCGAAGAGCGAAAGCGAGCCATCGGTCGGAAAGTTTCCCGCGCCGCCATGAAACGAAAAACCGAGCTCCGACGTTCGCTCGATGCCGAGCTCCATGACCACGGCTTCGATGAAGACCTGCTTGCGCGGCGCGTCGAGACGCTCGATGACTCGTTTGAGAGCGGTGTAGTCGTGCAGAGAAGAGGTGATGACGAGCGCGTTGGATGGCTCGTACGCCGTCACGAGGACGTTGCCCTCGAACAACGAGCCGGTGGTAGGCGTCGCCGCGGCTTGACGTGCGGCTCCTCTCCTCGCCGCCGCCGGAGCCTGCTGCGGGGACGAAGAGGCGCCCACCAGCGCCGTAAGCGCGCCTGCAATGTCCGACGCGGCGCCGTGCTGAACGTAGTGCACGTGGATGCGCCCTTCACCTTCGAGCGGGATGTCCAGCTGGCGGATCATCTCCAAGATGCGGAGGTATGCACGCTCCGTGGCAATGATGATGAGGGAGTTCGTTCGCTCGTCCGAAATGATGTTACGAATGGCAGACTCCGCTGCCACTTCGCCAACCGTCGCGGCCTCGGCCTGCGCTTTGCGAGCGGCTGCGGTGCGAGCCGCTCGCGCAGGCGTTTGGGCCTCGGTTTCGGCGGGAAAGATCTCCAGCAGCCT
>JASFKY010000077.1:0-13147 GCA_050118395.1 Myxococcales bacterium | reverse complement strand
CGGCAGGTGGCGCGGTCTTCAACTCGATGCTCAACACGGGGCACGTTTGCATGGGTGTCGAACGGATCTACGTCGTCGAAAGCGTGGCCGACGAATTCGAAGAACGGGTGAAGAACATCGTCAGCGGCCTTCGGTATGGGCTCGGAGACGATGTCGACGTGGGTTCTGTGTTTTGGGACCGTCAGTTGCCTATCATCGAGCGCCACATCGAGGACGCAAAGGCCAAAGGTGCCGAAATCGTGGTGGGTGGCGAGGCGGACACCAGCCGTGGCCTTTTCTACAAGCCCACCTTCGTACGCAACGTCAACCATACGATGGAGCTGATGCGCGAAGAAACGTTCGGACCGGTCGTGTCGGTGATGCGAGTCGCGGACGAAGAAGAGGCAATCCTTCTGGCCAACGACTCGCATTATGGGTTGAGCGGCAGTGTCTGGACGAAGAACATAGAAAAAGGCATCCAGATCGCGAAGCGACTCGAAACCGGGTCCGTGGTGATCAACGACGCGTCGATGGCGTATGGAGCACCCGAGGCACCTTTCGGGGGCTTGAAGGACAGTGGAGTCGGCCAGGTCAACGGCCTTGGCGGTCTCCGTTCGTACACTCATCCTCAGCCGATCCTCATCGACCGTTGGTCCATGAAGAAAGAGCGTGTGTGGTATCCGCATACCCCCGAATCCATCTCGGAAATCGATGGAATGATCCGCTTCATTTATGGGGGTGCGCTCAAGAAGCTCGGCTTCTTTTCCTAGCGGGCAACTTCTTTTATAGTCGCGCCCAATGCGCGCCCGTAACTCCCTCATGCCGTTGGTGCGCAACGGCGTGGACAGAGCCGCTCACCACCTTTCGCACGTCGGCTACGGCGTGTTGCCCTGGGTAATTCAAAGCTGGCGCGGGGTCGACGTGGAGCACGACGTCCCCTATCGCCAAAGACGCAGGCGGTTCCACCTTCTCGACATCTATCGGCGCCGGGATGCCTCGGGGCCCTTGCCGACGATCATGTACATCCACGGGGGCGCGTTCTCGATGATGTCCAAAGACACACATCGAGTGATGGCCTACGTGCTCGCCGCCCAGGGCTACCAGGTTTTCAACGTCAATTATCGCCTGGGCCCCGTGCATACCTATCCCAAACCGCTCAAGGACGTCATGGCGGCATTGGAGTGGATCGTGGACCACGGCGCGGAATATGGAGCCGATGTCCACCGACTAGCCATCATCGGTGAGTCCGCCGGCGCAAATCTGGCCTCCGCGCTCACCTATTGCGTGACCCATCCGAGGCCCGAGCCCTTCGCTCGGAGCATCTACGAGCGCCAGGTCCCTTTGACCTGCGCCGCTCCCTTGTACGGGCTCCTCGATCTCCACGACGTTCGTCGATTCTGGCGCGATCCCGACAAGCGCCAGCGTATGCCCGGATGGGTCAAAGGTGAAATCCGGGGAACGGCATATTCTTATCTAGGCCGGCGAGAGAAGCGGGCGCCTCAGTTCCCGCTCGCCAGCCCGCTGATGCTGTTCGAAGCTCCACCCGTCGCAGGCAGCCTGCCGCTTCCGCCGTTCTTCACGACCGTGGGAACTGCCGATCCGCTCCTTCCCGATACGATTCGGCTTCATCGGGCTTTGCAGCGACGCGGCACCGAATGCGAGCTGCACGTCTTTCGTGGCGAGATCCATGCCTTCAACGTGCTCTTGTGGCGTGCCGCGGCCCGCGCGCAGTGGGGCGCGTTGTTCGATTTCCTTGCAAAGCACATGGATGTCAGCCCCCTGGGAGCTCCCTCGCTGGCGCCTCACTACATCTCGCTGGCCGACTCGCTTGCCGAGTAGCCTCGTGTTTCGACGACCTCGGCGTAAGGAAGCGGCTCGATGGCGCGTCCGTGTCGACGAACCCAAACGCGTGTGAACACGGCGCCCAGCAAAAAGATCTGGGCCGTGTAGTAGATCCACAAGAGGAGCACGATGAGCGAGCCGGCCGCACCGTAGACCGAAGCCGGGCTCGCGTATCCCATGTAGATGCCGATCAGAAAGGACCCGAAAAGCACGAAAACGCAGGTGGCGGCCGCTCCGATCCAGACGTCCCCCCATCGGATCATGGCGTCGGGAAGCCACCGGTACACCAGCGCAATCAACGGCAACAACACGCCAAAAGCGCTCCCGAACTGGGCCAGCGTCAACGCGTAATGACTGTTTCCAAAGAGGTTGGCCGCCGCCGAAACCGCCGAATGAAGCAGCACCAGGGCGATCAACGAGCTGCCGAAGATCAGCACCATCGCAAACGCGAGCATTCGCCTTCGTAGCAGGTGAAATCTCTCCGAACGGCTGGCGGTGCTCAGCAGCTTGGGCCGAATGCCCCACATGTGATTCAGAGCTCGGCGCAGCATCGAAAAAAGCCGCGCCGAGATGTACAGCATGAACAGCATGCCGATGACCGGTACGGCCACGCTGGCAACGGCTTCGCTTCCGAGCTGAACGATGTTGTTGGTGACGTACTTGGCCAGATCGGGCCCGAGGAAGGCACTGAGCTGCTTCACCAGCTCGCCGCGAGCCTGGGTTTCGGACATCACCAGCGAAGTGATCAGCAGGGCAACCACGCCGAGTGGGGCGATGGCCAGCGACGCATAAAATGCGATCGCGCCCGATAGCAATCGCCCGTCGTGCGATTGGAAGTAGCGCCAAGTCTCGATCACGAGCGAGACCATGCGCGCTCAATAGCGATAGTAGCTCGGCTTGAACGGACCCTCGACCGGAACGCCCAGATATTGGGCTTGTTTGGGTGTCAGCGTGGTGAGCTTGACGCCGAGCTGCCCGAGGTGGAGCTGCGCGACCTTCTCGTCGAGCTCCTTCGACAGCACGTACACCTTGCCCGTCTCGTAGCGATCGCGCTCGGTCCAAAGTGAAAGCTGAGCCAAGACCTGATTGCTGAAGGAGTTGCTCATCACGAAGCTGGGGTGTCCGGTAGCGCAACCGAGGTTCACCAAACGCCCGCGGGCAAGCACGATGATCCGCTTGCCATCGGGAAAGATGAAGTGGTCGACCTGCGGCTTGATCGGCTCCTCGGTCACCCCATTGGCTGGATCGGTGAGCCAGGCCATCTGGATCTCGGAGTCAAAATGACCGATGTTGCACAGGATCGCTTCGTTCTTCATGCGCTTCATGTGATCCCCGGTCACCACGTCGCAGCATCCAGTCGCGGTCACGAAGATGTCGCCGATGGAGGCCGCCTCCTCCATGGTGACCACCTGGTACCCTTCCATCGCGGCCTGAAGCGCACAAATGGGATCGATTTCTGTGATCAGCACGCGTGCGCCCGCGCGGGCCATGGCTTGCACGCAGCCCTTGCCTACGTCACCGTAGCCGGCGACGACCACGATCTTGCCGGCGATCATGACATCGGTGGCGCGCTTGATTCCGTCGACCAATGACTCACGGCAACCGTAGAGGTTGTCGAACTTCGATTTGGTCACCGAGTCGTTGACGTTGATGGCGGGACACTTCAGCGTTCCCTCCCGCTCCATTTCATACAGGCGGTGTACGCCTGTGGTGGTCTCCTCCGACAGCCCGATCACCGGGTCGGACCCAGCGAAGAGATCGGGGTATTGCTTGTGCACGATGGCCGTCAGATCGCCGCCATCGTCCAACAGCAGGTTTGGGCCCTGGCCGCCCTCGAAAGCTCGGATCTGTTGGTGGATGCACCACTCGTACTCCTCCTCCGTCTCGCCTTTCCAAGCGAAGACGGGCACGCCGGTGGCTGCAATGGCCGCGGCGGCGTGGTCTTGGGTGGAAAAGATGTTGCAGCTCGTCCAAGTCACCTCTGCGCCGAGCTCGCGAAGCGTCTCGATCAGCACGGCGGTCTGAATCGTCATGTGCAGGCATCCCGCAATGCGGGCGCCGGCAAGCGGCTTCTGGGGGCCGTATTCTTTGCGGAGCGCCATCAAGCCTGGCATCTCGTGCTCGGCAATGGCGATCTCCTTGCGACCCCAGTCCGCCAACGAAAGATCGGCGACTTTGTGCTTCAGATCTGGATTTGGGCTCATGATGATGTTGTCTCCTCTTTGTCTCCGCGTCGCGCTGCGAGCACCTGCCACTGTAGATGAGCATCGGGTCCCTGCCCGTACCGCGCTGCGGGGATTACAAAAACTCGGGGATCGAGCAACCCGGCAAGCTCCGCGAACCCGATCAGCTCTTGGCGGCTGAATCCGAGCCACAGATCGGCCTGGCGCTCGCGCATTCGCTCGTCCTCGTGTGCACGATAATCGATCACGATGACCTGGCCACCGGGGCGTGCGAGCGAGCCCAGCAACTTCACCAGCTGTTGGGGCTTGGGCGCGTGGTGGAGCAGTCGGACGGCGAAGACCGCGTCGGCGCCGCCCAGGTCGTGCACGCGCGCGGCGATCGCAGGATCGTCGTATTCGGAGCGAATCAGCTCGACGTGCTCGTAGCCCCGGCCGCTGAGCCGACCTTCGGCTGCTCGAAGCTGCGCCTCGGATCGATCGACTGCCACGACTCGATCGAAGAGAGGCGCCAACAGCTCCACCAATGCGCCGTCTCCGGTACCGATGTCGACGGCGAGACCGCAATGGCCTAAAAGCGCGCGGAAGGCCGTCAGGTAAGCCGGCCAGTCGCCCGCCGGTGCCGCCGCGTTTTGGCCGGGCGTTTGAGCGAAAAAAGCGCGGGCATCTTCGTCGCGCGCCCGAATGATCTCGGCGACCCGCGCGAGGCTTCCATCCTGAGCGCACAGCGCGCGGCCGGACCGGACCGCATCGGCAAGCACCGGGTCGGTTTGAGCGCTACCCGACAACCGGGCAAAGGCCCGGGTGCCCTGCCGGCGCACCCCGACCAGACCTGCCTTTCGGAGAAGCTTCAGGTGCTTCGAGACGTTGGGCTGGGCTTCTCCGGTCAGCTCGGCCAGCTCGCCGATGGAAAGCTCGTCCTCCGAGGTCAGCCCGAGCAGACGCAGGCGCCGCGGCTCTCCGAGCAATCGGTAGAGCTCCCATCGGGGCGCTTCGGCTTCGGCCATGGGCATGATCGAGTATATATTCCCCTATTCGCATGGATGCAAACAAGCAAGAGGATAATTTCTGTCAAATGATCGTATTCACTAACTAATTTCACGAAGAGCCCGCTGATAATACGAGCGTGCGAAGTCTCCGCCACGTTTGCATGCCTCTTCCAGAAGGGGCACCGCGTCGGCAGGCCGGCCTAGCTCCACCAGCACGGCACCCTCGAGCGCGGGGTCGGCCGCACGTTGCCCCGAAAGCGATTGCAGGGCTTGGTGGGCTTCTAGGGGCTCGCCATTGATGAGACGACCCCAGGCCAACAGATGAAAGGCCTCGTCCTGCTCCTCGGTCGAATGGGCCTGGCCGACGAGCTGCGATGCCACCCGGATCAACCCTTGGCCGTCACCCCGTTCGAGAGCGCGAAAGGCCTGTTCGACCAGGCTCTGTGGTGGCGCGGCTGGCTGCGGCGCGGTCTGTGGTGATGCGGCCTCCGTCTGCTGGGTGGGCAGCGCCAATCGATGCCGTTCGATTCGAAAGGCCTGATACGTGCTGAACGCCAACAGGAAAAGCAGGATCGTGGCCGGATATTGCTCGAACGTGACGGTCACGGCCAAGAGCAGCCCGATCACGCCGAAAGACACGTAGCAGGCGAGCAAGCGCCCACGCGAGGGAACCGCCAATTCCATGAGAGAGGCGACGATGTTGCCGCCGTCGAGCGGGAGAACGGGCAGGAGATTCAGAAGGCCCCATCCCAGATTGACGAAAATGAGCGAGCGAAACGCATAGCGGCCCAGTGAGGCCGCCGGAATGTGGAGCGCGTCCATCAGCAGTAGAGCCGATGTGCCGATGAAGATGCCCATCACGGGCCCGGCCGCGCTCACCACCAGGCTTCGCCAGGGGCTCATGGGACCGCGTTGCTCCCACCACGTCAGGCCGCCCAACGCGATGAGCTCGATCCGGGGTTGTCTGCCAAACGCGCGGCCCACCAACGCATGCCCGAGCTCGTGCATCAGGATGCCTTGAAAGACGACGGCCACCCAGATCAAAAGCCCGGCCCAGCCCTGCTCGCTATTCAGCGTCCAAAGCCACAAGGCCATCAACCAGAACCACAAGTGAATGCGGACTGGGATACCAAACAATCGGAACCGGACACTCATCGGCGATAATATGGGTTGCTCACCGCCTCGCGACCAGGGCTAGGGCTCAGCGCCGCCGGGATTCCTCGGCAATTCGCTTCTTGGTGGCGGCCCAGCTGCAGATCTCGCACTGGCTCAGGTCGTGGCCGCGCGCGGGGCAGAATTCCCTTCCGAAGTAGATCATCTGTAGATGGCGGCGTATCCACGTGTCCTCTGGGAAGACCTTCTTGAGGTCCGCTTCCGTCTTGGCCACGTTCTTGCCGGTGGACAGCCCCCAGCGCGCGGCAAGCCGGTGGATGTGCGTATCGACCGGAAAAGCCGGCAATCCAAAAGCCTGGCACATCATCACCGATGCTGTCTTGTGTCCCACGCCGGGAAGCGCCTCGAGCGCCTCCATGTCCGCTGGCACCTTTCCGCCGTGCTCGTCCAGCAGCTTCCTCGCCATCGCCTTCAGGTTTTTGGCCTTGGTCGGTGCGAGGCCGACCGTCCTGATGATCTCGAGTATTCGCTGCACGGGCAGAGCCGCCATCGACTCCGGGTCTGGGGCTTCGGCGAACAGCGCGGGAGTCACCTCGTTCACCTTCTTGTCGGTGGTTTGCGCGCTGAGCATGACCGCCACCAGTAAGGTGAAGGGATCGCGGTGATCGAGAGGAATCGGAGGCTCGGGATAATGCCTGTCGAGAATCGATCCGATGCGCGCGGCTTTTTCCCGGCGATCCATCGAGCTCGGCCGCTATAGCTCTTTGGCGTCTGGATTGATGGTGTACTTGGCGGTGAGACTCGCCTGGTCGAGAACATGCCCATCCATTGCGTCGCGTACCTGACCGTAGGTCAGCTTGCCGTCGAGGGCGATCCGTTCGACATCGAGCGCATACACGGTGAACCGGTAATGGTGGACGATGCTGTCGTTGAACGGCGGACATGGCCCGTCGTAACCGTAGTAGTCTCCTGCCATCTCGGGATCGGACGCAAACCATCCAGTGTAGTCGTTGAGGCCCTGGCGCGTACCTCGTGGACCTTCGGGCCCATCCTTGCCCTTGGCGGTCACGCCCTCGCTGAACTCTCCCTCGGCCACCTCTCCGTTCGGGTCGAGATCCAAAACGACCCAGTGGCAGAACTCGGTTCGCGGTAGATCGGCTGGAACGACACGCCCTTCCTGGTTCACATCATCGGGCTTGGTCGGAACGTCGCTGTCGACGCATGTAATGGCGATCGACTTGGTCCCTTCGGGGAGCTCCGACCAAGACAGATGAGGGTTTTCGTTGTCGGAAAGATCGATCTTTCCGTCGGCGCTTCTCTTGCCAAATGCGTATTGAGCGGAGAGATAGTCACCGTCGCGGAAGCTGTCACTGCGAACTTTCATGGTTGGAGGAGATCAGCATCGACAGACAGGGGTGTCAAATCGCGCGGGGCCTCCCTCAGACCTCACCCCGTAACACCTCCAAATACCGCTCCGCGGTATCTGCCCAGCGAAACGTCGACGTCACGAATTCCATCGTGCGCCGGCTGGCTGCGCGAAGGCCTTCCGGATCCTCGAGCAGCCAGCGGATGCGCTGCGCGAAGGCCTCGGCGTCCCCGGAGGGCACCAGCCAGCCGTTGACGCCCTCTTGAACCACATCGCGAATTCCCTCGAGATCGGCCGCCACGGTTGGCAAGCCGCATGCGCCGGCCTCGAGCATCACGATGCCGAAGCCTTCCATGTCCCCTGGCACGATGAGGTTCGGCATGAGGAACAGATCGCCCCTTCGGTAGAGCTCCACGAGCTCCGCCTCTGCGATTCTCCCGAGACGAACCGCGCGTTTCCCGAGATCCGCATTCCGGATGGATGCCTCGATCCCATCCCGCTCCGGTCCGTCCCCTGCCAACCAAAGGATGGCGCGGGGAGGTAACCTCGGCATGACGTTCTCGATGAACCAAGCGAAGCCTTTACGCTGGACTTGCCGTCCCACCGCAACCATCAGGAAGGCGTCGTGGGCGAGCGCCGGCGCTCCCGCAATTTTCAGTCTCGGCGCTCGCCCACGATCGGCAAAGACTCCGTCGAAGCGATCGAGGTCCACGGCATTGGGCACGACGTGGACCCTGGCCGGCGGCAGACCACGAGCGACGAGCTCGTTGCCGGTTGCTCGGCTGACCGGCATCACGGCATCCAGCAATCCGCACAAGCGGCGTATGCCGACTTGGTACACGGGATTCGGATCGGTGACGTCGAGACCATGCGCAATCGCGGCAAGCCGAATCCCCCGGCTCTTGAGGCCGCGACCGGCCGTCAGAAGCGGAAGCGCCGTCGTCATGCTCGTGAACAGGATGGCATCGGCACCATGAGCGACCGCCTCGCGCTCCAAGCGCGAAGCAAGAGAGACAAGAAACGGGGCCGACTTGACGTGAATCCACTTCCAACTCGATCGCAGCGCGATCGTGTGAAGCTCGAGGCCGTGACGCGATTGCAACGCCTCGTGCAGCTCGGTTGCCACCCGCTGCATGCCTCCCACGTTGCGCATGGGCGCCCGTGACGGCGGAAACGAGTGAGAGACGAACAGGAGCCGCACGGCGGCGTGATACAGCGCCCAGTCTGATGGCGCCAGCGCGCGCGGAGCTCGGGTGCTATGAGCCACTCATGATCATCGAGCATTTCCCCGTCGCGCCCCTCGGGTGCAATTGCGTCATCCTCGGTGACGAGGAACGCGGCACGGCGATCGTCGTGGATCCCGGTGGCGAGGGCCCTCGAATCCTGGCCCGACTTCAGACCCTAGGGCTCCGGTGCGAGGGAATCGTTCATACCCATACCCACTTCGACCACATCGGAGCCACCAAGGAAGTCCAAGCAGCCACCGATGCTCCCACGATGATCCACGAAGCGGATTTGTTCCTCTACGAAGGCGTGCAAATGCAGCTCGATACCTTCCGAGCTCCCTTCCGCGCCCCGGAGGTGGCGGAGATCGACCGTTTCCTCGTCGATGGGGATACCGTGCGCGCGGGTTCGCTCGAAGCCGCGGTCGTGCATACGCCGGGGCATTCGCCCGGTAGCATCTGTTTGACCCTCTCGGGAGAGAGGCCGGTCGTCATTGCAGGCGACACCTTGTTTGCGCGCAGCGTGGGCCGGACGGACTTGTGGGGTGGCGACACCTCGCAGCTCGTGGATTCAATCCGGCGCAAGCTCTTTGCGCTACCGGACGAGACATTGGTGATCTGCGGCCATGGCCCGGACACCACCATCGGCGAAGAGCGGCGCCTGAATCCCTTCGTGGGAAGCGCCTAAGCGTCTTGCCACAACTTGAGCGCTCCCCTCACCGTGTCCTCGAGCGAAAAAAGCCGAGCGTTGGCGGGCAGAGGAGCCTGGAGGTGCCGCGTGTTTCCGCCCCCGACGTGGAGGACGTCGTAGTTGAAGATGGGCTCGATCTGTCCGATCGCATCCAAGACCCGTGCCGTCCATTCGGCTGGGCCGATGCGTTTGAGCTCGCTGTCGCGCACGAGGTCTTCGTAAGTCTTGCCATCTCGAAATGGATGATGGCCGAGCTCCAAATTGGGAACCAGCCGACCCCCGGTGAACAGCGCCGTGCCCATGCCGGTACCCAAAGTGACGACCATCTCCACACCCTCACCCTGCACGACTCCCAGGCCTTGCAGGTCGGCGTCGTTGAGCACGCGCACCGGTCGCTCGAGGATTTCCGCAAGCCGCTCGTCCACCCGTACGCCACGCCATCGGTCGTCGCCCAGATTCGGCGCGTTGTACGCGACGCCGTTTCTCACGATGCCAGGAAAGCCGACGGAGATCCGTTGGTGCAGCGGCATGATCTCCGCCATGTAGTGAATCAACTTGATCACGGCCTCGGGATTGGCGGGGGATGGCGTCGGCTGGCTCTTGCGATCCGACACGGGCTCGCCTTGCTCGTCGATCACGAGCAGCTTGATGCTCGTACCCCCGATGTCTACCCACAGCGTGCTCACCGTCGCCGCCCTCCGTGGTCTCGATAGTAATCGATCAGCTGCATTGTCGACGCGTCGTGCTCTCGATTCCCGCCCGTATGATCGAGCTCGGGAATGATCGCTTTGGCCAATTGCTTTCCGAGCTCCACCCCCCACTGATCGAAGCTGTAGATGTTCCAAACCACGCCCTGCACGAAGATCTTGTGCTCGTAGAGCGCGATCAGACGGCCCAGCGCCGCGGGCGTCAGTTTTTCCAGCATGAATGTATTGCTCGGCCGATTGCCGAGGAAAGTCTTGTGTGGAACGAGCATGGTCATGCGGTCCTGAGACGTGCCTGCGCGCTCGAGCTCCGCCCTTGCCTCCTCGGCCGTCTTTCCGCGCATCAATGCCTCGGCCTGCGCGATGCAGTTGGCGACCAAGAGCTGCTGATGGACGCCAATGGGGTTGTGGCTCTGGGCCGCGATGATGAAATCGCACGGGACCAGGTGCGTGCCCTGATGCAGGAGTTGAAAGAACGCGTGTTGGCCGTTGGTCCCAGGCTCTCCCCACACGATGGGGCCGGTGGTGTACCCGGTGATCAGGGACCCATCGCGGGATGCGCCTTTGCCATTGCTCTCCATGTCGGCTTGTTGGAGATAGGCGGGAAACCGATGCAGATATTGGTCGTAAGGAAGGATCGCGTGCGACGAAGCGCCGAAGAAGTTCTGGTACCAGATTCCCAGTAGCGCCATGATGATGGGAATGTTCTCCCTCGGCGGAGCGGTTCGAAAGTGCTGGTCCACTTCGTGGGCGCCTGACAGCAGCTCTTCGAAGAGGTCCATTCCGATCATGATGGCGATGGAAAGCCCGATCGCCGACCAGAGCGAATATCGCCCCCCGACCCAATCCCAAAACTCGAACATGTGGTCCGGGTCGATGCCGAACTCCACCACCGCGTCCCGGTTGGTAGACAGCGCCACGAAGTGCTTTTCTACCGCCTGCTCGGCGCCCAAATGGTCGACCAGCCATTGACGGGCGGAGCGGGCATTGGTCAGCGTCTCGAGCGTGGTGAAGGTCTTGGAGGCCACGATGAAGAGCGTGGTTTCAGGTTGCACTCGACGCAGCGCCTCGCTCAGATGGGTGCCGTCCACGTTGGACACGAAATGCGCCCTGAGGCCTTCCCTCCAGTAGGGACGCAGCGCCTCCGTCACCATCACCGGTCCCAAGTCCGAGCCTCCGATGCCGATGTTGACCACGTCCGTGATGGCCCTGCCGGTGTAACCGACCCACCGACCCTCTCGCACCGCCGTAGAAAAGGCCCTCATTTGCGCGAGCACGCGCCTCACGTCGGGCATGACATCGACCCCGTCGACGACGACCGTCGAATCGCTGGGCTGTCGAAGCGCCGTGTGCAAAGCCGGGCGGTTCTCCGTCTCGTTGATGGCATCCCCGGCAAACATCCGCTGAACCCAGTCGCGGACACCGCATTCCTCGCAGAGATCCAGCAGCAGGGACAGGGTCTGGTCGGTGATGCGATTCTTCGAAAAGTCGAACAGAAGGTCGCCTAGCTCGAGCGAAAATCGCCGCGCGCGCTCAGGGTCCTCAGCGAAGAGGTCACGCATCACCAGGTCCCGAACGTCGGTGTAGTGCGCCTGTAGCGCCTTCCACGCCACGGTCTGGGTAGGGTCGCCCATCGGACAAACTTAGTCCCGATGGCCAATTATTGCACTGCCTTTGCAGCGCCCGTGCGATCAGGTGAGCAGCGGGGCCAGCACGAGGGCGACGATGCTCATCAACTTCACCAGGATGTTGAGAGAGGGGCCAGCGGTGTCCTTGAAGGGATCGCCGACGGTATCGCCGACGACCGCTGCGTTGTGGGCCTCGCTACCCTTGGGGTGGACCGTGCCATCCTTCATCGTGTAACCACCGCCTTCGAAAGACTTCTTGGCATTGTCCCAAGCACCGCCCGCATTGGCCATGAACAGCGCCATCAACACACCTGTCACAGTCACGCCTGCGAGCAGCCCACCCAGGGGCTCGGCACCCATGAGAAAGCCCACCAAGACCGGGGTCAAAATGGCGAGCGCACCAGGAGCGAGCATGCGCTTGATCGATGCTTCGGTGGAGATCTTCACACAGCGTGCCGTATCGGGCTTCGCATTGCCTTCGAGCAGACCGGGAATCTCGCGGAACTGTCGGCGCACCTCCGAGATCATATCCATGGCCGCAATGCCAACGGCTTTCATCGCCATCGACGAGAACAGGAACGGAAGCATTCCGCCAAGAAACAAGCCCGCCATCACCAGCGGCTTGGAGATGTCGATGCCGGTGATGCCGGACGTCTGCGCAAACGCCGCAAAAAGCGCCAGGGCCGTCATGGCCGCCGAGCCGATGGCAAAGCCCTTGCCGATCGCCGCGGTGGTGTTGCCGACCGCGTCCAGCTTGTCGGTTCGCTGGCGCACCTCCGGATTCTGATGGCTCATCTCGGCGATGCCCCCTGCATTGTCTGCGATTGGGCCGTAGGCATCGACGGCGAGCTGGATTCCGGTGGTGGACAGCATGCCGAGCGCAGCAATCGCCACTCCGTACAAGCCGGCAACCTGCGCGGCGATGACTACACCGAAGGCGATCACGATGATCGGCAGGGCCGTGGACTGCATGCCCACACCCAAACCCGCGATGATATTCGTCGCTGTGCCCGTCTTGCTCTGCTCGGCGATGCTGTCGACCGGCGGCTTCGCCATCGACGTGTAGTACGAGGTGATGAGACCCACCGCGACGCCGGCGGCCAGACCGGCAACCGTGGCCCAACCGACGTTCATCCAGGTCACCGCTTCACCCTGAGGAGTCGTGGCTCCGCCTGCGGGCCATAGGAGATAGGCGATTCCAAACGTGGCCACCGCCATGACGCCTGCCGCGCCAAAAGCTCCCGTGTCGAGCGCATGTTGCGGGTTGCCGCCTTCCTTGGTGCGGACGAACAAGGTTCCGACCATGGAGCAAAGGATCCCGCCTGCGGCGATCACCAAAGGCAAGATGACCGGTCCGACGCTGTTCCCATTGGATACGGCGTCGAAGCCGAGGGCGAGGACCATCGCGCCGATGATGGCGCCGACGAACGAT
>JASFKY010000076.1:0-13206 GCA_050118395.1 Myxococcales bacterium | reverse complement strand
TTTGGCGTGGTCGATCTGTTCTTCGTCGTGAACCCACACCGCGAAGTCGCCATCGCGAGTTTCCTTGACGGTCGCGGCCACGCCGTCGGCGTAGAGCGCATCACCGAGCGTTTGCGCCTCGGCGCGTGTGGTCACGGTGGTCAGCAAACGCATTGGCCCGCCGAGTGTAGCGGCTTCGATCGGTGGTTCAATCGGCGCGAATCGAAGAGTATATGAGGCAATCGCGGGGCAGCTCGGACCGGTTGGGATGGTGTCCGTAGCGGCGAAGACGTCCCTCGTACACCATCCCCACCTTCTGCATCACACGCGCCGAACGGGTGTTTTCCTCGTCGCAAAGGGCCTGAACCCGATGGATCCGCGGGTCTTCGAAAGCCGCTCGAAGGACCCGCGCGAGGGCCTCAGGCATGTATCCCTGGCCCCAAAATCGCCTGCCCAAGGCGAAGCCCACCTCGACTCGATGAAAGTGGACCGACGTGCCGATGGCGCCGAGCAAGGCGCGGTCTTCCTTGCGCTCGATGAGCCACATGCGGTGCCCCATGCGTAGATCCCAAGCGTCGATGACTTGATGCAGGAACTCCTCTGTCTGCGCCGGGCTCCTGTGTGCCGTCCACGTGAGATAACGCGTGATCGCGGGATCGCTCGCATATGCGTCGAAGGCGGCCTCCGCGTCCTGTGGCGTGGGTCGCCGCAGAACCAGGCGATGGGTCTCGAGCTCGTCGGGAGGGAACTCCACGCGGCGCCTATAGCATGGCGTCCGATCCCCATGGATCCGGCATGAACGACCTGATAGCTTGCCCTTCGATGTCCAACCGGGACGAGCCACTCGATGATGCTTCCATTCGACTATGCGGGGAGCTCGGCTACGACTTTGTCGACAGGGGCTTCCTACTCGAGGCGCTCACCCACCGCTCGTTCAAAAACGAGCACCCCGATGCCTGCTGCGGCGACAACGAGCGACTGGAGTTCCTCGGGGACGCCGTCGTCGGCTTGGTCGTGACCTCTCTGTTGTTCACGCGATTTCCCGACGCGGACGAGGGAGAGCTGACACGTCGCCGCGCGGATCTGGTCAGCGAGCGAGGGCTTGCCGAATTGGCCGAGGCCATCGGTGTCGGCGAGGCGATGCGCCTGGGCAAGGGAGAGGAAAGATCGGGAGGTCGCAGCAAGCCGCGACTCTTGTCGAGTGCCCTCGAGGCATGCATCGGTGCCATCTACTCCGATGGAGGCATCGAGGCCGCGTTCGAAGCAGCGCAACGGATTTTCGAGCCGCGGCTGCACACCAGCGCACCGGGCCGAAGAGACGCAAAGTCCCTCGCCCAGGAATGGGCGCAAGCGCATCTCGGGGGGACGCCCAGCTATCGCCTGGTGGAAACCGAGGGGCCGGATCACGCCCGACAGTTCAAGGTCGCTCTGGAGCTCCATGGAGAGCTGGTCGCCACGGGAAGCGGTCGCTCCAAGCTCGAGGCGGAGCGGGGGGCCGCGCGCGCCGCGCTCGAATGCTGGAGAGCCGCTGCATCTGGTGCGACCGAAGTCTGAGTCGGTCTCTCAGTCGGTCAAACGGCGCGCGAGGCGGCGTATGCTTCGAGTCGCGCTTGCGCCCAATCGACGTCGCGCTGCAACTCGTTGTACTCCGGTCCCTCGTAAAGCTCGCCGAAACCCTTGAGGGCTTCTTCGGCTCGAGCGAGCTCCGTGCGAACGGTCTCGGGCTTGATCGTCTCGGGCAAGGCAAACAGATCGGTGAGCAAAAGAACCTTGTCGGGTCCTCCCTCCACGAAGCCCGGACCGACTGCGGCGACGTGTCGCTTGCCTTCGACCTCCCAAAAGAGCAACCCGCATTTCAAAGCAGCCAGCAGCGGTAGGTGGTTTGGGAGCACACCAAACTCCCCTTGCACGCTCGGCGCCTGCACCGAATCGACCTTCGCCGACAGTACGGACCCCGCCGGCGTGACGACGTCGAGTTGCAGGTACTGGGAGCTCGCCATCGTTCAGCCCCTCTCAGACCTTGGAACGCTTGGCGTAGGCCTCTTTCACCTGGTCGATGTTTCCCTTGAGGTAGAAGTCTTGCTCCGGGATGTGGTCGAGCTTTCCGTCCAAGATCTCCTCGAAGGCGTCGACGCTCTCCTCGAGAGGCACGTACGCGCCCTTGAGGCCGGTGAACTGCTCGGCCACGAAGAACGGCTGCGACAGAAACCGCTGGACTTTTCGAGCCCGGTCGACGACCAGGCGGTCGTCTTCGCTGAGCTCGTCCATGCCGAGGATCGCGATGATGTCCTGCAGATCCTTGTACCGCTGCAGGGTTTCCAAGACTCCGCGGGCAATCTGGTAATGCCGCTCTCCGATGATGCCCGGATCGAGCATGGTCGAGCTCGAGTCCAGCGGATCCACCGCCGGGTAAATCCCGAGCTCGGCGATCGAGCGGGACAACACGGTCGTGGCATCCAAGTGGGCAAACGTCGTGGCGGGCGCCGGGTCGGTCAAATCGTCCGCTGGAACGTAAATCGCCTGCACCGAGGTGATGGAGCCCTTGTTCGTCGAGGTGATCCGTTCCTGCAGCGCGCCCATCTCGGTGGCCAGCGTCGGCTGATAACCGACTGCGGAGGGAATGCGTCCCAGAAGCGCGGAGACCTCCGAGCCCGCTTGGGTGAAACGGAAAATGTTGTCGATGAAGAGAAGAACGTCTTGTCCCTCGTCGTCACGGAAGTATTCGGCCACCGTCAGTGCGCTGAGCGCAACCCGGGCACGAGCGCCGGGCGGCTCGTTCATCTGGCCGTAGATGAGGGCCGTCTTGCTGAGCACCGACTCGCCCGACTCGAGCTTCGACTCGCTCATCTCCAGCAGAAGGTCGTTGCCTTCACGGGTCCGCTCACCGACCCCGGCGAAGCACGACACGCCGCCATGCGCCTTGGCCACATTGTTGATGAGCTCCATGATGAGCACCGTCTTGCCGACCCCGGCTCCACCAAACAAGCCGATCTTTCCGCCCTTTCGATAGGGCGCCAGAAGATCGATGACCTTGATGCCGGTTTCGAAGATCTCGACCTCGGTGCTCTGATCGACGAAGCTGGGTGGGGGCTTGTGAATCGGGGAGAACTTGGACGCGTTCACCGGTCCCAGTTCGTCTACGGGCTCACCGACGACGTTCAAAATGCGCCCAAGGCACTCCTTGCCCACGGGCATGGTGATGGGCGATTCCGTGCTTCGGACCTCCATGCCCCGGACCAAACCATCGGTCGAGTCCATCGCCACGGTTCGGACCGTATTTTCGCCCAAATGCTGAGCGACCTCGAGCGTCAGGTTCCATTGCTTTTCACTGATGCCGGGGTTGCTGACTTCGAGCGCCGTGAGGATGGGGGGGAGGCTTCCTTGGGGGAAGGTGACGTCCACCACTGGACCAATGACCTGATTTACGTGCCCGTTTTGAAGCTCTGCCATGTTCTTTCCGCAGTTGTCGAAAGTGGATTGGCCGGCGGCAAAGCCCGCCTCAAAGCGAGCGCGACCTAGCACGGTGCCCGAGAGTGGTCAACGCCGACCGCAAGGCAGAGCTAGGGTCAGGCCCGGCCCGGACAAGCCCTCTGTAGTCGACAATTGACCCCGAGCGAGACCCTTCCTACGCTCCGCGATGCAATGCAGCGCGAGGAAGCAGTAATCCATGCGCTTCTGGGCGCTGAAACCCGGTACGAGGGAAAGCTCTTTTTCGAGGGCCGCGTGCGGATCGACGGCGACTTCGAAGGAGAGGTGCAAAGCGACGGGGTGCTGGTGGTGGGCGAGCAAGCGACGATTCGGGGCATCGTGCGCGTCGGCACGTTGATCGTGAAAGGCGGGACAGTCGAAGGCGACATCCATGCCGTGGACCTCGTGGAGCTTCATGCCCCGGCCCGGATTCGTGGAGACATCCGGACCCAGGCCCTCTACATGGACAAAGGCGTCGTGTTCGACGGCTCGTGCGTGATGGGACAGGTGGTGGACCTCGATGATCGGGCGGCGACGGCGCGCTCGGCCGAGGACACCTCGCCGGATGGGTACAAGGACCAGCCGAACAGGAGTTGAACCGACGAGGCCTGGTTGGGGAGTGGCTCGGCACGTCCTGCGAGTCCCTGTTTGGGGAGGTCCGGACCGACCTTGACTGGGTACGGGCCCATGCTAGGAACGCGCGCCGCCAGGGATCTCTCCTTGCCGTGGCTGCGATTCGGCCCCAAGCGCCGTTCGGAGGTCGTCCGGGCCGACCGGGAATACCGCTGCGATGCATTTGCTCTTCACAGCCCTATTGTCCGAGGGCTCCATCATCGATCTGGACGGGACGATCTGGGTCCAGCTCGGCCTTTTTGCGATCGCCTTCTTTGTATTTCGCCCCCTGATCTTCCGTCCAATGGTGGCGCTCTTCGAAGCACGCGAGGCCGCCATCGAGGGCGCCAAGCTCGAAGCGCAGCGCCTCCAAGATGAAGCGGCCGCCGAAGGGGAAGAATTCGAAGAAGAGATGCGCCGGCTCCGGCTTCAAGCCGGCGAAGAGCGGGATCGGCTGCGTGCCGAGGGCAAGCGTCTCGAACGGACCGTGCTCGATCGGGTTCGAGAGGAAACCGACCGGCAGCTCGCCGAGGCCGAGGCCCAGCTCCAACGAGAGCGAACCAAGCTGCGCTCCGAGCTCGAGGAAACCATTCCCGCTCTGGCCAAGCAGATCGCTTCCAAAGTCCTGAACCGGGAGGTCCAGTGATGCGCTGGGCCGGCATCTTGCTCGTCGCGCTATGTGCTTCGGCGCCCTTTGCGGTGTCCGCCGAGACGGCCGTGGACACCTCGTTGGCGCACGAGATCGCAGAGGAAGAATCGGGCCAGGATACGCATGCGGCGGCGCAAGGCCACGAGCTATCCTTCAGCAATTTGCTCGAGAGCCGCGAGTTCCGGGGTACCGTGTTCAATTTCGTGGTCCTGGTGGGGCTATTCGTATGGGTCGTTCGATCGAAGATCAATCCCGCCCTCGCCGCGCGACGTGCCGACGTGGAACAGGAGCTCGCCGAAGCCCAGAGGCTCCGCGCAGAGGCCGAACAGCGTCATCGCGAAACCGCATCCCGCCTCGAAAGACTCGACCAAGAAATGGTCCAAATTCGCGCGGAGATGGTCAAGGCCGGTGAGGCCGAGCGCGACCGAATCGTGTCGCAAGCCGAGGAAAAAGCAGCGCGGATACGCAAAGACACGCACTTCTTCATCGAGCAACAGGTCAAGCAGTTGCGCAAGGACCTTACGCAGGAGGCCGCCAATGCCGCGGTTGAGGCCGCGCAGGAGCTTCTCGCGAAAACAACGACCCAGGCCGACCAGGATCGCGTGGCCGAGGCATATCTGAGCCGCCTCGATGACCTGATCGAGGAGAAACGGTCATCATGAGCTCTTTCGGACGACGTTACGCCAAGGCATTGCTCGACCTCGCACGCGAGCGCGGTGAGCTCGACGCGGTTCTGCGCGACGTGGGCGCGCTATCCGACGCGTGGCAAGAGAGCGCGGAGCTACGAGAGCTCCTACAGTCTCCGGTGATTCCACGCCCTGCGCTCAACTCGGTACTGGACGCGCTCATGGAGCGTCTGCAAACCGTACAAATCGTGCGTAACACGGTCCATCTGCTCACGGACAAAGGACGACTCGGCCATATCGATCAGGTGTTCAAGGCGGTGGGCGAGCTTGCCGAGGCGGAAACGGGGCGCATCCGCGTGCAGGTGACCAGCGCCAGGCCGATGAGCGATGCGTATTACGCTGAACTCACCGAAAAGCTCCAGCGCATGACCGATCGAGAGGTCGTGCTCGTCAAGAACGAAGACCCTTCGCTCATCGGAGGCGTGGTGACACGCATAGGCGACCAGATATTCGACGGAAGCCTGAGCAACCAGCTGAGCGAGCTTAGAGAGACCTTGCTTGCGAACGGCGAATCGCCGTAACTGCATCGAATCAGGAGCCTTGTTACATGCAACTTCGCGCTGAAGAGATTTCCAACATCATCAAGCAGCAGATCGCGTCGTACGAGAAGTCCGTCGACGTCGTCGAGACCGGCACCGTCCTGACGATCGGCGACGGCATCGCTCGCATTTACGGCCTGGAAGGTGCGATGGCGGGCGAGCTTCTCGAGTTCCCTGGCGGCGTCTACGGGATGGTTCTCAACCTGGAAGAAGACAATGTCGGGTGCGCGCTCTTTGGATCGGACGTCGGCATCAACGAGGGTGACACCGTCAAGCGCACGGGCCGCATCGTGGAGGTGCCCGTCGGCCCCGCTCTGGTCGGCCGGGTGGTGAATGCGCTCGGACAGCCGGTCGACGGCAAGGGCCCCATCGAAAGCAAGCTGACCCGCCGGGTCGAGCTCAAGGCACCGGGCATCGTCGCCCGCCAGCCGGTCAGCGAGCCCCTTCAGACCGGGCTCAAGGCAATCGACTCGATGATTCCCATTGGCCGCGGCCAGCGCGAGCTCATCATCGGCGATCGTCAGACGGGCAAGACGGCCGTTGCGCTCGACACGATCATCAATCAGCGGGGCAAAGGCGTGTTCTGCGTCTACGTCGCCATCGGTCAAAAGCAGTCCACGGTCGCCCAGGTGGTGGACAAGCTGACCCAGTTTGGCGCCATGGAGTACACCTCAGTCGTCATCGCAGGCGCCTCCGAGCCCGCACCCCTTCAGTTCATCGCGCCTTACACCGGCGTGACGATGGGAGAGTACTTTCGAGACAATGGTCAGCATGCCCTTTGCATTTACGACGACCTCTCGAAGCAAGCCGTGGCGTACCGGCAGCTCTCGCTGCTTCTTCGCCGTCCGCCTGGTCGTGAGGCGTACCCCGGCGACGTGTTCTACGTTCACAGCCGCCTTCTCGAGCGTGCCGCCAAGATGGCCGAGGAGTGGGTGGTGGTCAAAGAGCAGCAGGACCCGAGCCGCTTGGGTAACCAAGTCTTCAGCGGTCCCCATGCGCGTGACGAGGCCGAGGCCGCGGCCAAGGAAAAAGGGACTGGCTTCGTTGCGAAGAAGCTGCCCGATTCGGGCGGCTCACTCACGGCGTTGCCGATCATCGAAACGCAGGCCGGAGACGTCTCGGCGTACATTCCCACCAACGTGATCTCGATTACGGATGGTCAGATCTTCCTCGAGTCCGATCTCTTCAACTCCGGTGTTCGTCCCGCCATCAATGTCGGCATTTCGGTGTCTCGAGTCGGTGGCAACGCGCAGATCAAGGCGATGAAGCAGGTCGCCGGGACGCTGCGGCTCGAGCTTGCTCAGTTCAGGGAAATGGCGGCTTTCGCGCAGTTCGCGTCGGACCTGGATGCTGCCACCCGGCAGCAGCTATCGCGCGGCGAGCGTCTCGTCGAAGTCCTCAAGCAGGGGCAGTTCACACCCTGGCCCGTGGAGGAGCAGGTGGTGGCCATCTTTGCGGGGACGCACGGATTCCTCGATCCGCTTCCCACCGACTCGATCGGCCGCTATCAGCAAGAGCTCATCAGTTGGCTCAGGGCGGAGCGACCCTCGATCCTCAAGGACATCGTTTCGAAGGGAAAGATCGACGACACCCTGGAGAGCCAGATGGACGAAGCGCTCACTGCGTTCGCCGAAGTCTTCGAGCCCACTCCGGAGAGCTGAGCGCGGATGGCTGCCCTCAAGGACATTCGAAAGCGGATCGCAAGCGTCAAGAGCACGCAGAAGATCACGCGCGCCATGAAGCTGGTGGCGGGCGCTCGCTTGCGTAAGGCTCAACAAAACATCGAGCGCCTCCGCCCGTACGCGATCAAGACCTACGAGGTGCTCAGTGGGGTGGCTGCCCGCGTGGGCGGCGACGAGGAAGTGCATCCTCTGCTGGCGCGCCGCGAGCCCAAGAGCGTCATGTTGGTGGTCCTCACCAGTGACCGCGGCCTTGCCGGTGCTTTCAACTCCAACATCTGCAAAGCGGCGTTTCGGTATTGGAAAGAGCTCGAGGCCGAAGGAAGCGACGTTTGTTTCGGGATCATCGGGCGGAAGGGCCGAGATTACTTCAAGCGTCGCAACGCGAACATTCGTCACGACTTCCTCGGCGTCTTCGAGGATCTGAGCGTGGACAAGGCCGGCGAAATCGGTCGCTATATCGTCGAGGACTACACGTCCCTTCATCTGGATGCGTGCTATCTGGTCTACAACGAGTTCAAGAGCGCCATCAGCCAGCAGGTGGTCATCGAGCCGTTCTTGCCCATCAAGCCGATGGTGCTCGCTGAGGACCAGCTTGGCGACTTCATCTACGAGCCCAATCAGCAAGCCCTCCTCGACAACTTGCTTCCCATGTACGTCGAGGTCGAAATCTATCGAGCTCTCTTGGAGTCGGTTGCTTCCGAGCACGGGGCGCGCATGACTGCCATGGACGCTGCGACCAATAACGCGAGCGACATGATCGACCGATTGACGCTCCAGTACAACCGGGCCCGCCAGGCCGCCATCACGAAGGAATTGATGGAAATCATCGGCGGGGCGGAAGCTCTCAAGGGCTGATTGCCTCTTCGTGGTACCGTCGGGCGATGCTCGGGGGGCCGACCGCGCCGACCGCTCGTTTGAAGGGTCCACAGCCGCTTCTGTGGCTTGCATGGCTCGGTGCCGCGGCCACGATCACATACGTCGTAGGGGCGCCGCTTTGGGGTGCCACCTATCCGATGATGACGGATTTTCCGTTTCAAACGGCCGCCTCGTCCGTCTTCCGCCACTACGACGATCCGTCCTGGCATTTCGAAGAACAGTTCGTATTCCAGCTCTTCGCGGTGCCTTACGTGACGCCGTTCGCGTTGTCGGCCCTCTTCATGCTGGTTCTGCCGCCCGTTGCCGCGACCAAGCTCGCCACTGCCCTGTTGTTGTCGCTTCTACCGATAGGCCTGATGGTTCTGTGTTGGGGGCTTCGCAAGTCACCCTTGCTCGGGCTCTGGGGTTTGCTTCCGGTATGGGGCGTGCTCACCCACTGGGGTTTCGTGGGTTTCATGGCGGCGCTCGGGCTGTTTGCTGCAGCGCTCGGATTGACCCTTCGCGTGCTCGATCGGCCGAGCGCCAAGACGCAGTCCGTGCTCGTCGCCGTGCTGCTGCTTCTGTTCTTCACTCACGTGTTTCGGTTTCCGATCACGCTCGCCGTCATGGTGATGGCCGGCGTGGTCATGTCACGCAGTGTCGATTCAATTCGCGGTTTGGTCATCCCGCTTCTCGTCGGTGTGGGGCTCTTCGTTGCATGGTGGGTGTCGCGTCCGGATCTGCTCGCTCCGGGCGTGCACTTCGTCTGGCCGCCTCGGTGGAACCGGCTCGTCGAAGCGCCGAGCTATCTGTCGGACATCTTCGTGGACGGCGAAGACACCATCCTCTTTCGGCGAACCGGACTGTTGTTCGTGCTGACCGCCGCGATACTCGGCGCCTTCGCCGTAGCGCGATTGCGTTCGTGGCCCAGGGGTGGTTGGGTCGTGCCGGCGCACTTCGTCGTTGGGTCGTCGATTCTGCTGTTCGTCGCTTTGTATCTGACCCTGCCCATGGAGATGGGGGTCTGGTGGTTCGTTTTTCCTCGCGAGATCACCGCGGCGGTCTATCTCGTGCCCGCGCTCCTGCCCAATCTTCCTCGAAGGACCTGGGCCCACCTCGGGTTCGTGGTTTGGACCGCGGTCGGGATCGCGCCGCTCGCCGAGGTCGTCGCCGATGCGCATCGAGAGTTCTCCGAGACTACGGTCCATTTTCGGGAGATCATCGGTGAGCTGCCCAAAGCCCCGAAATTGCTCTATCTCGTCTACGACCATCAGGGCCCTCGGGCACGCATGAGCCCTTACGTTCATCTGCCCGCGTACGTCCAGGCCGAGCGAGGCGGCTGGCTCAGCTTTCACATCGCTTCGATGGGCACCTATCCGTTCAGGTACCGAGATCCGACCGATCCCGGCGCGGTCGTGCCTCCGGCAACCCCCCTGCGCTGGGAGTGGAGTCCCCAACAATTCCAGCTCGACCGGCACGGAGCGTTCTTCGATTGGTTTCTGGTGCGCCGGGCCCGCTCGCCGGACGAGCTTTTCGCGTCCGACCCGTCCATCGAGCGTGTGGCCCACTTCGAGAGTTGGTGGCTCTACCATCGTCGAGGCTCGACTGGACCGCCGGACCAAACTCCGTAAATTGCGGCGACGATGGACCTGACCAAGCAAGAAGACCGCTGGGCCGTCTGGACCGTCCAGGCTCGACATTTCGCGAGGCGTGAGAATTACACTGACGCGGTGGCGCGGATGAAGCTGGTACGAGACTCCGTCGAGGCCACACTCGACGCGGCGACCACCAACGAAGAATGCGAACGTCTCCGGCGCCACCTTGCGCGAGCTGAAGACGAATTAGCCAGGATGCAGGCCAAGTACGAGGCTTGGCGCTCGGAGATCGCCACCCGTAGGCAACACACCATCAGTCACGCGGCCGATGAAATGGCGCGGCCTCTTCCGACGGCAGTCAAGTAGTGTCGAGCTCGCTCGAGTGCTCGGTGGCATCCTTGGAGGCGGCGGAGCCCCTCGCGGGAACGGCTACCGATTCAGTGGACCGCTGGATCTTGCTCGAGGTAACCGATCCATGGGCGCCCGAGGCGCTCGACACCGAAGCCCTGTCCGAAGCCGTACGGTCTCGGCTCGCGCAATGGCTGCAGGCACCGCGGTCGCGGTTGCAGCTGATTCGGCGACCGGGCCGCGCCGGCAAGCGGCGGAGGCTCATGGTGGTCTCGTCCGCGGGCAACCGGTCCGAGGCCGTCATGCTCGAGCTCGATCGCTACGATGACTTGCTGGATGTGGACGTAGCCGCTCTGCCTGCGCAGGCCGCCGAGCCCTTTTGGCTGGTTTGCGTCCATGGGCGACGTGATCGCTGCTGTGCATCGCACGGCGGGGCGGTCTTCAGGGCCATACAAGCCTGCGGCGCAGAGGTCTGGCAGACGAGTCATCTGGGAGGGCACCGATTTGCTGCGTGCGTCCTGTCTCTTCCGGACGGGTTCATGTACGGTCGCGTCCGGGCCGAGAATGCGCCGGACCTCGTGGCGGCCCACGCGAACGGCAAGCTCGGCGATCTGGATCTTTTGCGTGGCCGCTGTGGTTACGACAAGCCGACGCAAGCTTCGGAAATCATTCTGCGGAAGCGATTGGGCCTCGTGGATTTGGCTGACGTGCAATGGCTCGGCACTTCGCTCGAAGGCGAAGCCACTTGGGGAGTCCGATTCCGCGTCGGTGGCGAGGAGCGCTCCGTTCGCGTGAGGCGCGAGCAGACGGACCTCATGCGCCCCCCAAGCTGCGGTGCCGAGCCGGAGCCCGTCGTGCAACTGGTCGAGGCCTAGGCAGCTACTAGATGGGCGTTAGAGCCGGCGCCGGCGATCAAGACCGGGGCTCAAAAAAGGCGCGACACGGACTTACGGGGGACGGAGCGGCTTGCATGGGTGGCTCGGTTCACTTGAGAGCTTGAGCCACGCAAGCCGCTCCTCGGGCGGCGCGCCAATCGGAGGTGATTGCAGCCATGCCGATTGTCACTTCGCACGCCCCCTCCAGCCCATGTCGCGCGCTTTCCCAGCCCCTTCATACGACGGCGGAGGAGTCAGTCAGTCGAACTCTCGGGCCTCGGATCCCGATCCTCGATCCACGGACCGAGCCCCCCGGCACCCAGCGACAGCTCCAGAGCCAGCGTCGGCCGATGCGGACTCTGGCTGCTGGGTGCGCGGAGCGCGATTCCTGATCCGAGGTCCGAGACTGACCCTGGCCCCGATCGCTACCCCAGAATCCGTACTAGCCTTGCCGGCGCGAGCGTCAGGGGGAGGGGGTCGAGCTCGCTCAGTGCTTTGCGTACCGAGCCCTGCTGGGCCTCGTGGGTCAGGATGACCACGGTTGCGGCACCCGCGTCTCCCTCGGCGACGTTCTGGAACATCTTTTCGATGGATACGCCGAAGTTGCTCAGCTTGCCGGTGATCTCGGAAAGAACCCCCGGCTCGTCGCGCACCGTAAAACGCAAATAGTAACGGGCCCGCAGGGCATCGGGGTCCTGTACGATGGGTTCCGCGTTTTCGTCGTGAATGAAGCTCGGCACGCGACCCGAGGCATGCTTCAACATGTTGCGGGCCACATCGATGACGTCGCTCACGACACTCGTTGCAGTCGGGCCGGCACCTGCACCTGGACCCGACAGCAAGCAAGTCCCCACTCGCTCACCACGTACCGACACGGCATTGAGCGCGCCGGTGATGTGGGCTAGTGGATTGTCCAACGGCACCAGTGCCGGATGCACGCGCAGATCGAGGACGCGGTCGACCGTTCGCGACGCGATAGCCATGGGCCGAACGGCATAGCCGAAGCTCTTGGCATACCGAATGTCGTGCGCGTCAACGACGTCGATGCCCTCGGTTGCAATGTGGGCGGGGTGGACCCGAACACCGAAGGCCAAGGTCGCGAGGATTGCGAGCTTGTGGGCCGCATCCCCCCCGTTGATGTCCAGTGTAGGATCGGCTTCGGCGTATCCAGCCTGTTGGGCCTCGGTCAGTGCCACCTCGAAGTCGATGCCTCGCTCGGCCATCTCGGTCAGAATGTAATTGCTGGTTCCGTTGATGATTCCGCGGATCGACAAGATCTCGTCGGAGGCCAACGACTGCTCGATGGCCCGAATGATGGGAATCCCTCCCGCTACCGCGGCTTCGAAATACAGATCGAGGCCCTTCTGCCGAGCGAGGTCGAAAAGCGCGTCCCCTTTTTCGGCGAGCAAGGCCTTATTGGCGGTGACCACGTGCTTCCCTTGCTCCAGCGCCTCCCGCACCACCCGTTCTGCCGGCTCGATGCCGCCCATGACCTCGACGACGATGTCGATCTTCGGGTTACGGGCGACCTCCATGGGGTCGTCCGTCAAGAGCTCTTTGGGAACGTCGGCGCGGGCCTTTTTCGGGTCGCGCACGGCGATTTTCTCGACCGCGAGGGTGGCCCCCAGGCGCTTGCGGATCGTGGCCGAGTGCGCATCGAGGATGTCCAGGGCGCCCTTGCCGACGACGCCGCAGCCCACGAAGCCGATACGAATGGTTCTGGCGGACAATCGAGCTACCTCCAAAATCTCACGGTAGCAGACTACGGACCCGATTCACGCACGGCGCCCCATTGGGACGAGGCGAACAATCGGCTAGAACCGGGGTGTGGAGCTCTGGTTGTTGGTGCTTTGGACGCTCTCGGGCGCTGCGCTTCTTTTCACCCATCTATTGATGGCGTGGCGCGTGCTTTCCGGTC
>JASFKY010000075.1:0-13594 GCA_050118395.1 Myxococcales bacterium | reverse complement strand
AGGCGGACGACGGCTTTTGGTGCTTTGCACGTATTCGATCGGCACAGTGAGCACGGCCCAGGCCGCAAGGGTCAGGCGCGCGCCAGAATCCGATCCGAGATATAGCTGGCCATCCCATAGACGGTGAGTTGAGGATTCACCAAAAGCGAGGATGGGAAGATGCTGGCATCGGGCACGTAGACGTTGTCGAGGTCGTGGCACCGACCCTCGGACCCGACCACGCTCCTTGCCGGGTCTGCGCCCATGCGCATCGTTCCCTGCGGATGGTACGAGGTCAGGCGGTACATGTGCTTTCCATTTCGCAGGCCGTTGATCACCGAGTCGACGTCGGATGCGCGCTCGATGGTCGTCCTGCGCGTGGTGGGTAGATAAACCCTGCGCGCACCGGCGGCGAAATACATTCGCGCGGCGCCACGCAGTGCCTCCCGCACCGATTCGAAGTCGCGGTCGTCGATGTCGTACTCGATCTGCTTGCGGTCTCCATCGAGATATACTCGACCCACGTTGTGGTCGTGGATCAGCGTGACCGCAGCCTGATACTTCTTGCTTTGCTGCATGAACTCCACGAAGTCACGCCCGATTCCTCCGTCGACCCACGTGCTCGTGACGACCGGTCCCACCATGCCGGCTTCCAAAAGATACCCACCCTTGAGTGGATTCTCGATGTCACCGGCATGGGCGCTGATCGTGGCGCCCACCCAAGCATTGACGTCATCTTCGTGCTCTCCAAAGACGGCGAGCGACGGGTGACAGGCGAAGTTCAGGCCGACCTGGCCGCTGCTGTTGCCGACTTTGTTTCTCTGAAACAAGAGTGGCGTCTGCACCGCACCGGCGGCGACGACGACGAGCCCTGCTTCTACGCGAACTGGCTTTGCCATGCCCGTCTCATCGGTGGCTACCGCCCGCACGGCGGTGACCCGACGCTTGTCGATTTCGAAGCTTTCTGCTCGTGTGCCGCTCAGGATCGTCGCACCGAGCTGGCTGGCCCATGGAAGATAGGTGACCAGCATGGACTGCTTCCGGTCGGTTTTGCACCCGGAGATGCAATGTCCGCTGAGTGCGCAACTTTTGACGTTGCGCGGGGTGGGGCCCGCGGGGATCCCGATCTTCTGCGCCCCCTCGATCAAGAGCCTTCCGTTGCGGTTGACTTCGTGCGGGCCGTTCGGATGGATGGATAGATTTCGCTCCACTCGCTCGAAGTAGGGTGCGAGGACCTCCGACGAAAGATTGTCCAAGCCATGCTCTTCGGTCCAGCTACGGAGCACTTGGTCTGGCGCGCGAAAACAGACGGCCGCGTTGACGACGGTCGATCCGCCGATGCACTTGCCTTGCAGAACCGCCAGGTCTCCCGTGGTGTTCACCTGGTTTCCATGATCCTGATACAAGGTTTCGAGCGCGGTCGGTGCGTGCTCCCGAAACTCGCTCGAAGGGATGTAGGGCCCGGCCTCGAGCACGACGACCTTTGCGCCCGAACGAGACATTTCGTAAGCGGTGACGGCTCCCGCCGCCCCCGAGCCGATGATCACGACGTCGGCGCTCAGCTGAGCTCCTGAATCGGGAAGGTCCTTGGGTTGCGTCACCTTCAAGACGGGGATGGTCGGGACATCGGCGATCGGTTCGTCTGGCATCCGTTCCTCAGCTGTCAATCGAAGGCATCGGTGCATTTCCGAGACTGGGAGTCCCCGCGGCCTCGGAGACGGGACCTTGGTATCCAATCGCGCGGCCGGCTTCGATGTCCTGCCAATAGCCCAGGCAGATCAACTTTTTCAACACGCCGACGATTCCTCGCTGCATGGCGATTCCGTTTTCCCACCGCCGGATGTAGTCGAGCCGCTGATCGGGCGACAGAGCCACGAATCGGGCGAAGTGAAGCCCGATCAAAACCGAGCCGTAATCGAATAGCTTGAGCCCGATGCGTACCTGCTCGAGCGTCGGCTGGTCCATGAGCCCGAATGCGTGCTCGATGTGGTCAACCACCGGAACCTCCGAGCGGGGCTTGAGGGAGGTGCCCTCGGTGGGCAGATAGACTTCTGCGAAGCGTTCCATCAACTCGCGCTCGTCACGGGTCAGCGAGGCTTGGGCGCTCGTCGTGCTCGGAGCCTTGCCGCATGCAGGCAAGACGACGATGCTGGCACCCGTCAGAATACCGAGTTGGGTGAACGTGCGCCGATAGAGCCGAGTCTCGGGGTATCGCACCGCGGGAGACTATAACACATCAGAGTCAGCGTCAGCGCCGTGGGTCGTCGAACCCTCGAGCGGCGACCTTGGGGCCTCGGGCCCCCCGACGCTAGAGTCAGAGCCAGAGTCGGCGTCAGAGACAGCGTTCTGGGCCGCCCGTGCCTGTTTTCGCGCGGCAAGGCCGCGGTCGATCAATGACTGCGTGGTTTCCGTGACCTGCCGATGCAGCGTGGCGACGATCTCCTCATCGTTCGCCGCTTCGGGACCATGGGGCAGCTGGATGGGCTCGCCAATGATGTAGTGGAGCTCGGTGGGGAAGGGCAGGAGGCCGATCCCGAGGTACAGAGGCGTCACGTATTTTTCGCCGAAAAACTTTGCGATCACGCGTCCCAGCCCGCTTCGCCGCACTCGCTCCTGCGAGACGACCTGAACGTAGAGCTCCTCGTTCCCGAGGCTGGCCACGGGGATGATCGGCTTCTGGGCGCGCAAGGCCGTGCGAATGAATCCGCGGCTCTGTTGCCACTGCAAGCGATAGGCGTCCTGGGGATCGCCAAGTGCCTCCCGAGCGCCACCCGGATACACCAACACCAGTTGGTCGTCCTCGAGAAGCTCCACCGCGGCTTCTGGCTCGCCTTCAATCGACCCGAGCTCACGGGCCAACTCTCGTGCGATCGGCGTGGCGAAGACGATGCGATCCCCGAGTGAACGAACCGGGCGCCCGGTCTGATCGAGAATGAGGGAAAGCAGGATGGGAAGGTCGAGCCCGAAGTGGCCATGATTGGTCACGATGAGCGCTCCCCGTTCCCTCGGAATGTTTTGGGTCCCTTCGATGGTGGGTTGAAACCACGGCCTTAAGAAGGAAATGCGTTCCAACATGCGCTCGTAGGCCTCGCGATCGAGAGTCAATGGGTCTGTCCTGGTCGGCTCGGTCCTATGCATGCACGTAGCTCTCCTATGCGCTACGTTCCGCGCCTCATGCAAGCCCCCGAACCTGCTTCCGGGCGTTATGGCCCCTACGGCGGTCGCTACGTCGCCGAAACCCTCATGCCGGCGCTCGACGAGCTCACCCGCGCGTATGGGGAATCGAAGGCCGACCCGGCGTTTCAGGCCGAGCTCGATTCTCTCCTTCACCAATACGTGGGTCGGGAGACGCCCACCTATTTCGCTGCTCGGCTCAGCGAGAAAATCGGCGTCCGCATTTGGTTGAAGCGAGAAGACCTGTGCCACACGGGCGCCCACAAGGTGAACAACACCATTGGGCAGGTTTTGCTGGCGAAACGGATGGGCAAGAGTCGCATCATCGCCGAAACCGGGGCCGGCCAGCATGGCGTTGCCACCGCCACTGCATGTGCGCTCATGGGGCTACCATGCGAGGTCTACATGGGCGCCGAAGACGTTCGCCGGCAAGCACCAAATGTTCGACGGATGGAGCTGCTCGGCGCTCGGGTCCACTCCGTTTCGGCGGGGTCGGCTACCCTGAAGGACGCCATGAACGAGGCGCTTCGGGATTGGGTGACCAACGTTCGAACCACCCATTATTGCGTCGGCTCCGTGGCTGGGCCGCATCCGTATCCGATGATCGTCCGGGACTTTCAGTCCATCATCGGACGCGAAGCGAGGGCCCAAATGCTCGAGCAAGCCGGTAGGTTGCCCGATGCCGTGGTGGCCTGCGTTGGCGGGGGCTCGAATGCAATCGGGATCTTCGCTGGATTCATGGACGATCCGGCGGTCCGGCTCATCGGTGTCGAGGCTGCAGGCGAGGGGATCGAAACCGGCCGTCATGCCGCTCCGCTGAGCGCTGGCGGGGTGGGTGTGTTGCATGGAGCCAAGAGCTACGTGCTGCAGACTTCCGACGGTCAAATCCTCGAGGCGCATTCCATCAGCGCGGGCCTAGACTATCCGGGCGTCGGGCCTGAGCACGCGTGGCTGAAGGATACGGGCCGTGCACGATACGTGGCAGTCACGGACGATCAAGCCCTCGATGCCTTCCTGCAACTTTGCCGTACCGAGGGCATCATCCCGGCGCTGGAGACGAGCCACGCATTCGCGTATCTTCCGGCGCTTGCCCGAGAGCTCGGCAGCGATGCCGACATCTTGGTTTCGCTCTCGGGGCGGGGCGACAAGGACTTGGAGACCGTTTTGCAGAAGCTAGGGGAAAAGGCGGCACGAAGTGGGCCGGATCGCTGACGCTTTTGCCAAAGCACGTTCCGAAGACCGTGCGGCGCTGGTGATTTACCTGTGCGCCGGGGACCCGGATTTGGAGACCACCGAGGAGCTGGTGGTGGCCGCTGCCGACGCGGGTGCGGACGTGATCGAGTTGGGGGTGCCGTTCAGTGATCCCACCGCGGATGGGCCGGCGATTCAGCGCGCTGCCGAGCGCGCTCTCGCGGGCGGGACGACCTTGCGCAAGGTGCTCGAGACCGTGCGCGCGATTCGAACACGTACCGACGCGCCCATCCTGTTGTTCGGCTACTACAACCCCGTGCTCGGTTATGGCGAACAGAAGCTGGCACAGGATGCCGCGCAGTGCGGCGCGGACGGCTTTCTCGTGGTGGATCTTCCGCCGGAAGAAAGCGAAGGTCTGCGTCTCCCTGCAATCGAAAAGGGCCTGGACTTCGTCCCGCTCATCGCGCCGACCAGCAATCCGGAACGGATTGCGAAAGCCGGAGAGATCGCCACTTCCTTCGTTTACTACGTTTCGATGACAGGCGTGACGGGTTCTGAGGCGCCCGATTTGAAGAGCGCAGCCGCGCGTGCCGGCGAGTTGCAACGAGAGTTGGGCAAGCCGGTTGCGCTCGGCTTCGGGGTCAAGACCCGGGGTGACGTGGCCGCCGTCGCGCCGCATGTCGACGGGGTCGTGGTAGGCAGCGCGGTGGTGCGCGCCATCGAAGATGCCAAGAGCCCGGACGCGGCGGTGACGGCGGTTCGGGGCTTGGTCTCGGACTTGGTGACCGGGCTCGCGCGCCAGTAGGGCTCTTGTGACACCCCATCGTGGGCGATATTGTCTCGAGATGACCGTCATCGATGTCATTTCTGCCAACTTGCCCTTGCTGCGAGAGCTTCGCGGCCGCGTCGGTCAGCTCGAGCTCGCCGAGCGCGTCGGAGTATCCAGGCGCACGATCGCCCGTCTGGAAAGCGGCGATGTCGGCGATCCCGGTCTTGCGCTGCTCAGTCGCATTGCCGCGGAGCTGGAGGTCAGCCTCGCTTTGCTCGCGGAAGCCACCGTGGAGCTGAGAACGCTTCCCCTACCAAACGACGTGTGCGAGCAACTCGATTCGGCGGAAGGTCCGGCGGTCCTCGACGCCATGATCCGAGCCGCAAGGCAACCACGCTGACGCTGGGCGCCAGTGAGAGAGTCAGAGCCAGAGTCAGAGCAAGAGTCAGCGATCAGGTCGGCGTCAGAGCCCAAGGCAGCGGCAGAGTCAGCGACAGCGCCAGAGTCAGCGCCAGCGGAGGAGCTAGCGCCAGCGACCAAGCCCCGGGGGCTCCGACCGTCAGTTGCCGCTCTTTCCCCTCATCCTCGCTAGGCTCGTCGTGGCGGCCTCGGTGATTGCTTTTCTGAGATCGTCGTCGTGCACTCGGCTGAGCGCCCTGCCGAGCTCTTCGGGCAGCGAGGCCAGCCGCACCGGCTCGGGTGGAGGAGCATCGGGACGGGCGCGCGCAGGAATATCCGGCAGTGGGCCGACTTGGAAGCGAATCCGGCGGATCCCGCTCGTCGGAGCCGCCTTTTGAATCCGCGCCAACAGGTCCTCGCTCAAATAGTGCAGCTCGTTGGCCCACACCGAAGAGCTCACATGGACGATGAGCACGCCGCGTGACAGTCGCACTGGCCGGGCGTGCTTGACGATACGGGGGGGCACCGATCGGCTCCACCACGAAAAGACTTTTGCCGCCTCTAGCTGATCGGGTGCAGGGTAGACGCCCTTCAAGAGCTTGGAGAGCGACTCGAGCTTGCCCTTCCTGCGCTTAGCCATCGTCCATGCTGGCCTTGTAGAGGGCGAGCATGTCGTCCTCGCTACATTTGCGCGGATTGAGCTCGTGACACGAGTCCGCGAAGGCAAGCGCAGCGAGGCGCGGCAGGTCTTCGTCCTTGACCCCTTGGGAACGCAGATTGGACGGAAGTCCGATGGACTTGCGGAGCGCTCGCACCGCCCCAGCGCATTCGAACGAGAGCGTGCTCTCATCGTCCCCGCGAACGCCCAGATGGCGCGCGATCTCGGCGATCCGGTCGGGTACGGCAACCCGATTGAAATCCAGGACCGCGGGCAGACACAGAGCATTGGCAAGCCCGTGGTGGAGCTTGAGCTCCGCCGAAAGAGGATGGGCCAGTGAATGACATGCTCCCAGGCCCTTCTGGAAGGCCACCGCGCCCATCATCGCGGCCTTGAGCATGTCGCCGCGCGCTTTGAGATCGTCGCCATTTTCCGTCGCGGCCTTGAGCGATTTGTGACAAAGCCGAACGCCTCCGAGCGCGATTGCATCGGCCATCGGATGATCGCCGATCGCGCAATACGCCTCGATGCAATGGGTGAGCGCGTCCATCCCGGTGGCTGCCGTGATGAAGGGAGGCATGGTCCTGGTCATCACCGGGTCCAAAATCGCCACCTCCGGAAGCAGCAAGGGCGAAAAGATGACGGTCTTGCGGTTGGTGGCCTCGATGGTGACTACCCCGCTGCGTCCGACCTCGCTACCCGTTCCCGCCGTCGTCGGGATGGCGATCATGGGGGGTAGGGGGCCCTCGATCTTGGCGCTGCCACCGACTGCGTCGTCGTATTGAGCCAGGGGCGCCGAATGCGTGGCTGCTAGCCGCACCAGCTTGGCAACGTCCATCACGCTGCCACCGCCCACGCCCAACACGAGGTCGGCTCCAAACTCCTGGAAGGCGCGGGCCGCCGCCATCACCTCCGACTCGAGCGGGTTCGAGGACACGTCAAGCACCGATTGATGAGCCAATCCCGCGGCATCGAGAGCGCTTCGGATCGGGTCGAGCAAACCGGCACGCTCCACGCCACGATCGGAGATCAGCAGGACTCGCTTGGCGCCGAGCTGGTGTGCTTCGGTCGCGCACTGCGCCGCAGCCCCCTCACCCAAAACGACGCGCGTGGGAAAGCTCCACAGGACGAAGTTTTGAACGTCGGTCATTCCTTTCCTACCCGTCTTTCCATCAGAGCTTGAATAGCATCTTCAGAGCTCATGCCACCTTCCACGACGGCCATGAACGTGGACGAGATCGGTGTCTGGAGCCCCAGACGTCGCGCATGCTCGATCATGTGTCTCGCCACCTCGATCCCTTCGACATAGGCTCCGAGCTCCCTGACCGCCATGCTCAAATCGGCGCCTTGCGCCACGGCGCGACCCAGGCGGTACTCGGGTCGTTGATCGCCGGCGACTGCTGCGATGAGATCTCCTAAGCCAGCGAGACCCATGAATGTCGACTCCTCGGCGCCGAGGGTTCGCCCGATGCGCGCGATCTCGACCATGCCGCGTGTTGCCAGCACCGCCAACGTACCGGGCTCCGCGCCCGCCTCCTGCGCGTAACCCAAGACCACCGTCAGAAACCCCACCGTGGCGCTTGCGAGCTCCACGCCGACGACATCGGTCGTGTGGTAGACGCGAAGGGCGGAGCCACCGAGCGCGTCACGCACCATGGAGGTGATCTCCGGAAATTCCGTCCCGAGGATTGCCCCGCTCGGCCTACCCTCCCCCAGGGCCTCTGCCACGAGCGGGCCGGCGAGGACGCCGATCCGGCGACACACGGTCTTCTGGCGAATCACTTCCGTGACGGTCTGCAGATCGGAGCCCACGAGCCCACGGCTCACGTGGACCATCAGATGGCGTCCGTCCACGATTTCGCCCAGCTGCTCCGAGACGGTCACCGCGTGGCGCGCCGGTACGGCAAGGAAGATCAACTCCGAGTCCCGAGCTTCGGCAAGATCGGTGGAGGAGCGAATGGGCGAAGGCATCTCTCGGTGCTGCCGGCTCCAAAGGAGCACTCGATGGCCGTGGCGCGACGATGCTCGTGCCAATGCGCGGCCAAATCCTCCCGCGCCTATGACGGCAATGCGGAGGGTCATCGACGAAGCCCCAGGTTCTGGATCTCGCAAGCAGCCGGCATCTGCTCGGGCGTGGCGATTTCCTCCGCGTATGGAACCAGGCGATTCTGGTAATAGAGCAACAGAGACGGATCGTGGATGATTACGCGAGCTCCCTCGAGCGAGGCAGCGGTGGAGGTGTGATAGCCATTCCAGAATGCAAGCGCGCGCTCGATCATCTGCTCAGGCGTATCCTCTTTCACGACTTCGCTCGTCCGGGTTCGGCCATGGGATTCGAGCTCGAGAATTCGGTCGCGTGTTTCACCGAGCTCACGGCAAAGCGGCTCGCAATCGAAACCAATTTCACCGCGTAGACGCATCCGCGTGAATAGATCCATGCCCGGCGTCGATCGGACGAAGTCTCGATACAACACATGGGCGACGACCTGCGTGCTCATCAGAACGGTGTCCTCCTCATAGCGTTTTGCCAGCACCTCGCCGAGCTCGCGAGTATAGGCGGAGTCACGGACCCAATCGATGACGGGGACGCCTCGGTTCTCCACATAGCCGCCTGGATCGATGGTCCTCCCCGTAGGAGTCAGCGATTGGCCGTTCGGATCGATGCGATTGCCAAATGGATCGATTGGATCCCCGAAGCGGATGATACAGGCGCCCCTCATTCCGACGACCTTCCGGAAGAAGGCGATCCATCGATCGATCTGGGAGAACTCGTCGTCTTCGATGATGTACCGGGCCTGGCCTTCTTCGGTGAGCCAGTCTTTGATCAGCGTTTCCGCCTCGAGGACCAAGGCGTAGTTGATCGTGGTGGGGACGAACCATACGGGCCGGTTGACGTGCCGCACGCGATTCGTGGTAAACGCTTCCACCGCCGAACCGAGCAACCCGAGCTTGAGGTGATTTTCGATCATCCCAGATCGGCTGCGGGTGCCTCCCGGAAAGAAGAGCGAATGATACCCGCGCTCGATCATCACCTGTGAATAGAGCTTCAGTATGTCCTTATATAAGCTCACCCGAATCCTGCGATCCACGCGGTAGGCGCCGAGGTTGTGCATGAAGAAGCTGATGATCGGATTGGTGAACAGATTTTTTCCCGCCCCGTAGATGACGGGCGGCAAACCTGAAATCTCCAGGGCTTGCGCGAGCACGATCGAGTCGAGGTTCGAGGAGTGGGTGGGTACGAAGACCAGGCAGCCCTCCGACTGCAGACGGCGCAGGGCATCCACGTTCCCTTGGACTTTCAAGACCCTTCCGAGCACTTCAGGCGAAGGAGAAAAAAGATCCCGCGTCAAGCGTCTCGGCTCCATGACGCCGGCGATCAGCCGCGGAATGGCTCGCCGGGCGAATCGGTAAACTCTCGGGTCGAAGTTGCCTGCGACATCGCGCGTCATGTCGGTGACGATGCTGTGCAGAACGCGTTTTTGCTCCGTCTCGTCCATCTTCCCGATTCGGCGAATCATGCTCCGCCAGTAACCCAGGCGATCGCGCGCCTCCTCGTCGCGCTGCTTTTCGAGTCGGCGGATCTCGTGGAAGGCTGCGTCGTTGAGGGCCATTTCGAGCCGCGTGCGGTCGTCCTCGTGAGCGGTGCAAATCCGATTGACGACGTCGGATACGATGTCTTCACGCTCGCTGTTGAACCAGAAGATCGAGGGATCGCTGGGCCTCGGCACGTAAGGCTTGAGGTGGGGCAAGCGCAGGGGTCGTTCCGAAAGGAAACGCTTCAACATCAGCAGCTCCTATACAGCCTCGAAGTACCGGCGCAGCTCCCATTCGCTCACGGTCTTTCGGTACTCTCGGCATTCCCATTCGCGGGTGCGAAGGAAGTGATCCACGAAACCCTCGGTGAGAACTTCGCCAGCCAGCTTGCTGTTACGAAGTCGCTCGACGGCCGCTTCGAGCGTCAGTGGCAGGGCGAAGGCGGGATCGTCGTGTCGCGTGGCGTCTCCCTCGGTCATCGGCGGTGGATCGATGCGATTGGTAATTCCATGCAGACCCGATCCCAGGCACACGGCCATCGCCACGTAGGGATTGATGTCCGCGGCCGTCTGGCGAAACTCCACTCGAGCGGCGTGATCGGTGGGCCCCAGAATGACCCGGGCCGCACAGGTGCGGTTCTCGATGCCCCAAGATGCGTTCAACGGGGCCCAAACGCCCGGCACGTACCGTTTGTAGCTATTGACGAACGGCGAATAGAAAGCGGTGAGCTCAGGCGCAAGCGACAACATGCCGCCCAGGTAGTGCATCCCCGTCTCGCTGAGGCGGTCACGCCCCGCCGTGGCGAAGAGATTGATCTTTCCGGCTGCGTCCCAGAGGCTCTGGTGAAGGTGGCCGCTCGAACCGGGTAGATCCGAGCTCCACTTGGCCATGAACGTGACCGACAAGTCGTGTCGGGTGCAAATCTGCTTGAGTGCCGTCTTGAACAGGGCGGCCTGGTCCGCCGCTTCCAGGACGTCGTCATACTTGAGCGCTGCTTCCCACACACCCGGTCCTGTCTCGGTGTGGATCCCCTCGATGTCGAGGTCGTACTCGGCGCAAGTTTCCAAAATGTCGTCGACCAGGGGTTGGCACTGACCCTCACGCAACCAGGAGTACCCGAACATGCCCGGGCTCAGCGGCTCGAGGTCCCGGAAGCCTTTCTCGTGCAGGGACTGCGGTGTTTCCTGAAAAAACCAAAACTCGAACTCGGCGGAAAATCGAGCTTTGAATCCCGCGGCGGCGGCACGATCACGGACGGTCTTGAGCAGATTGCGCGGGCAGGCCGGATGGGCTTGGCCGTCTTGCGTATAAAAATCGACCAAGAAGTTCGCGGTGTCGGGCGCATCGGGCAGCACTCGAAAGGTGGCCGGATCGATGCGCGCCAGGGCGTCTGGATAGCCTGTCCGCCAACCGGTCACTTCCGCGTTGTCGTAAAGTTGATCGGAGATGTCCCATCCGAAGATGACATCGCAGAAGCCGAATCCCTTCTCGAGCGCGGACCAAAACTTCTCGAGGCTGATGTACTTGCCGCGGAGCACTCCGTCGACGTCGAAACCGCCCACTTTGACCTTTTTGATGCCTCGTTCTTTGAAGTCGCGCCGCAGCTCTTCGATCACGGAACCTCCTCGGGGCCGGAAGCATACCCCGTTTTGTGCTTTCGTGCGCAGCGTTCCTAGCGCGGTTTTTGCGAGGGAATCAAGCGGTGAACCAGTCCCAAGCCCACGACGAACAAAACGGCCACCGATGCGTGTCCAAAAAGCTCGTGCGCCGTCCCCGGAACCGAGCAATGCGCTTTGAGAACGAAGTTTGCAGCGACCCCCGCGGCCGCCGCCGCAATGAGGCTGCCGAAGGCGTTACCGCGATCGACCAGGCGCAGCAAGGCATAGACGGGTATGCCGAGTAGTAAGCCGACTCCCATGCAGACGCCTGCCATCATCCCGACACCGTGCGCACGGGGACCTGCCTGTCCTGCGGGGAGCGGCCAGAACGCGGCCAGCAGGGTGGCAGCGACTGCGGCGCCGATCAGCAGCCACACTTGCCATCTCGGCAAAGCCGGCAGATGGACCGGCCGGGTGACCGCGTACATGGCCAAGACCATGAGCATGGCAAACCCGGCGAGGCTGAGAATCCACGCAGTGCTACGCCGCTGCTCCTCGATCAGAGGGAATGCATACCACCCGACGATGGCGAGCCCGGCAAAGACGCTGAACACAATCAGCCTGCGAACCGTAGTCGAACGGCTTCGAAGGAACCCGGAGAACGTATGGTCGCTGCGGTCGCACTGCCGTTTGACGCTGCAGAACATGCCTTCGATCAGCTCGGGGTCTTCACCACCCTGAGAGCCGTCGAGCTCCCGCAAGCGCTTCAAAGCCGCATCGGGTCTTTCATGACGGTCAGTCATTCATCACCATGTATTTCCGAGACCAGTAATTGTTTCAATCTCGCGTAGGCTCGATGGGCCCGAACACGCACTGCGCCTTCGGAACTGCCCACAATTTGGGCAATCTCCGAGTAGGGGCGCTCCTGAAACCAGTGCAGCTCGACCACCTCTCGCTGGCTGGAGGGGAGCTCGTCGAGCGCCGTGTAGAGCAATTGCGAGCGCTGGCGAAGCTCCATGGGCATGTGCTCTGCCTCCGGGGCCGCCTGGGTTTCCACCTCGAGCTCGGTGATTTTGCGGCGCTTCGCTCGGCGCCAGTGCTCTCGGACCAAGTTCATGGCGATCGTCATGATCCACGGGCGCAGCTTCGAGCCCTGCCGGAAGTCGTGGCGCGCACCGTGGAGACGAAAGAACGTCTGTTGCACGATTTCCCGGGCGAGCTCCTCGTCTCGCAGATGGCGCCGGGTGAGACGCAGCAGAATCGGAGCATAGCGCTCGAAGAGCAGCCGAAAAGCCTGGTCGTCTCCGTGGACGTAGGCCTCCATCAAGGCTTCATCGGTCGCGCTCGCATCCAGTGAGCTAAGGGGCATCCGACGCCCCTGGAGCGAGGCCTCTTGGAGCCATCCACTCGTTGGGGCTTCTCCGAGCCTGGAACCAGTATCCGGAAACGACGAGCCCGCCCAAGAGGATCAAGAGAAGCAGCATCCGCAACCCATGGCGCTTCCCGTCCGTGTCACCCCTCTCGACGGTCTTCGGACGCACCGGAATCGGTCTTGCCCCCGACGTGCTGAGGACTTTACCTGCGGGATGACGACTGCTTACGTGCGCCGGAGGGTGGCTCGAGGCGAGAACGGGCACCGGAATCGAGCCGACGTGGGAGGTCTCCATCCACGGAGCGATGTCTTGGGTGCGCGGGTTTCGCTTGGCCGACTCGACGTCGAGCCACTCGAGGGCCGCGCGCATGGAAGCAGCATCCCGATAGCGCTCCGAGGGACGTTTGGCCATGGCGCGTCGGATCACGTCGGGAAGCCCGGGTATGTCGTCGAAGCCTTCGCGGGTTTCCCATCCCACGGGAGGCGAGCCGATCACCATGTGATGAAGTAGGGCACCCACGGCGTACAAGTCAGCGGAGGCTGTGATCTTACCTCCGCCGAACAGCTCCGGTGCCATGTAGGCAACGGCATGGGCGCCTGACCCAGTGTGGGCCGCGTGCGCGCTGGCATCCGGATTGTCTCGGAGCAGCGGCAGAGTGCCCGTTCCGATCACCTTCGCCCGGAGTTGCCCGTCCCGATCTCGGGAAACGACCACGTTTTGTGGGGTGAGATCGCCGTGAGCCAGGCCCTGCTCGTGACTCGCTTGCAACGCCTCGAGCACGTCATCGGCAAGACCCAGCATGGAAAGCGAGCTGAGCGAGCGTTCCCGAAGCAACGACGAAAGCAGCATCCCGCGGACCTCTTGAAAAGCCAGATACGGCACGCCTTCGATCACGCCAGCATCGAGGATACGAGGTACG
>JASFKY010000074.1:0-13723 GCA_050118395.1 Myxococcales bacterium | reverse complement strand
CTTTCTCGATGCGCTTTTCCAGGGGCGGGACGTGGGAACGCTGCTGCTACCCCATGGTTCGCCGTTGCCGAGCCGCAAGCACTGGATCGCCTACACGCTCAAGCCTCGCGGCCGCATCGTGGTCGATGCGGGTGCACGTCGGGCGCTCATGAGAAGAAATTCGAGCTTGCTCCCCGCGGGCGTCGTCTCGGTGACGGGCTCTTTCCACGTCGGCGATGCAGTGTCCATCGTGGCCGAAGACGGCACCGAGCTCGCACGCGGTCTTGCGCGGTACAGCGCCGAAGAAGTGAGGCTGCTCGCTGGCGGTCAAAGCAAGCAGATCGTCGAACGGATCGGCAGCCACGCCGGAGACGAAATCGTCCACCGAGACGACATCGTCTTGACCAAGAAACGCAGCTGAGCGTGGAGCCTCCCGCCTTCGGCGAAAGATGCTACCGTAACGCCCCATGAGCGAAGACTTGACCGAGCTCGTCACCGGGTTGGCCAAGAAGGCCAAAGCCGCCTCCCGCGTGCTTGCCGTGGCTAGCACCCAACGCAAGAACGCGGTGTTGCGCCGAGCGGCATCGGCCCTTCGAGGAGAGGCGGGCGCTCGCGTCCTCGAGGCCAATCAAAAGGACCTCGAAGCAGCCAGGGACATGGGTCTCTCGAAAGCGATGCTCGATCGGCTCGAGCTCGATCGAAAGCGCCTCGATGGGGTGGCCGACGGCATCGACCAGGTGGCCGATCTGCCCGACCCGGTGGGGACCGTCGTCGAGGAGCGGGTGCTCGAGAACGGGCTCCACATCGGCAAAATGCGCGCACCTCTGGGGCTCATCGGCATCATTTACGAGTCGCGTCCCAACGTGACCGCCGACGCCGCTTCGCTGTGCCTGAAAAGTGGCAACGCGGTGCTCCTGCGGGGCGGCAAAGAAGCGTTTCACAGCAACACCGCCATTGCACGGATCTTCGATCAGGCGCTGCGCGAGGAGGGCCTGCCACCCGAGGCTGTCACACTTCTGCCTACCACCGACCGAAAAGCAACTTTGGTGATGATCGGTCTTGATGGTATCGTCGACATGGTCATCCCCAGAGGCGGAGAAGGATTGATTCGGTTCGTAGCCGAGCACGCGAAGGTTCCTGTCATCCAGCACTATAAAGGTGTCTGTCACGTCTTCGTCGACCGCAGCGCCGATCCGGAGATGGCCCTTCGGATCGCCATGAACGCCAAGGTGCAGCGCCCTGGCGTCTGTAACGCCATGGAAACCTTGCTCGTCGACGAGAGCATCGCTCCCACCTTCCTTCCGAAACTGGGCGCTGCCATGAAGGAAGAGGGCGTGGAGATTCGAGCGGACGAACGCGCCGCCCAATATTTGAACGACGTCAAGCGCGCCGCGGCTGAAGACTGGGATACCGAGTACCTGGACCTAATCCTCAACGTCGCAGTCGTAGACGGTATCGACGGAGCGATCGCGCACGTCGCCAAACACGGATCCAACCATACCGAGGCTATCGTCACGCGAGACGGCGCCAACGCCGACCGGTGGATGCGCGAGGTCGACGCCAGCCTGGTTCTGGTCAACGCGTCCACCCGGTTCAACGACGGGTTCGCTCTCGGTCTCGGTGCGGAGATTGGAATTTCGACGACGAAACTTCACGCATATGGCCCAATGGGTTTGGCTGAGCTCTGTACGCTCAAATGGGTCGGGCAAGGTGAGGGCCAAGTCCGGCAGTAAAGGAGGAAGCTAGTTGCCGAAACAAGCACCAGGCGCACGACTGAAGAACAATCCGAGCTCCCCTTCGAAATCCGATCCACGAGCCAGCCGCGAGCTGGCGATCCGGATCGCCGAGGCAGCGCTCGATAAAAAAGCGAGGAGAATCGAGATCATCGACGTACGAGGCAAGGTCGACTACACCGACTACGTCGTCGTCATGAGCGGCCGCAGTGATCGTCAGGTTGCAGCCATCGCGCGAGGCATCGAGGAAGATTTGCGGCGCAAGTACGGCGCAAAATGTGCCGGAGTGGAAGGTCTTCCACAAGCCAATTGGGTGCTTCTCGATTTTGGTGATGTCGTCGTGCACATCTTTCATCAAGACACGCGCGGCTACTACGACCTCGAAGGCCTGTGGTTGGATGCGGAGCGCGTCGAGTTCGAAGGTGCAGAGACTGACGAGGGTTTCGTTTTTCCCTAAACGTCGCGGGTCGTGCGCATCAAGATCGTTGCCGTCGGCAAAGCAAAGGACCGCGACCTACGGTCCCTGTTGAGCGAGTACTACGAACGCATTGCTCGATATGCCAAGCTCCAAGAAGTCGAGATCAAGGACGGACCGCCCGACGAAGTGATCGAACGCCTGAGGCGAACCATACCGGACCGTTCTCGCGTGGTGGCGCTCGAGGTGGAAGGCAGGCCGCAGAGTAGCCGCGATTTCGCCGCGTGGCTGGGCCGCGCCGAAAACGAATCGGTCCAAACCGTGGTCTTTTTGCTGGGAGGGGCCTATGGCCTGCCGGCCGAGGTTTCCCGAGAGGCCGATCTGCGTTTGTCGCTTTCGGCGATGACGCTACCCCATCGCCTCGCCCGCTTGATGCTGGCCGAACAACTCTATCGTGCTTTCAGCATCCTTCGCGGTGAGCCCTACGATCACTGACGCACAACGTGCTTCACCGGCGTCCGATGAGCACGCATGAACGCGTTGTTTCGCGGCGCGCTCGGTCTCGTCGCGCCTTTGAGATGCCCCGGTTGTGATCAGCCGCTCGACCTGCCGGCCGGCTTTTGTAGCTCCTGTGGGCCGCTTTGCGAAAGAGCCTCGGGTCGAGGCGCAGTATTCGTTTACGGAGGCCCCGTGGCGGATGCCATCGGCCGCTTCAAGTACGCCGGGCGGACTGATCTCGGGCCCACCCTCGCAAGGCTCATGGCGGAGGCAGCGCTCCGATTTCGAGGAGAGGTCGATGCAATCGTTCCGGTTCCTCTCCATTGGCGACGGCGCCGTCAGCGCGGCTATGATCAAGCGGCGCTCCTTGCAAGGCCGCTCGGGCCCCTTCTCGGGGCTCCCGTTTTGCTCCGGGGGCTCCGACGCGCGCGCCACACCACGCAGCAAGTCGGTCTGTCCCACGACAAGAGGCGGCACAACGTCGAGGGTGCGTTCGTACCCCGTCGCTTGCGTGGGGCGTCGCGGGTGCTGCTGGTCGATGACGTGCGAACCACGGGGGCGACGCTCGACTCGGCATCTCGCGCCTTGAGGGCTGGCGGTGTCCGGCTCATCCACACGCTCGTGCTGGCGGCTCGCCTTCTCGATACGGAGCCGTAAAGTACCGTCGTGCGTTTGCTTCTGCTGTCGTGCGCGTGCCTGGTAGCATGCACGAAGCCCGAGCCGGTTCAGGATCCCCTCGACTACTTGCGCGTGGGCGTCGATCCGCGGGTAGAAGCCAATTCCATCGAGGACGATTTGCGGGCCCACGGGTTCGAGATCGGGCGTCGCATCGAGGGACCCGATTACGTGGCATTCGATGCTTCGGATGGCGCGAAATCCACGGTGCGGCTGGTGACCTCCCGCGGCCCCGTCTTGTCGATCCAGGTGCCCGACGTCCGGTGGCCCGAGCGTCTTTCGGTCGCGCTGGCCGACGGCCCGAGGCCGGACTTCGACGGCGACGGTCGAGGCGACGTCGTCGTCTCGATTCGCGAAAGGGAACGGGTTTGTCTGGCTTGGGTTCAGGTAAGCACTGATGGTTACGTCTCGGAGGCCTTTCGTCCGCGCCAGGAGTGGGGCGATTCCCCATGTGTGATCGAGATCGACGCCATGGATCGAAGAGTCCTCCTCGAGGTCGCGGTGCCCGACGCGACCGAGTCGGATGCACGCGTCCGCATCCCCGTCCAAGGGCGACGTGGCGAGTGGGTCCTGGACCAGTCGCCAAAGGCGAGCAGCCGCTGGGACCTCGAGATCGAATCGCGTCAACGTGCGCTCGAAACGGCACAAAACGCTGGAGATTTCGCGTCCGCAAGACGCTTGAGGGCCGAGCTCGATTGGCTCGATCAACTTCGCAAAGCCCGAGCGCCCGTGCTAGAGCCGGGCGAGGATGGCGAAGCAGCGCGTTGACAAGGGCGTCCCAGGGATGGAGCTCCTGGTATGCCGCAACCCGAAGGCGGCGCAGCGTTATGACATCGAGGAGCGTCTCGAAGCAGGAATGGTGTTGTATGGCACCGAGGTGAAGAGCTTGAGAGCGCGGCGGGCCAACCTGGAGGGGGCGTACTGCCGAATCGACCACGAGGAGCTCTTTTTGTATGGGATGCACATCGCCCCTTACGAGCAAGCCGGCCATTCCGGACATGAGCCCCAACGTCGCCGCAAGCTCTTGGTTCACAAACGGGAAATCGAAAAGCTCCGCGGCCGTCTCACCATGCGCGGCTACGCGCTCGTTCCGCTACAAGTGTATTTCAAAAATGGCGTGGCCAAAGTTCAGCTCGGCCTGGGACGTGGCAAAAAGAAGGGCGATCAGCGCGAAACCATTCGGCGTCGAGAAGACCTCAAGGAGGCGCGGTCGGCCATGCAGCGTCAGAAGGGATGAGCGGTGAAGGTACGTCTGGAGTCCGGACAAGAAGCCGAAGCGCAAACCCTCGATGGCAACGTTTTGACGCTGCGCAGCCCCCTCGCTTTCGCGCCGGGTTCTCCAATTCGCTTCCGAGTCGCACTCGATGACGAGGACCGGCGATCTTTCGAAGGGCGTGCCCTCGGCAGCAAGCGGACCCACGACGGCGGCTTCGAGGTGCGGCTGCGTTTCGTGAACTTACGGCGTGGAGACCGCGAGAGGCTTGCAGCACACCTCAGCTCGGATTGAGCCCGAAGCGCCCGGCCTCAAACGGTTCGGGCGTCGAGCTCCTTGAACACGGCGGATTTGACCGCTTCGAAGTCACTCGGGAGTTGAACCGGCTGATTCGGGTGTTTGCTCTCCACACCCGGAATCTCGTTTTCATGGTAGCGGATCTTGAACTGCGTGAACTTCAGGCCATTGGCGGTCGAGATGACCACGACTCGTTGGCCGCGCTCGATGGTGCCCCGCGCGCGAAGCTTTTCGAGTGCGGCCAGCGCCACGCCCGTGTGGGGGCAGGTGTAGCTCCCCGCACGATCGGCCGCTGCCGAGGCTTCCGCCAACTCGGATTCGGTCGCTTGCTCGACGATTCCGTCGAATGCCTCGAGCGCCCGAATGGCCCGCCGCACGCTGACGGGGTTGCCGATTCGGATGGCGCTCGCCTCCGTGTCGCCAGCGGTGATCGATTCGAACTTGTCCCATCCCGCCTTGTACGCTCGATACAAGGGATTGGCCCGTTCGGCCTGTGCCAGGCAGATACGCGGTCGCTTCGAAATCAGCCCGAGCTGGAACATCATGTCGAATCCGGCGCCGAGGGCGGCGACGTTGCCGAGGTTTCCGCCTGGGATGATCACCCAATCGGGGACCTGCCAGTCGAATTGCTGCACGACTTCGATCGCCACCGTCTTTTGGCCTTCCAGCCGCAGCGAGTTCATGGAATTGGCCAGGTAGATGCCCTCTTCGTTGGCCAGCTTCTGCACGATGGCCATGCAGCCATCGAAGTCGGTGTCGAGCGCACAAACGAGCGCGCCGTTGGCGAGAGGCTGCACCAGCTGTGCGGTGGTGACTTTGCCTTTGGGCAACAAGACCACCGATGGGATGCCCGCAGAGGCGCAATAAGCGGCAAGCGCAGCCGAGGTGTCGCCAGTGGATGCGCAAGCGATGGCGCGAATCGGCTTTCCATCCTGAATCATCTGTTTGACCGTGCTGACCAGCACCGTCATGCCCAAGTCCTTGAAAGAGCCCGTGTGGCTGTTGCCACAGTTTTTGATCCAAACCTCGTCGAGCCCGAGGGTCTTGCCATAGCGCTCCGCCCAGAACAGATTGGTTCCGCCCTCTGCCGTCGAGACGACGTTTTCGTCGCGCAATTGAGGTTGGACCCACTCTTTCTTTCCCCAGACGCCGCTGCCGTACGGCCAATCGCGCGTCATCCAGCGCTGGTCGAATAGTTTGATCCACGACGAGCCACTGCGGTTGCGCAATGCCTCCATGTCGTGCTGGACTTCGAGAAGCTCCCCGCACTCCGGGCAGGAATAGATCACTTGGTCCAAGGGGTAGGTCCCAGGGCAACCCGCGACGCAGCGAAATGAAGCGCTGTAGATCATGAGGCCTCTCAGTATAGAAGGTTCGTCAAGGCACGCACCTCGTTCGGCTGACCGCTCAGGCGCCTTTCTTCTCCCGCGCTTCGGGTACCACAGACAGTGCGGGGGAGCTCGGTCTACGAGAAAGCTCTTCGAAGTAAGACACCATTGCGGGGTGTTTGGCGACCACCTCGCGAAATCTCCGGGCCGAGAGCCTCAAAACCAGCACGTCCGAGAGGGCTTTCACAGTCAGCGGGGAAGGGCCGGCCGACAGCAGCGAACGTTGACCGAGGGGCCGCCCGAGCTTCAGCTTGCCCACCTCTCGACCGTCGGGGTCGAGCGCCAAGAGCTCGCCGATCATGGGGATGTAGAGCCCGTCGGCGCGTTTTCCGGCCTCGACCAGGACCGTTCCCTTGGAGGCACGCCGAATCTCGAACAAGGCAGCCACCTCCCACCTCGTGTGATTTTGGAATCCGGCAAAGAGCGGCGAGGATCGAACCAAGGTGGCGATGAGCCGCCGGCCTAGAAGCTCGATCAAGAGGTCCCCAAGCGGGGGATGCTCCGCAACGAGCCGATCGAGCAGAAGCCTGCTGATGCGAAGGGCGCGAGATCGCGTGCGTGCGACGGCATCACCCTGGTAGTTGACTCGGTCGAGCAGAGAGGAGATCCCCAGCACGTCGCCTTCCGACAAGACCACCCTGTCTTGGGAGGGGTGACGCGCTACCTCTACGCTTCCTTCGATCAGAACGAACAGCGCGTCCGCGGTAGTGCCTCGCTCGATCAGGTGCTGGCCTGGCTCGAGGTCCACCAATCTGGATTCCTTGACCATCCGTATCAAGATGGGTCGGGGAACCTCGGCAAAGAGCGGCATGGAGGGCAGCTCGGCGAGCTGCTCGGCGGTCAGCTCCTCTTCGGAGTCTTCTTCGCCGGACCGCCAGCGGTCATCGAGCTCCATTTCGGAGATGTCCAGCTCGAGTGAGCGGTGACGCGCCGCGGGAGGCTTGGTGAATCGGAGCAGATCGGCTTCGGTCGATCGGTCGGCAATCAAGGGAATGGCATCGGCGACGATCCGCTTGGGTGCGTCGTCCTCACGATCGGCGTCCGCCGTGACGAAGCTCGAGCGGGCCGATCGGTGCAGACGGCGGGCGGCGTCGGAGTTGACACGTTCCAGAACATCGGTGCGCTCTGGATCCATCGAGATCACGACTTTGGCCATCGCGGCCGCCCGAGCGATGAAGCCCAATTGGGCATAGAGGTCCACCGCCCGTTCGAAGGATTGAATTGCCTCCTGGGTACGCCCTAGACGCTTCAAGAGATCGCCCTTTCGGTGGGGCCATCTCGGTTCGGCGGGCTCCACGTGCTCCAGCGCCTCGTAGTGCACGAGCGCTTCGGCAAAGCGCTCCTTCACGAGGGCTTTTTGCAGCTTGTCTCGAATGTTGCGGCTTCGGCTACCGGACACGGACCGCCAACCTTATACCGGATGGGGCCGACTCTCCACTGCGGTAGGAGTTCGGCCGAACACTGCTATCCTTCACCCTACCACCCAAATGAGCCTCTTTATCCGCCTCGTACGCGCCCAGCTCACCTTTGGCGTCATTTTCTTGAGCTACCTGCTGCAGTGGGTACTCCTCAAGGTTTTTCGGCGTTGGCGGCTCGATCCGGCTACTGGGCGGGAGCAAGAGCTGGTGCCAGGGTGGCTGCGCCGGCGACAGGCCCGGCTCGACGAAAAGAACTCCAAGCGGCTCCTCGCCGGGATGATCAAGCTCCGCGGCGTCTACATCAAGCTCGGACAAGTGCTGTCCATCATGGGTGGTTTCTTGCCCCCCGTGTTCATCAAGCGGCTGGAGACTCTCCAAGATGCGGTGCCGCCCCATCGGTTCGACGAAATCGAGGAAGCGTTCGTCCAGAGCCTCGGCGCTCACCCCGAGGCGTTCTTCGAACGAATCGACCCCGAGCCCGTGGCCGCAGCGTCTTTGGGACAGGTTCACGTGGCTTACATGGATGGGCGCAAGATGGCGGTCAAGGTGCTCTACCCTGGCATTCGGGACGTCGTTCGAACCGACATGAGAGTCATCAAGCTCATGGTGCGAATTTACAAGTGGTTCGTTCCGGTCCAGAACATCGAAGCGGTGCACGCGTCGCTCGTGGACCTCCTGAGGCGCGAGACCGATTATCTGCATGAAGCGGAGTGCATGCGTCGGATGTCCGCGAATTTTGCGAGCGACGATCACATCCTTTTCCCCGAAGTCATCGATCAGGTCACGACACGAGACGTGCTGACCATGACCTTCATGGAGGGCATCAAGATTACTCGCCTCGAAGAGATCCGACGGCGAGGAGTCAATCTTCACAAGCTCGCGGAGCGGTTGGTCAAGAGCTTCTACAAGCAGGTGTTCGTCGATCGCTTCTTTCACGCGGACCCACATCCGGGGAACTTCCTGGTGCAACCGATTGAAGGCTCCGATGACGCGAGGATCGTGGTCTTGGATTTCGGAGCCATCAGTGAGGTCGACGACAAGACGGTCTTCGGCATGGTCGACGTCCTTCGGGGTTTTTTCGAGCAGAACGACGCGCTGGTCTTACGGGGCATCGAAGACATTGGCTTCGTGGCCGAAGGAGGAGACCGCAAGCTTCTCGAGCAAACCGTGAAAAAGTATTTCAAGAAGCTTCTGAAGCTCGAATCCCACACCCCCAAGGCATTCATGAGCGCCAGCTCGAAAGAGCTGGAGGCGTTTGCCGATCCAGGCGTGGAACGCCACGAGCTACGCAGCTTGATGCGCTCGGTGCATTATCCCGATGGCTGGTTCTACGTGGAGCGCGCTTCGGTGATGATGTTTTGGCTCGCCGGTCAGATTGCTCCCGACCTCGATCAGGTTCAGGTGGGTTTCCCCTACGTGTTGCCCTTGCTGAGCCAGCGATTGGCCTCGAATCAGCGTTCTGCCCCTGTCGAAGGAGAGGCGCGGCCCACGGCGACCGGTGGATGAGTCGAATCGTCGGCATCGACCCGGGCGAAGCGCGAATCGGGATTGCTGTTTCGGACGAAGAGGCATCGATCGCCTTTCCGCGGGAGACCGTCTCGGCCCGGGGAAGTGACGACGACGCCGCGCGCAGGGTCTGCGAGGCTCTCGAGGGCGAGCAGATTTCGGTCGCCGTCGTCGGGCTTCCGCTTCGTCTCGACGGAACCGAAGGAGAGGCAGCGCGTCGCGCGAGGACGTTCGGCGCTGCTCTGGGGAGCGCTCTCGGCGTGCAGGTCGTCTATTGGGACGAGAGACTGACCACCGTGGCAGCCGAGAGGGCGCTCAGAGAGATGGGCAGGCGAGGGCGCAAGCAGCGGGAGGTCGTCGACCAATCTGCGGCAGCCCTCTTGCTTCAGAGCTATCTCGACGCCAAAAGTGGTAGGAAGTGGAAGGATCGGGACCAGGCATAGCCGTGGGAAGCGACTTGGGCCGCGCTCTGACGCGCGCGCTGACCTTGCTTACATTGCTGGCGGTCCTCGGGCTTCTGGGCGCGGTGGCTTGGTTGTTCGTGATTTATCCGGACACGAAGGGTCCCTCGCGGGAGGCTGAGGAAGTCGTCATCGAGATCCCGGAAGGCATGAGCCTGCGCCCGCTTGCCGAGCAACTCGAAGAGCGCGGCGTGATTGGCAATGCAGCGATCTGGTCGCTGTACATGCGCTTGCGCGGCCTCGACCGGCATCTGCGCCAGGGGAAGGTCCGATTCCCACTGCCCATGACTCCCGAGGCGGCCGCGCGCCACGCCACCACCGGTCTCGGGCGCATTCAGGTTCGTGTCTTGATACCGGAAGGCTTTTCCCGTTTCGAGATCGCCCAGAGGCTCGAGGAGTACGGCGTCTGCTCGGCCGAGGACTTTTTGGCCGCCACCGAGGACCGCGCGTTGCTCGCGAGCTATGGCATCGAGGCCAATGACGCCGAGGGATATCTATTTCCAGATACCTACGAGTTCGGCGATCGCACCAAGCCACGGCGGGTGGTGGAGCGAATGCTGGCCAATTGGATCCGTCGCTACGAGGAAATCCAGCAAGAGCACGCGACGGAGCTGGCTCGCCTCAAAGGATGGACGACGCACGACATCATCACGCTGGCCTCGATCGTCGAAAAGGAAGCGGCGGTTCCCTCGGAGCGCGCCCGAATCGCAGGCGTGTTTTGGAATCGGCTCCGATCGAAACGCTTCCTTCCCCGTAGGCGATTGCAGGCCGACCCGACGGTGCAGTACGGTTGTGTGGCAGCGCCCGAGGCTGCCGAATCGTGTGCACACTACGACGGCCGGATCACGCGAGCCATGCTCGACGATCCGGACAACCCATACAATACCTACCGGCATTCCGGGTTGCCCCCCGGCCCGATCTGCAACCCGGGCAAAGCCGCGATCGTCGCGGTCATCGATCCGGAGGAGCACGACTATTATTACTTCGTGGCCCAAGGTGAAGGCCGCCATCATTTCAGCGCCACCTTGCGCCAACACAACATCGCCATCCGGCGCAACGCAGAGCCATGAGCCGTAGCCGGCGAAGGTCGACCTCGCTATTCGGTGAAGAGGAGCCGCAACTCGGGCTGTTCGATGCGCATCGCGACGACCCTCGAGACGCCACCGAGCAGACGCGCGAACAGTTGCAGTCCCTCGCGGATCGGCTTTCTCCGAAGGTTCGTTTCGGCACCTCGAGCTGGACGTTCCCCGGGTGGGCGGGCCTGGTATACCATCGGCGTTATCCAAACCAGCGCGCCTTTCTTCGGGAATCACTCGGTGAATACGCGAGTCATCCATTGATGCGCACGGTAGGAGTCGATCGAGGTTACTACGCCCCGGTTCCCGAAGAGGACCTGGCCATGTATGCTGCTCAGCTTCCGGAGGGCTTCAGAGCCGCCATCAAAGTATGGCAGCGCGTCGCCATGCCGGGCTTTCCGCGGCATCCGCGCTACGGCTCGGACGCTGGCAAAGACAACCCGGACTTTCTCGACGCGGAGCTTTTTGCGCGCGCCGTCTACGAGCCGGTACGAGAGGCTTTTTCCCAACGCATGGGCCCCTGGATCTTGGAAGTGGCGCCCGCGCCGAGGCCTCTGGACCCCCATTGGTTCTGCGAGAAGTTGGGCGCGTTCTTGCAGGAGGTGCCCCGTGATTTTCCCTTTGCCGTCGAGCTTCGGGACCGTCGTTTATTGACCCGAGAATATGTCCGCACCCTCGAGGAGCACGGCGCTTCTCATGTCTTCAACTATTGGTCTCGAATGCCCAGCCTCGCCGAACAAATGCAATGGACTGCTCTAACGCGAGGGCCCCTCATGGTCATTCGGCTCTTGCTGCCGCCGGGCGCGCGGTACGACGAGCTCAAAGAGGCCTACGCGCCTTTCGATCGGCTGGTCGCCCCCCAGGCGGCCATGAGGAGAGACGTGCTTCGTTTGGTGCGCGAGGCGCTCGGCCTCGACATCGAGACCTACGTGTTGGTCAACAACAAAGCCGAGGGCTCTTCTCCATGGACCATCCGGGCGCTGGCGGAGCAGCTGGTGGGGTAGCTTGCCCGCAAGTGCAGCCCCGCTATGTTGCCCGGCATGAGTGCCCCGAAAGGCAAAAACCTGACCTGGCACGTGGGCGAGGTGGCTCCCGAGGCACGCCGTCGGGCGCATGGACACGGGGGAGCCGTGCTCTGGTTCACCGGCCTCTCCGGCTCGGGCAAGAGCACCATCGCTCACCGGGTCGAACGGATGTTGGTCGAACGCGGCGTCTTTGCGTACGTGCTCGATGGCGACAACATCCGGCACGGACTCAATCGCGACTTGGGGTTCTCACCGGAGGATCGCGTCGAAAACATTCGACGCATTGGAGAGGTTGCGCGCCTCTTCGCTGATGCCGGCGCGGTCGTCCTGTCTGCATTCATCTCACCCTATCGCCAGGACCGGGACCGCATACGAGAGCTGATGCCGTCCGGCCAGTTCGTGGAGGTGTTCGTCGACACTCCTCTCGAAATCTGTGAAGCCCGAGATCCGAAGGGGCTCTACAGAAAGGCGAGGGCGGGCGAGATCTCGGGCTTCACGGGCATCGATGCCCCTTACGAAGCGCCGGAGCGTCCCGAAGTACATCTTCGAACGGAAGGCCTCGGTGTCGACGAGTCGGCCCTACGGGTCATTCACTACCTGGAAAACCACCAAGTCCTAGGAGAACGCTGATGCCCTCCCGTGAAGAAATGTGGGAAAAGATTCCCGAAGAAGTCGACGTGGTCGTCATTGGCGGCGGCATTACCGGAGCGGGAATCGTCCGAGATGCTGCACGGCGTGGTTTGCGCGTGGCCATGTTCGAGCAGAACGACATCGCCTACGGGACCAGCTCGCGGTCGAGCAAGCTGATCCACGGTGGATTGCGCTACCTCGAAAGTTACGAGTTCAGCCTCGTGTTCGAGTCGGTCAGCGAGCGGCGAGTGGTGCTCGATTTGGCCCCTCATCTCGTCAACCCGCTGGCGTTCCTCTTTCCCGTGTATCAAGGCGCGCGAAAGAGCTTGCGCATGATTTCCGCGGGAATGTGGTTGTACGATGGATTGGCCCTGTTTCGATCACCCAAACGCCACCAAACGCTCAAACCGAAGGAGGTGGCCGAGCAAGAGCCCATCCTCAAGCAAGAAGGTCTCCAAGGCGCGCCGCTCTACTACGATTGCTCCACCGACGACGCGAGGCTCACTTTGGAAACCGTCATCGATGCCATTCGCAACGACGGTGTCGCGGTCAACTGGGCGCGCGTGGATGCGCTCACCAAAGACGATCACGGCCGGGTATCGGGTGTCGTCGTTCGCAATGTGCGCGACGGAAGCCTGAAGGAGGTGAAGTCACACACCGTGATCAATGCCACCGGTCCGTGGACCGATGAGGTTCTCGGGATGAGCGGGCCCAGGACCGGCAAGTTGCTTCGCCCGACCAAGGGCATTCACATCGTGGTCGAAAGGGCGAAGCTGCCGGTCCAACATGCGGTGGTGCTCTTTCATCCGATCGACCGGCGGGTCCTGTTTGCGCTGCCTTGGGGCGAGCGTACCTACGTGGGAACGACGGATACCGACTACGAAGGAACGCCCGGCAAAGAGGCAGCCACCCTGGCAGACGTGGACTACTTGATCGAAGCCGCGAATCATTATTTCCCGAACAATCACCTCCACCGCGACGACGTGATTTCCACCTGGGCGGGCTTGCGCCCACTGATCGCGCCGGAGCCGGAGGTTTCGGAGATCTCCGAATCTCAGGTGAGCCGCGAGCATCAGATCGTAATCGGCGAGGACGGTCTGATCACCATCGCGGGGGGCAAGCTGACCACCTATCGCAAGATGGCCAAGGAATGTGTGGACACCGCGGTCCAAATTTTGAAGCTTTCCGGCCACCTTCCCGAGCACATTCAATCCGGACAGACCTTCAAGTACCCCCTTCCGGGCGCGGTCGGCTGGCCCGAGGATGACGACCACACGAAGGTCGCAAACGAGATCACCAACGTCTGTCAATGCGATCTCGATGAAGAAACGCGACTTCACCTCGTGGATACCTACGGGATGCGCGCTTTGGAGGTGGCAAAGCTTTGTGAGCAAGACCCCAGCCTGACC
>JASFKY010000073.1:0-13730 GCA_050118395.1 Myxococcales bacterium | reverse complement strand
TCGCGCGCCCAGTCCACCCAGCGTGGATCGAAGGTCGCTTCGTAGAGCGCGAGGAGCCCCTCGCCCAGAAAGGAGTAGTCCTCGAGATAGCCGTTGAGCTTGGCCTGCGACCCAGCACGCCAGGTTCGAAGCAGCGCTCCCGATTCGCGCCGCATGGTTCGGCGCAGAAATTCGGCGTTCTTTCGTGCTGCTTCCAGGTAGTCGTTTCTTCCGAGCGCACGTCCTGCTTCTGCGAGGGCGGCCAGCATCAAGCCATTCCAAGACGTCAGCACCTTGTCATCGAGCCCGGGCCAAACGCGTTGGGAGCGAATGCGGTAAAGCTTTTCCCTCGCCGCCGTCAGACGTGTCGCCAGCGCATCGGGATCGGTTCCCATTTGCGCGGCGAGCCCCTTGGGATCGAGATGAAGGCTCAAGATGTTGTGCCCTTCCCAGTTTCCCCCATCCGACACACCATAGACGCGCATGAAGAGGTCAGCGTCGGGACCCAAAGCCTCGCGAATCTCGTCTGCCGACCACACGTAGAACTTTCCTTCCTGGCCCTCGCTGTCGGCGTCCTGGCTGCTGTAGAAACCACCTTGCTCGTGACGCATCTCGCGCAACGCGTAGTCGAGCGTTTCCTCGGTGATGCGGCGATAAAAGGGGTTTTGCGTGATTTGCCAGGCATGCAGATAGACGCGAGCGAGCTGCGCGTTGTCGTAGAGCATTTTTTCGAAATGCGGCACGAGCCAACGCTCGTCGACGGAGTAACGGGCAAAGCCGCCCCCGACTTGATCGTACATGCCGCCTCGAGCCATCTTCTCGAGCGTGGTTTCAGCCATGGCAAGCGCACTCGGGTCTTGATCAAGCAAGGAGTGACGCAACAAGAACTCGAGGGTCATCGGTTGCGGAAACTTCGGCGCTCCTCCAAAGCCTCCCCACGTGGCATCGAAGCTTCGTTCGAGCTCGCGTAAGGCGCTTCGAAAGACGTTGCTGTCGAGCTGGCCGGCCCCGAGGTCCATCGCCGCCAGTGCGCGGAGTTGGGTTGCAATCTCCTGCGCGCTGCTTTCGACGTTGCTCCGGTCTTTTTTCCAAGCTTCGCTCACTCCGGTGAGAATCTGCCGAAAGCTCGGCATCCCGTGCCGAGGCTCGTTCGGAAAATACGTTCCCGCGTAAAACGGCTTTCCATCGGGGGTGAGGAACACCGTCATCGGCCAGCCTCCGCGGCCGGTCATCGCAGTCACTGCCGACATGTAGATGCTGTCGACCTCGGGGCGCTCTTCGCGGTCGACCTTCACGTTGATGAAGTCCGCGTTCATCTGGGAGGCGGTGACCGGATCCTCGAACGACTCGTGCTCCATCACGTGACACCAGTGACAGGCTGCGTAACCGATACTCAGAAGGATGGGTTTGTCTTGCTCTTGGGCGAGCTTCATCGCCTCAGGGCCCCAGGGGTACCAGTCGACTGGATTGTCGGCGTGCTGGAGGAGATACGGGCTCGTTTCGTTTCGAAGGTGATTGGACATGACGCTCAAAGGTCTTTGGGGCTGGTCATCCGATGGTCAACGTCGACGAGATGGACTGCGTCGGAGCGACGACCGGCGTTTTCAACCCACGTCAACGTGGTATGGCTCGACCACGGCCTCAATCGACCGTAGAACCGTGGAGCTGTTCATCGGCAGGCTGCAGCGGTGACTGTGTTGGAGAGGAGGCCGATCTGAGCTCTGCGGGAGTCTCGTGACCCACGTCGGCACCGAGAGCGTGTCGGTAATGAGCTCGAATCCGCATGAGGCCATACGGAACTGCAAACAAATCCCGTAACCTGATCCGAGATGAGCCTTGGTCGATCCAGCGATTCAGTGGGATTTCGATGACGCAGTCCGCAAAGCCGCGATCCCCAAGTAGCGCCCTGAGTCGAAGCAGCAGCTCCAAGTCGAAGAGCCATCGAGTCAAGAAGGGTTGCGCAAACAGCGGATCGATCAGCGATCGTTCGATCAGCTTCGCGCCGCATTGCGTGTCGTAGAGCCGCAAATTGAGAATGATCGAGGCGAGGGTTGCAAAAACGCGGCCCAGGTAATGGCGGCGGGGACTCCGTTCGATGACTGCGCCGGCACGAAGCACCCGCGAGCCCAAGATGAACCGGTGCCGCGGTTCTGCCGCCTTCAGCATTTTCCCGAGGGTCTCGGGAAGCGTCGAAAAATCCGCATCCAAGTACCCTACGAAGTCGAACGGTCGGCGCAGGCTCTCGAGCACCGCGCATCGCACCGCTTCGGCTTTGCCAACGTTCTGACGAAGATCGTGTACGTCAATCTGGTCGGGCGCCTCCGCGCGCAGTCGTTGGAGGACGTCCATGGTGTCGTCAACGCTTCCATCGTTGACCAATGAAACCGAGGCCCAAGGATTGGCTGCGAGGAACGCCAGAAGCTGATCACCGGGTAAACGATCGGCCTCGTTATAACAAGGAATCACGATGTGAACGCTTTGCATGTGGGGTGAGACGAGGGGGAGGGGGAAGGTCAGCGTACGGCGGAACGTCCTGCAACGCCGAGATCGTATAGCGTCCACGATCCGCCAAGGAATGACAAGAGACATCCGCCACGCCAAAAGCAACTTCTGGTAAGCCGAATTACGAGTAAGCGGCGAAAGGCGCGACGGTTTGTAGCTCTCGTAAACGCGCCTTTGGATACACTGGGGCACATGGATTTCGCAGGGCTCGCGTCGTTGGCGCTACTGGCGGCAATGAGTGCGGTAGGCGTGGGATTGCTGCGTCGTGTGGCGCCTTTTTTGGACGGCTTGGAAGTCTGGGCCTTTGGCTCCGTCCTCGGAACGGTAACCTGCTCTTTGCTCCTGTTTGTATCGGCGATTGCTTTCGGCCTCAGTCGTCCTCTGGTCATTGGCGTTGGCCTCGGCGCTGCCGGTCTTGCCATGGTCCTATTTCCACCACCGAGACTTGCGTTCGCGTCGTGGCGTAAAGGCATGCGACCAAGGCGTCTCTCTGGTGCCGATGTGCTGGTTGCAATCGTAATTGCCGGATTGCTGTTACGGCTTACATGGTTCTGGGGCGAGGCGGTCAGCGTCGATGACGAGGGACTCTGGCTGGCTCAGGCCAATCTCTGGGCGGATTGGGCTCAGCACATCGGTGACGTCGCCGCCTTCGCTTACGCTGACAACTTCCCCCCCGTCCAGATCCGTTTCGTTGGAGCGCCGCTCGCCTACCACTACCTCACGTCGGTGACGGCAGCGGCGATGGTGATGCTCGGAATGCTGCCGTGGGATGCGCTTGCGTTGCAGAGCTTCGTGTTCTCCGTTGCGATCGTGCTGTCCGTTTACGCGCTCGCCAGACGGATGACTGGCGATCGTGTGGCTGCAGCCCTCAGCGTGGTGTTGCTGTTGATCGGCGGTGGTCTCGGGTGGACCGTGAGCCTGCGCGAGCTGATCGGTGCAGCAGGGCAGGCCAGTCCGGCGCTGAGCCTCCTATGGGATGCCGAGGCACAGGCGAAAGCAAACTTCCAGTGGCAGAACGTCTACTTTTCGTCGATTGCGCCTCAGAGAGCTTATCTGTACGGGCTGCCGCTTTTTGCATTGATTCTGACCCTGCTGGAAAGAGGCGTCCGTTCAGAGAGCGAACGCGCGTTCATCCTCGCCGGTGTCGTGGCCGGACTGCTGCCCTTCGCGCACCTCGGAACGATGCTCGCGCTTGCACTCGTCACCCCGATCATGGTCTTGCTGCTTCCGAGCAGAGGTTGGCTGTGGTTCTTCGGAGCTTGGGTCGGCGTTGCCCTGCCGCAGCTCGCTTTTCAGCAGGGCGGCACGGTGGGGGCCCTGTCTGCGTTCCGTTGGGCTCCAGGTTGGGTTGCAGCGCCCGATCCATGGCTCTGGTTTTGGTTCAAGAACCTCGGTCTGTTTTCATTCTTGCTGTTGTTTGCGCTTGTGGACCGCTCGCTGATGGGTCGGACCGAACGAAGGATGCTGGGCAGCTTCATGGCGCTGTTCGTGCTCGCCAACCTCTTCGTCTTCCAGCCGTGGGACTGGGACAACACCAAGCTTCTCGTTTTCTGGTACCTCGCGTCGTGCATCTTGGTTTCTGCATGGCTGGTGCGCGCGTGGCGACGGCACCACCACCTTCTCATCCGATTTGGGCTGCTTCTCATCGTCGCCACCATGCTCCTCTCCGGAACCCTTCAAGACGTACACCAGCTCCTGGGCTTCGATCGACACAGACTCTTCACGCAGGACGAGATGCGCCTGGCAGAGCTCGTGCGTGAACGGACCGAATCGCACGCGGTATTCCTGACGGGACAGCAGCACAACCATCCGATTCACGTGCTCGCCGGTCGTCGCGTGGTCATGGGTTATCCTGGGTGGCTCTGGAGCCAGGGCTACCCATACCGCGATCGGGAGCGGCACGTGCAAACCATGTTCGAGTCGTCCCCGCAGGCCAGCGAGTTGTTGGAAGCCTACGGCGTCGACTACGTCGTCGTTGGCCCTGAAGAAAAAGACCGGCTTGGTGCCGACCCCGACGCGTTTCGGGCCCAATACCCACGTGTAATTCGAACGGACACTTACGAGGTCTTCGACATCCGTCCCGAAACCTCGCCGTAGTGCGCCCCTTCAGCGCCAGCTCGCGAACCACATCCGTGCTTCAAACGCGTCTCGGCTAATCGGGACGGCCGCGTGGATCGGATAAAAGTATACGAAGTAGGCGACCAGCGCGACCAGATACGTAGGCACAATCCAATGCCAGAGGCCCCCGCGACGGAAAAGGGCGACTGCCGCGAAGCCCACGGCAATGGCGCCGAACGGCACAGCAGGAAGAAAATGGTACACGAAGGCGCTACGTGGAGAAAGCGCCCACGGCAACCACTGGCCGAAAAATCCGATCAGCAACACCGGTAGCGCGGGGCTCGACCGGCGCCACAAATGCACGGCAAGCGCGATCACGGCAGGAACGAAACCCCAGTAGAGCAGGGCGTTTCCGTTTGCATAGATGTGCGCCACTTTGTCGCTTGCGTATGTCACCGAATACCACGCCGGCCGCAGAGCCAAGGGCCACTGCCACCACTTCGATTGGTAGTCGTGGAGCTCTTTGAGCCGCGAGTGATACAGAAAGATCTGTTTCTGCAACTCCACGAACTGCTCCCAGTCGTGCCCTGTCAAGAAGAAGGGAATGTACGCTGCCAGATAGACCGCCACGGGGACCAGACCTAGAGATATCGGGACCCAGATGAGGTGAGAGCGCCAAGCCGCGCGCGACTGGGGCGTGGGATGTTTTCGGGCTGCCCGTGCGGATGACCAGGCACGATACAGTACCACCAGGCCGGTGAAGAACGCCAAGAAGGCCGCATTCCATTTGGTCGCAAGCGCCAACCCGAGGAACAATCCGGTTCGCAGTAGCGAAGGCCCTACCCGGTCGGGGCGGCTTGTCAGAAACCCCCACAGAGACAAGAGCGCCGCGAGTGCAAAGACGGCTCCGAAGATGTCCAACATCGCGATTCGCGACTGGACGAACCAAAGTGTGTCGACCAATACCAGGCTTGCGGCGAGCAAGGCCATCGTCCGATCCCGCGTGATCGCCAGTCCGAGCAGATAGACCAGCAAGACTCCGATCGCGCCGAAGACCGCGCTCGAGAACCGCCAACCGAACGGCGAATCACCCCAAAGTAGGATCCCCGCGGTCATCATCAGGATGCCGGCAGGGGGATGGTTCCACATGTAGGCGACACCAGGCTGGGACGATTGCGTGTCCCAAACGTAGGCATCCGCATTGCCTGCTGCATACTGGCCCGCAGTGTACGCATGGTACACCTCGTCGAAGATGTACTTCGGGGGCACGTCGAGGCGAGGCGCGAACAAGAGCATCGCGATGAGGACGAGCAGGCCTGGGGCAACGTCCTTTCGCAACGCGTCAAACGAAGTTGGCCGTTCGGATGCGGATCCGACTGGATTGTGGTTCACCTAGCCACCTCGACCAGTCGAACGTTGTTCCGCCGGGGACCGGTTTCTGTGAGGTAGCTCACATCGAGCGCCCTTTCCCAGAAAGTTCGTGCATTGGAACAGGCGGTCAGTGTAGCCTCTTCGTTCCCCATTTACCCCCCGAATAGTGGGAAAGAGAGAAGACCATGAAGCTATCGATGATTCATATCAACGTCGCCTTTTTCGCATTGGCGTTGGCGAGCCTCGTCGGACTCCACGCGTGCGGAGAAGGCTCCACCGACTTAGGAAGCACGCAGGCCGGGCAGGGTTCGACCTGCGAAGGAGACTTGGGCAAAATCGACCGAGACGTGAGCGCGGGTCCGCACGTCTACGAAGCCGATTCGATCGGTTCGATTTGCATCAAAGCGGGTCAGGGCGTCTTCGCCTTTGCATGTGGAGAAACCGATCCGAGTGGTTGCTACAATGTTGTGTGGACCGGAGCGGAAAACGACTGCTGCACCAAGGTCGTGATCGACGGTGGCGGCACCGGTCGGGACTGCAAGGACATCTCGCACACTGCGGCGAGCTCGGCCGATGCGTGTGAGCCGACCCCGACCCCGACCCCGACCCCGACCCCGACCCCGACCCCGACTCCGACCCCGACTCCGACTCCGACCCCGACTCCGACCCCGACTCCAACTCCAACTCCGGCCCCAAGCCCGACTCCGAGTCCGGTCTGAGGGCAGCGCGGTCTGATCCTGGCGAGGAAGGCGGCGGCCCTGTGGGGTCGCCGCTCTCGTCGCTTTGGTGTCTTGGCGACGACCCGAGCGTCGGAGTTGCGAAACGAGTCGAGCGTCAGTTTGCGTCGACGACCCACTGAAAGTGCGCCACAGAGACTGCCGGGCCATCGGAGACGCTCGCAGTGACCACGGCATTGCCCGATTCAATGATGGTGCCGGAGATCCGCCCGCTGTCATGGTCGATCACCAAGCCTGGAGGAAGGCCCAGCGCATCGAAGTAGAGCGCGTCCCCATCGGCGTCCGTGGCTTCTAGCTCGACTACGATCGCGTCGCCCCGCCGACTCCTCTGGTCACCAGGTCCCATAAGAACCGGCGAGCTGTTGGCAGGACCGTCGCTCGGTTGATGGTAGAGACCGTTAGGTCCGAGCGGCACTTTGGCATCGGCCGTGTCGGGTCCGCTCCAACTCACATCCAAGATCTCACCGCCAGTCGCCTCGAACATCGTGATCGCGACCGAATGGTAGCCAGCGCTCAACGTGGCTTGGGCCGATACCTCATTCAAGGCATGGCGCCCGTCATTGTCGACTACCAGGCTTCCATCGACGAAGAGTTGGCTTCCATCGTCGGAGCTCGTGGCAAATGTGTAGTCGCCGGCAGTGGTGATCTGAAGGAAACCGGTAAATCGAAACGCGAAACCATCATCGACCTCCCGTACCGAGATGTCGGGTGTGCTCACTGTGCCGACGCGCACTGGAGTGAGCACGTCGTAATCGGGAAGCTCCGTGAGCCCAGTGAGCTCGTAGTACTCGTAGCGCAGTCCCGCCTGTAATGGAACCGGGTCGATGCGTTCGATCCAGTCGCCAAGCAAATCGACGGCCGGACCTTCGGCCCGGGACTTTGCGAGCGGAGGCATTGCGAGCGGCCCAACCGCGACGGCGCGCTTCCACGCTGCAGATAGCTCAGGCTCACCCGGATAGATGACGACGGTGTCTGGGTTCCCTAGGTCGTCGCGCACCTCTGTCCAGAGATACCCTTGCGCGGCGAACGGTGTCGTAAAGCGCGCGTCGAACCCTGCGCTGGCTTCGCCGGGTTGGTGGCAATGCGAGCAGTTCGAGTCGAACCAGGAGCGAGCGCGGTCTTGGAGGGGTGCGGTGACATCCTCGAGCGCTGGGGACGATGCCATGGTGGAAATGCTCGCCTCGTCGAGCGAGGGAGAAAACAAATGAAGCTCGTTCCATAGGCTAAGTTGGTTGTACGGACGCGTCGTATTTGGATAGACCAAATCGCGATTGAGTTGGTGGGTCCGCAAGCCAAGAGCACCGCCCGGTCCCTTCCGGTGGCAGCGCAGGCAGTCGCTGCGCGAAGGGAAGTACCAGGTCTGTGCGCGCACCGTGCCATCCAGCTGGCGAACCTCGAATTCCGAGGTAGCCTCCGCAGGGAGGAGTTCCGCGTCCTGCTGGTCCTGGCGCCAGCGGTAAGTGAGCCCGTACCAGTGGCCGTCCTCCGCCAGTACGAGGAACCTGGTTTCCAGGCGGACGGTATCCGTCGTGTCTCCTTCATCCAGCGGGAGCTCGAAATGTTTCATTAGCACCGTACCTGTGGGGAAGCTCCAGTTGGCAGAGGGCGAGAAAGCGACCCGCTCGTCATCGCTGTCGCGCTCGCCGTCACTTGGAATCGCGATGAAGCGACTCTTGACCGCGCCATCCGACCAAAAGGGTTGATTCAGTGCGTACGGAAGCCATACATCGCTTGGTGTGGCGGCTTCCATGTCCGCAAACGCCCCGATCTGCGAAAGAAGCGCGGGCGGATCAGGGATCGGCTCATCGTCGATGCGCGCCAGTGTGTAGAGCGGCTCCATCCCGGCGACGGTGCCCATGAAGACCTCCCCATTGTTATCCTGGCCCCAAGTCCCAAGATTTCCGACCGTGAAGTCGGTTAGGTAGTCCTTGGTCGCCACCATCGTCTCCTCGTCGAGCGAAATGGCCCAGATGTGGTTCGTGGCATAGTCTCCTGCAAGGTAGTCTCCGACCAGCTCTGGAAACTTCGAACCTCGATAGACATAGCCTCCGATCAACGCTCTCGCTTCGTCACGCGTGAAGTCGATCACCGGGTCGGTGAGCTCTCCTAGGAAGGATGCAGGCTCGGGGCGCACACCGGCTATCGTTCCTTCGCGGAAGGGCCAGCCGTAGTTGTTGCCGCACTCGATCAGGTTGATCTCCTCGCGTGACGCCTCACCGACTTCTCCGGACCATAGTCGGTCGGTGATGGGGTCGCGCGCCAAACGATGGGGATTGCGGTGTCCTATCGAGCAGTATTCTTCGAAGATCCCGCCATCGGCATCGAGCCAAGGATTGTCATCGGGAATGCAGTAGTGTCGTCCGGAGATCTCATCCGCCGAATCGAACGACCGCCGGGGCATGTGGCTACCTGCAGGACAGCTCCATGTACCGTCTTGGTGATCGGTTACATCGGTCGCAAGTCGCATCGTTCCACCCTCCAGGGTGTCGACGATGTCCTGTGCGGTGTCGTAGCGGAACTGATCGCCGATCGTGACATAGAGCTTGCCGTCGGTCCGAAAAGCCATGCCACCGCCCCGGTGGGAGTCGTTGTAGAGGCGAATATTGATCAACACCTGTTCGCTGTTGGGGTCGGCGCCGAGTCCGGGCCCGAGCACTTCGAATCTCGAGAGGCGAAGGTAGGCATTGAAAAATCCTTCCGTCGGGCCTCGCGGGTACTCCTCATCACAAGCCTCCAGATCGGGCACATCACCGGATGCGTCGAGCGGACAATGGGACGAGTAGTAGACGTAAAAGGTGCCCGCGAAGGGCGATGCATCGTTTCCGAACTCGGGATGAAACACGAGCCCCAGAAAGCCACCATCCCAAACGACCGCGACTCGATCCCGCAGATCGAGAAACGCCTCGGTCGCGGCTGCCCCTGGGTCATCGTCGAGAGAGACAATCAATCCGTTGCGGGAGCCGACGTAGATCCTATCATTGGCCGGGGTCGACGCGATCACGAGGGTGTCCGTGAATGCGAGGTTTGGAAATGCGGGCTCGACGGTCCATTTGGGGGCGTCTGGGCTGGTTGGAGCCCGCGTCGGAAAGACTCCGTCCAGAAAGGGCGCCACAGGCGCCGGGGCTGGGAACGGCTCCTCACTCGGCGCGGAGCTTGAGCATCCGGCTACGAGCAGGCAGAAGAGGCAGAGGATCCACCGGTCATTGAGAGACAAGCGCATGCAAAGATAGATACTAACGTTAAAAGACCGATCCCGCAGAGCGAGGAAACCCGAGATCCGCCAGCGTCTGCGGTGGTTGTTTGGTGGCGGCGCCTCAGCGCCAGGCGAACTTGGGCTGATCGTAGTGAGAAACCCGCGTCGATCGTCCGTGGATGGCGACTTCGCGAAACTGGAAAACGACGGCCGCGGTCGGCGCGAAAATGTCTTGGCCCAGGATCCGCACCGACAGCACGGGTCGCTGCTTTTCCTCGCTTGGAAACAGCTTTGGGATTCCAGGCGCGTCGAGACTTGAGATGGGAACGCGGTGCGCCTCGGCAACCTCCCTCGGATTGGGCTGCAACCGGACGTCGCTGCCAGCCCACACGACGACCGGGGTGATCACGAAGCCCGATCGGGTCGGATAGTCATCGAGCAGACCCAGCACTCGATCGGATCCGCAGTGCAGTCCCATTTCCTCGGAAAGCTCCCTGAGCGCTGCGGTGCGCGCATCTTCGCCCGGATCGATGCGGCCTCCGGGAAGCGCCCATTGTCCGCTGTGACGCCGAAGGCTCTTCACGCGACGGGTAATGATGAAGCATGCCTCACCCACGTCGTCACCGACGATGGTCATTGCCACGGCGGCCGGTCGAAGGGTTTGACGGGGCTCCACCGAACGTTCGTGTGCGGCGAGGTGAGTCGCGATTCGCGCTCGCAAGGCGTCGTCGAGTCTAAGCACCCTTGGGTTCGATCTTGCGCAGTTGGTAGTGGTTCGACGAGACAGCGACGACGCGACCCCGCGTGTCTTTGAGCTCGGCCTTCCAGGTGAAATCCGACTTTCCAGTTTGGTTTGCAGTTTTTTGGATTGTGGCGGCTTCCTCGGGATCGAGCCGCACCTCGACCGTGATGTCCGTGCCCGCAGGTTTGAGGAACTCGATCTCCATCCCCTTGATGATCGGATAGAAGCGACTCGAGTCGAAGGTGGAAAGAAAGATGGCCCCGCCAGGGAGCTCCGCCAGCGTGAACAGAGCGCCTGCATACATCGTGCCGATGTGATTGACGTTCGGCTCGAGGGGCATCGTCATCTTCACGTATCCAGGCTCGAGCTCGAGCACCTTCACGCCGGTGCGACTGGCAAACGGAATCCCATTTTCGAGCAGAGACTTCAAGTCCATCCCCCGATATAACTGCACGGCTGCCCTTTTTGAAAGGGTCGAAACCGAAAAAGCACGGAGCAGATCATGGCGAAAGTCCTGTACGAGCGAGACGGCCGCATCGGCCGCATCACGTTGAACCGCCCCGAGGTCATGAATGCAATCGACGACGAGCTTCCCTCGGAGCTCGCCGATTGCGTCGCCAGGGCCAATGCCGATCCGACGGTCCACGTGATCGTCTTGGCGGGCGCGGGAAGAGGCTTTTGCGCCGGTTACGACCTCGCGTACTACGCCGAAGCCACCGGGGCTGCATCCGGAACCCAAGAAATGCCCTGGGATCCCATGAGGGACTACGCCTTCATGATGCGAAACACGGAGCTATTCATGTCGCTTTGGCGCTCGTACCGTCCCGTGATCTGCAAGGTTCACGGGTATGCCGTCGCGGGAGGCTCCGACATCGCGCTCTGCTCGGACCTCGTGGTCATGGCGGAGGATGCGCGTATTGGATACATGCCTGCGCGCGTTTGGGGCTGTCCCACCACCGCGATGTGGGTCTATCGGGTGGGACCGGAGAACGCCAAGCGGATGCTCTTCACCGGAGACAAGATTGACGGACGCGAGGCCGAGCGCATGGGCTTGGTCCACAAAGCAGTTCCGTCCGAACGGCTCGACGTCGAGGTCGAAGCGCTCGCGGCTCGCATCTGCACCGTGCCGGTCAACCAGCTGATGATGCAGAAGCTCGTCATCAATCAGGCCATCGAGGCCATGGGCATGCACCAAACCCAGATGTTTGCCACCCTGTTCGACGGAATTACGCGACACTCCCCCGAAGGGATCCACTTCAAGCGTCGTGCCGAGCAGGTCGGCTGGAAGCAGGCCGTGCGCGAGCGTGACGAAGGATCCTTCGATTGGACTGCGAATCGGCCGTTCGACGATGAATCGTCCTGATCGTTGACGATCACGCGGATTGCGCTTTAGGTTTCCTCCGATGCAGGTGATTCCCGTTCCTTGTTTGAAGGACAACTACGCTTACCTGGTCATCTGCCAGGGGCGAGCTGCGGTGGTCGATCCCTCCGAGGCCGATCCCGTGCTCAGGGCTTTGAGCATTCATCAGGTCCAATTGCACGAGATATGGCTGACCCATCATCATTGGGATCACGTCGGTGGCATCGAGCCGCTCGTCGAGGAGTGTTCCATCCGCCACGTGCGAGGCTCGCGCTACGATGCCGAGCACCGTCGTATCCCACATCAGACCGATGCGCTTTCGGATGGCGACTCATTCGAATTCGGTGATGCCAGTATCGAGATTTTGGAGATTCCGGGGCACACGCTGGGCGCGATCGCATACGTCGCGGACGGGAACCTATTCAGTGGCGACACGCTCTTCATCGCGGGTTGCGGACGCGTGTTCGAAGGCACCATGGAGATGATGGCCGACTCGCTGGCGAAGCTTCGAGCCCTTCCACCGGATACCAAGGTCTGGTGCGGGCATGAATACACCGTGAACAACCTTCGTTTCGCCAAGACTGTCGAGCCCGACAACGCGTGGCTCGACCGCGATCTTCAGGATGCGATCGCCGCGCGGGCCGCAGGCGAGCTCACCGTCCCCGGCACCATCGATCACGAGCGAAAAACCAATCCGTTCTTTCGTTTCGATCACCCAAGCGTTGCAGAGGGGCGAGATCCCGTCGCCTCGTTTTCTGCAATTCGGCAAGCCAAAGACCGATTTTAGCGCTTCATTCTTTCGATGGAGCGCTTCATGATCGCAAGGGCCCACGCTCTGGGGGCGAGCTTGGAGATCAATCCCGCTGAAAGCTTGTCCCCCCACGTAGGAACGACGATCGGCTGTTGTCCGAGGGCGTCGAGGGCAGCGAACGCCACCGGCCCGGGCTCGGTCAGGGGCACGTAGAAGGGCAAGCCGGCGTCGAGCCCGCGGTCCCGAACGGGTTGCGTATCGGTCATTCCCGGGCAAAGCGACAAGACGTCGACGCCGCTTCCTCGGAGCTCCGACCAAAGGCCGCAGCCGAGATTCAAGCCGTACCCCTTGGTGGCCGCGTAATGGCAGAAATACGGCGAGCCCGACAGCGCCGACGCCGAAGAAACCATCACGATTGCGCCCCGCTGCCGAGTCGCCATGGCACGGCCGATCACGTGGCTCAGGATCAAAGTGGCGCGGCAATTGAGGTCGAGGGTCTTCAAATGGGTGTCGAGCGAAATGTCTAAGAAGCGATCCAACTCGGACGTGCCCGCGTTGTTGATCAACATGCCGATGTCGTAGGCATCGACCCACTGGCGCGCCCTTTGCGCGAGGCTGGGCTCGGTCAGGTCGCACACCAGTGCATCGACCGCCAACCCGTGCTCGGAGCGCAGGGCTTCGGCCAGCGCCTCCGTCTCGTCTGGTTCGCGGTCGACCAACAAGAGATCGAACCCCTCGGCAGCAAGGTGGTTGGCAAAGGCCTTTCCGATTCCTCGCGCCGCCCCCGTGACCAGTGCACGACCGCCGTATCGATCGTGCAGACCTAAATTCGTGCTCCGTCGCATCGCCCTCTCACGTAATGATCAATCGCGCTTGCGCGCGCGCCTTGTCATGCATCCAGAACGCCAGCCAGACCAAGAAAAGGGCGAGGATACCCGAGAGCCCGTAAAAGGGGGCGAGCCACGCTGGAGCGCCGAACGTCAGATCGTCGGCCGCAGCCGTGAGCGCGAGCGTCGTACCTCGTGCGATCCCGACTG
>JASFKY010000072.1:0-13759 GCA_050118395.1 Myxococcales bacterium | reverse complement strand
GCCGTCGGTGCTCATCGTCGACGACGACGTCGACCTTGCGAGGATTCTGTCTTTCTACGTGCGCCAGATCGTGGGTCGAGGCGAGATTCGCGTCGCACACGATGGCGAGGAGGCGCTGAGAGAGGTCCAAAGGAAAGAACCCGATGTGATGCTGCTGGATCTCCACATGCCTCGCATGAACGGGGTGGAAGTGTGCATGCAGCTCAAGGGAGAGGGCTTGGCGCAGGGGTGCTCCATCATCTCGGTGAGCGCGGGCGCGCAAGATCACGACGTGCAATTACTGCATCAACTCGGGATCCATCACTTCGTGGAGAAGGGCTCCAATCTGCGAGAGCGCTTGCGAACCGTCTTCGCCGAAGTGTGCGGAGAACAGGCCCTGGCAGGTCGATGAGGCCAGGCTACGATGCACCATGGTCGACCCGGACGCTTCGGCCTCGAAGCTCGGAATCTGGGCGGAACGCTTGGTCGCTTTTCTCGACGACCGCTTTCGCGTTCCAGGAACGGACATCCGGTTCGGATTGGATCCGATCATAGGGCTTCTGTTCCCTGGTCTGGGAGATGCCGTGACCGGTGCCGGGTCGATTGGGCTTCTCGCGTTCGCGCTCAGGCGGCGGGTTCCGCGGGTCGTGATGCTGCGCATGATCCTCAACATCATCGTCGACGCTCTCGCCGGATCGCTGCCGCTCGTCGGGGACGTGTTCGACGTTGCGTTCAAGGCCAATCGGCGCAATCTCCAACTCGTCCTCGAGCACGAAGCGCCTGGATCCAAGGCCACGATGGGCGACTATCTCGTGGTCGTGTTCGGGATCATCGTGGCGGTGCTCAGCATTTTGGTACCATTGGCCGCCGCGCTCTATTTCGGCATCAACTATGGCCCCGCGCTGCTCGAGCATCTTCGGCCTCGGTGAGCCGCTCCTCGGTTTCGCGCAATGCCTTTTCCAAGTATCGAATCCGTTTCTGAAGGGCACGGACGTCGCGCTGGGTGGCTAGGTCGAGGCGGCCCGCAATTCGCTGCACTCTTCGATCGACCGCCCCTTCCAGACGGCCGCGCATGCGGAAACCTCGAATCACGAGTCGCTGCACCCGCGGGTCCTGCATCAGTTTCACGACCCGGGGATCTTGCAGAATCTGCAACAAGCGGTCTCGAAACGCGTTCATCCGATTTCGCGCTCCGGTTTCAGCTTCCCGTCTCCAGATCCTGCGCGAGATACGCGAGGATCACTTCGTCGAGCGTCTTTTCGGTCAGCACGTCGTGGCCGAAAGGGATGGGCGGCGCTTGCGACACCCTTTGTTGGGAGCTGGTTCGCGGACGCACTTGCTCGTACTGCGGTGAGCCTTCGATGAGGCGTGCGGCGGCATGCTCCAGGACTTCGGTGGTGGCTTCCGTCGGTCCGGCCTCGACCGAACGTGACTCTTGGTCTTCGTCGTATGCACCATCACGAAGCGCGATGAACACTCGCTTGTGTTGGTCTTGCATGAGTTGCTTGACGATGGCTTGTAGATTTTCCGACTCGAGGTGTTCCTCGTAGGAGGATTTTTCGGAAGCAATGATACGTCCTCCATCCGCAAAAAGCTGCGTGATCACGTGAGGCCGCTTCACCCCCGAGTCCTCGGTTTGAATGTGATACAGCTTTCCCTTATGGCGGACGTTCGTGTTGTATCCCACGAGCGGAGAAGGACTCGCTGCCATCTGCAAATCATATCCTAGAAAGAGGGGACCGTCCCCTTTTCCAACGGGATAGGGGGGCATCCACGTCTCATGGCTGGAAACAAGAAGAAAAAGACGAAGGTACGACCGCTGTTGCCACGGCCCGGCGCTCGATACACCTGTTTCGGTGATGGATTGTGCTGCACGGACATCCACGGGATTGGGCCACTGACCAAGAAGGAAGCGACTCGAATGCGTCGCTTCGACCGGAAGTCCGCTGGTTGGGACGATGAGCACGAGGAATACATGCTCAAGACGGCAGCCGACGGTGGTTGTGTATTCCTCATGGGTGATCAGCGTTGCTCCGTTCACGCGGACCACGGCCCGGAGGCCAAGCCGGAAGGCTGCCGTCGTTTTCCGTTGGGTCTGGTGGCGACTCCGGTGGGGGGCCGCATCACCACCGAGCACCGATGCCCTTGCCGCACCATGGGCGAGCGTCCGTCCATCGAACCCGCGAACGTCGAGGCATCCGTCTCGGATGGTGGAAGTCGGCCGACGGCCGACCGACGGATCAAGCGAATCCCGATGCGGCGAAAGCACCAGCTCAAGTTTTCCGAATGGGAGCCCCTCGAAGCGGAGTATCTACATCGATTGCAGGGTCGCGAGCCGTTGCTTCGCGTTCTCGACACACGCCCTTTCCCGCCGCTGCAGGGCAGCACTTGGGAAAAGCAAGCGCAAGAGTTCATCGATGCACGCGATGGCTCGCAGTTCGGTGTAGCCATGGCGTGGGTGGGCGATACCATCCTCTCTTTGCAAAACGGGCATAGGCCGCGTCCCCCGGGACGCCCCTGGACGGCCGCGTTCGATCGCGCGCAGGCTCGGTCTCCCAAGCCTCGTACCAGTCGGGATGTGTTCGGTGACTGGCTTGCCGACGAAATATGGTCGCTCAAATGGGCCGAGGATTACGATTTCGCTTTGGCCCGAGCCGAGCTCGCGACTCGCTTCGCCATTGCCGATGACATCTGCACGCGACTCCGCAAGGTGGGAGCGAGGGCCGATCGTGCGGCCGCTGAAGCCGTGATGATCCTCGAAGTCGTAGGCGAGTCCGATTACTGGACCGAGGTCAAGGACCGAATCCGCGTCTCATGACCGACGAGCTCGACGACGAGGTGCTCGCTCTGCAGATCGGGCGGCCGTTGCGGGCCCACTCCGTCGTGCTTCGTCGGTGCAATCTCGGGCTTCCCGTCGTCGTTGAAGTGCCTCCCATCTTGGACACGGGGGAGCCTTTTCCCACGAGCTATTGGCTCACCTGTCCGCTCGCCCATCGGCGGATTGCGCGCATCGAAGGCAGCGGTGGAGTGCGCGCCATGCAAGCCGCGATCGAGGCAGACCCCGTGTTGGCCGATGCGTTGGAGGCGGCCCATGCACGCTATGCCAAAGAAAGGGACGCTCGGCTGCCTGCCGACGTCACGCATCGTCCGAGCGGTGGGGTGGGCGGTTCGTCGGTAGGCGTCAAATGCTTGCATGCGCACTATGCCGACTTTGCCGCCGGCAACGACAATCCCGTCGGCCGCCGAGTGCACGCTCAGATCGGACAGCCTCGCTGTGTCACTCCTTGCGTCACGCGAATTGACGGGAGGCTCGCTCGCAACCCAAACTGGCGGGAGCCCGATGACGGCCAGTGAACCCACCCGTACGGCATCGTTTTCGCAGCGCCTCCTGTGGTTGGCCCTAGCGGGCGGATCTGCGTTCGTTCTGGCGGTCGCGGCCTGCCTGGAGCCCGACGCGAGAGGCTACGGCACCCATACCCAGCTGGGCCTGCCACCGTGCGGCTTCTTGCTGTGGACCGGCGCGCCTTGTCCCGGATGTGGCCTCACCACGGCGTTCGCGCATGCAATACGAGGGCACTGGCTCAACGCGCTTGCCGCCAACCCACTCGGTCTGGCTTTGTTCCTGGTGGCCGTTTTGCTCGTTCCGTTGGGTTTGGTCGCGGCCCTGCGGGGTTGGTCGTTGGATTCGGCACTGCAAAGGTTCGCGTTGCATCGTTGGGCGCTAGCGCTTGCCGGATGCGCCGCAGCCCTCTGGTGCGTGCGGATCGCCGAGGCCTTTTAATCCTTGCGAGCCAGCGCGCGGCGGGCGCGCTTCAGAAGATCGTCTCCGCTCTTGACGCGGGTATCGGGCATGCTGGTGAGTCCGATTTGCACCACCGGAACAGGCTCGATCTTCTCGCGCCACAACGCACCGCTTTCGACTTGTCGTCGAAGGCGTCGAAGCACGTGAGCTGCGCCGGCACCGTCCGTTTCGGGAAGCAGAATGCAAAACTCGTCGCGCCGTAGGCGGAATAATTGATCGACGGCCCGGATACAAGACCTGAGCCCTGCGCCGATCAACGCCATGGCGCGGTCGGCCTTGCCGTCTTCGCTCGCCGAGGCGATACCGCTCGCGTTGTCCAGCCGTACGACCATGCAGGTGAGTGGGTGGCCGTATCGCTCTGCTCGCGTGTGCTCGTAGTCCAAGCTGATGAGCAGTTGGGATGGGGTCCCTGCACCGGTGACCGGGTCGTGTTGATCGGCAGGTGGCGCGCTTTCCGGAATTCCCAAACGGTCACGTCGAGTGGCCCTGAGCACGTTGCGGACGCGTCGCTGAATTTCAAACACCCGATACGGCCTCGTCAGATAGTCTTCGGCTCCGAGATCGATCCCACGACGGCGCGAATCCAGATCTCCTTCGTCGGTGACGAGCAGCACTGGAATGGTCGACAAGCTGATGTCCGCCTTCAAGATCCGCAGAATTTCGAAGGCATCGATCTCCGACATCTGTGCGTCGAGCACGAGAAGGTCGGGTGGATGTCGTGCCACCATGGCGAGTACCTCGGGACCGTCTGCGGCGCTCACGACGTCGTAACCTGCGGCCTCGCATGCTTCGTGGAGCAACCGCAGGTTGAACGGATCGGGGTCTGCAACGAGAACCAACGCACTCATCGCCTTGCCATGACCCTCACTGCGCCCACCTTCGCACCGGACGATATCACGCGGCTCACATCGCCTCCAATCTCCGTGCTTCCGCTTGCGCTGCGGGTAAGCTACGGGCGTGATTGCCCCCGCCAGACGCGTCGCAACCCGGGTGCTCGAGCGAATCATGCGGGACGATGCATGGGCGGCACCCGCCCTCGATGCCGAGCTGCGGCGTAGCGTCCGGAGCCGCGCCGATGCAGGCCTCGCCACGCAAATCGTCTATGGGACGTTGCGCGTCAAACCTCATTTGGAAGCGGCGCTCGAGCAGCTCGCACGCCGACCGATTCGCGTCGACGACTGGACACGCGCGGCTCTGCTTGGAGCTGCCTATCAACTGATGTACCTGGACAAAGTTCCGGCGCATGCTGTCGTGAACGACGCGGTTTCCCTGGTTCGAGAAAAGCGAGGGCAACGCCTTGCTGGCTTCGTCAACGCCGTCCTGCGCAAGCTTGCATCGCAACCCTCGGGGTCGACGCACACAGCATCCGGCATGGCCGTGCCGCCATGGCTCGCAGAGGCGTTGCACGCTTCGATTGGCACCGAACGTGCTCGAGCGCTGTTGTGCTTGGCTGACGAGCCGCCTTCGATCGATTTGCGCGTCCGGTCGGACGTCGATCGAGAGCAACTTGCGCGTTCCATCCTCGCGACTCACCCGGACGCTGCGGTTTCGCCCACCTCGCTTTCTCCTCTCGGCTTGCGGGTGAGCGGAGTGGGAGACCCACGCAGCCTGCCCGGCTATGCGCAGGGCGCATTTGCCGTGCAAGAAGAAGGCGCGCAGCTCATCGGCCTGCTGCTCGGCGCCCAGCCCGGCGAGCGCGTGCTCGACGTTTGTGCGGGACGCGGCGGCAAAACCGCGCAGCTGGCCGAAGCAGTGACCCCACAAGGCAGTGTCACCGCGACCGACCTGCACGAGCATCGGCTGGAGCAGATTCAAACCGAGCTCACCCGACTTCGATTGAGATCGGTGCCGGTTCACGAGACGTGTGTCGATTGGACGGTCGGCCGGGGTTCGGTGCACGGGGAGTTCGACCGGGTGCTCGTCGACGCTCCATGCACGGGGCTCGGGACGCTTCGCCGTAGGCCTGAAATTTTACTGCGTTCGACTGCCATGGATGCGGCCCGAATGGGTGAGGTGCAGCGCCGCATCCTTCGGAACGCCGCGGGTCGGGTTAGTCCTGGTGGCGTGTTGCTCTACGCAGTCTGCTCCCCCTTGCTCCAGGAAGGCTCCGAAGTCGCTGTCGATGCGGGCCTCGAAGGCTTCGAGCTGCAGATGAACCGTCCTTCCGTCCTGAAATCATTGGAGTTTGGTCCAGAGGGCCGCCTCCTGTTGGGCCCGTGGGTGCCTGGCGCGGGAGCCTGGTCGGACGCATACCAAATCTTCATGTGGGTTCATGTAGGATAGCTCGTTGACAGGGTGCCGCGAGAAAGCTAGGTTCCGCTGCGCTTGAAATACGGGGCGTAGCGCAGTTTGGTAGCGCGCACGGTTCGGGACCGTGAGGTCGGAGGTTCAAATCCTCTCGCCCCGACTAGAATTGAACACTGCAATCGCAATTGCAGGGAGGCATGATGGCAAAGGCGCTACCACCGGTGAGAGTTCTGGTCGTCGACGACGATCCGGCGATTTTGGAGTTCATGGAAACCTTCCTCACCAAGGATGGTTTTCAAGTGACGACGCTGTCTGATCCCAAAGAAGCGCCCGAAGAGGTCAAAGACGGCGGTTATCATCTGGTCGTGCTCGACTTGATGATGCCGGGCATGGGTGGGGTCGAGGTTCTCGAGCAAATTCGCAAGGTGGATAGCGACGTCGCCGTCGTGATCTTCACCGGCTATCCGTCGCTCGAAACGGCCGTGCAGTCGATGAAGCTCGATGCGGTGGACTATCTCAAGAAGCCTTTCAATCCCGACGAATTCCGCGAGGTCCTCGATCGGGTGATGCGCAAGAAGGGGCTGCTCCGGACACCCGAGGAGAATCTGCATCGCGTGATCGGCGAGACGATCCGCGGGCTACGCAAAGACCGGGGTCTGACGCTCAAGCAGATGGCTCGTCGTACCGGTCTGAGCGTCTCACTGCTTTCTCAGATCGAGCGTGCAGAGTCGAGCGCGTCGATCAGCTCGCTGTACAAGATCGCGACGGCACTCGACGTACGAATTCAGGATCTTTTCGGGGAGTACTGAAAGACCGCAAATACGCCGGCGCCGACTCTGACGCCGACGCTGTCTCTGACTCTGACGCTGGCGCTGGCGTTGACTCCGTCCCTGTCACTGACCCTGTCTCTGACCCCCGTGTTTCCGGTATCTGTTCGAGGAGGTCGATCAGGTGAGCTCGCAACAGTGGGTTGGTGCTGAGCTCGAGGGTGCGTCGTCCTTGGCGGCGGGCTGCTTCCGCGCGCCCGTCGGCGTGGAGCAGCTCCACGAGGCGAGCTCGGGCGTATAGGTCTTCGGGCGCAAAGGCGGTCCAATCCTCCAGGATGACGATCGCGCCCGCCAGCAGGCCGTGGGAGGCGAGCCGTTCGGAAGTCGCACGCGCGCGAAGCCTCGGGTCCGGCGTGGGTCCCTGCACGCTCGCATAGAACGCGGCCGCCTCTTCGAAGCGCCCCGCCTCCTCGAAAAGCGACGCCAGCACGGCCCTTTCCGAGCTCAACCTGGGCTTGAACAGACGCAGTCCGGACCGCACATCACCGGCTTGCAGGTAGATTGCAGCGAGCGCCTTTCGTGTTTCGAGCGAGTCATAGGGCACCATGCTCAACGATTCGGCAGCCACCCCGAGCCGACGTTGAGACGTTGCGCAATCCGCGAGCAGCAACATGGCGTCCTCGAAATCCGAAGCGCCGAACGGTACTTCCGCCAAGGCAGCAGCTGCGTCGAGATAGCTGCCACGCGCAAGCAGCGCCCGACCCTTGGTGTAGCGCGCTGAAGGGATGGGCCTCACCGTTTTCAACAGATCGAGGGCTCCGCGCGCCTCGTCGCTGGCGATGAGAAGCCGCGCCCTTTCCAAAGCTCCTCCGAGTCGATTGCCTTTGGTAGAGACCGCAAATGCAGCCGCCTTCGCTCGATCGCCGCTTTCGATGAGCGCATGCAACCAGAGCTTTTCGTTTTCCGTGCCTTGCGCGGAGCCGGTCAGCATGCGCGCTGCGAGCGCGGGCCGACCTACATCGAGCGCGAGCAATCCCGCAGCGCGCGCCTGCGCTTCGTCCGATGTGCCTTCGTCCCACGCGAGGGCTCGGCGCAGGGTTTGGGGGTCACCGCTGCGGCGTGCCATCTCCCTCAAGAGGCGACGCGCACCGACCGCCTCGTGCTGGGGCACCATCGCGATGTAATCCAACAAGATCGCACTTGCGCGGTACGGATGTCCACGCGCCTCCAGCATCCGAGCCAACGCCATCACCGGTTCGTCCCAGCGGGGCGCCAGGCGATGCGCCCGCACGAATGCGGAGACCGCTTCGACGTCTTCGCTGCGGCTCTCTCGGATCCGCGCCTCGGCAAGCGCCACGCGCGCAGAGTCCGGATGGGAACGGCGGGCCAAAGCCAATGTGCGATCCGCGCGACGCGACGCACCGCTCCTCTCGTACTCCTCGGCGAGCCGCGCCATCAACGCGTCATCGGCCGTTGGCGCCGCCATGGCGTTCTCGAATGCAATGGCCGCTTCCTCGTGAAGGCCCTCGGCGGCGTACAGCTCGCCCTCGATGAACCATTGGTACGCATAGGGGGAGACGATGGGGCCTTGCTCGAGCCGACCGTCGACCACTCTGGGCACGGTGCGGGTCGCGCTCGGCGCGCAAGCCACTAGCCCCAAGACGAACAATGGGCCCAACCGGGTCACCAATGCATGATAAAGCAAGGGCCCTCGGGAGTCCTGGGCGACTCCACGGCGCGATTTGACTTCGATGCGTGGCACCCCTACACCTTTGCGAAGCGCGAGCCTGCGTTTACACCGATTCCGCGCTCGAGGTCAGGGAGAAGACGATGGGTCCGATTTGGATGACGTTGCTGTTGGCTAGCACGCTCGGCTTGTTTTCATGGTCCGCATACAGACGTTTGCGGCAGGTGGCGATCGGGGTTCCCGATCCGCGTTTTGCTTGGAGCTCCGAGCAAATCGGCGACCGGCTCAAAACCGTTGTCGTGTACGCCTTCGGGCAAAAGAAGATGCCCAACTACACGCTGGCTGGTTTTGCTCACATCGGAATCTTCCTTGCATTCGTCGTTTTGTTGCTCAACAGCTTGATGCTTTGGGGCCGCGGGTTCGATTCGGATTTCGATTTTTGGGGCCTTCTCAGCACGGACCACTGGTTTGGCCAGCTGTACTCGTTCGTGAAGGAGCTTTCGGCGTTTGCTGCGATCGCGGGCTCGGTCGTCTTTTTGTACCTCCGCTGGGTGAAGCGGGGACAAGACAGCGCGGATCCCAAAGCCGTCGAGGACAAGCCCAGAATGACCATTGGGCACTATCCGAACCGGTACGTCTTCACCGAGCCGATCCTCATCTTGTTCATCATCATCACGATGATGTTGGCCGATTATCTCTACGTCGGATCTTCTCTCGTGCTCGACTCGCGCGCCTATGGCGAGCCCCTTCATGCAGGTTGGTTCGAGCCTTTCGGGGGCGCGTTTGCCCAGCTGCTCAACGGCATCGACAGCAGCCGCGCCATCAGCGCGCTTCGGCACGTGGGCTTTTGGTGGCACGCGTCATTCGTGCTGATCTTCCTGAACATTTTGCCCTACACGAAGCACTTTCACGTGCTGACGGTGATGCCCAACGTCTTTGCCTACGACCCCCGGCCGAACGCGCTCCCGAAGGTCGAAGACCTCGAAGGAAAAGTCGAGCGCGAGGAATCACTGGGGATCAACCGAATCACCGATTTGACGTACGGCCAGATCTTGGACTTGTACACGTGCACCGAGTGTGGCCGTTGCAGCGACAATTGCCCCGCGTACATCACGGGGAAAATGCTTTCACCGAAGCACCTGACCTTGGCGATCCGCGACCATCTCTACGCCACCGAGAAGGCCATGTTCGGCAAGGAGACCCTGGTCGAGGAACCAAGCGACGCGCCTGCTTCGCTACCGGCCGAGGGTGAGGAGCCGATTCATACCTTTCCCGCCGCACCCGAGGGCGGATATTTCGTCAGCGAGACCGTGGTGGATTTGGTACCGAACATCCTTCATCCCGACGTGATTTGGGGATGCACCTCTTGCCGCGCCTGCGAGGAGCAATGCCCCGTGATGATCTCTTACGTCGACAAGATCATCGGCATGCGTCGGGAAGAAGTCATGATGAAGAACGAATTTCCGAGCGAGCTCCAAGGCGCCTTCAACGGCATCGAGACCAATGGAAACCCATGGAACATCTCGGCGATGGACCGTGCCGATTGGGCCGACGGTCTCGACATTCCCCTCCTCAGCGACAAGCCCGATGCCGCCGTCCTCTACTGGGTTGGTTGCGCGGCCAGTTACGACGACCGCGCAAAGAAGGTGGCTCGTGCAGTTTCCAAGTTGCTGAAGAAGGCCAAGGTCGACTTTGCGATTTTGGGCACCGAAGAAACTTGCACGGGAGATCCGGCGCGGCGTGCCGGTAACGAGTACCTGTTCCAGATGCTCGCCGAGCAGAACGTCGAGACCTTGAACGGCTACGAGTCGTCGAAAAAGACCATCATCACGGCTTGTCCGCACTGCTTCAACACGTTGTCCAACGAATACCGCGACTTCGGCGGCCAGTACGACGTCGTTCACCACAGCGATTTCCTCAACGGATTGCTGGTGGCTGGTAAGCTCGTTCCTTCGAAGCCGGTGAAAGCGAAGGTCGTTTACCACGACAGCTGCTACCTCGGTCGGTACAACCAAGTGTACGATTCGCCTCGCCACATACTCGAATCGATCGAGGGGCTGGAGCTGACCGAAGTTCCCTATTGGAACCGCAACAAAGGCCTTTGTTGCGGCGCCGGCGGGGCCCAAATGTGGATGGAAGAGCAGGGTCAAGAGCGGGTCAACAACAAGCGCACGCTTCAGCTGCTCGACACCGGCGCCACCACCATTGCCAGCGCTTGCCCTTTCTGCATGACCATGCTCACCGATGGGCTCAAGAAGCAAGACAAGGACGAGGAGATCGGCCAACGCGACATCGCTGAAATCCTGGCTGAAGCCATCGAGATGGACGAAGTCGAACAAACCCCGGTGGCCGCCGAGTGAGGCCTCGCCCCTCCCGAGGGCCCGTTGACAGGTGACCTTTGTCGGGTTGATATCCTCACGGCGCGTGTCGGTGCGTGATTGAAGACCCCATGACGGTGTTTGCTAGACGAGAGCCCCTGCTCGTGCGCCCCGGCGCTCGATTCGACTGCATGGGAGATGGCCTTTGTTGCAGCGACATCCACGCTGTAGGCGCGTTGAGCGAACGAGACTGTCAGAGGTTGGCTCTCATTTCGGAAGATTCCATCGATCGCTACGAAGGCGAGGCAGATGCCGTTCTCATGATGCGAAGCGACACCGGCCGCTGCGTGTTTTGGAGCGAACAGGGATGTCTCATTCATCGTGAGCTAGGCCCAGAGCTGAAGCCCAGCCCCTGCATCCAGTTCCCCTACGCCTTGACGGCGACGCCCATGGGAGGCCGGATCTCCACGCAGCACCGCTGCACGTGTCGTACCCTCGGTCCCTTGCCTCCGGTTACGGCGGAGGGAGCAAGGGCTTCTCTCGTCGATTCCGACGGAGAGCTCCAATTCGAGCACATGGTCCTGGACGAGGTGGGCTGGTCGGTCGACGAGACGCTGTCGTTCGGAGAGTATGTCGAACGAGAAGCTTCGCTCATCGGGGCATTGATCGAGGGCAAGCGATTGATGACGGTTTTGCAGGCCCCTCCATTTCCAGAGCTCGACGGGCTGGCGTGGTCCGACGTGGCCGGCGAGCTACAGGCGTTTCCCGGATCGTCGAGAGCCGCGATCGCAGCTCGCTGGTTTGGCGACGCTTTGGGCTTTCTGATCGATCGTCGAGCACGCACCGAGCATGCTCGCCCGTGGGCCGAGTCATTCGAGAGCGCGCAGAAACGCATCGTGCACCCGGTTTCACCCAACGTGGTATTCGGCGATTGGCTTGCCGACGAGCTCTGGTCATTGCGGTGGACGCGATTCGGCAGTCTGCGCCGCGCCCGTTCCGAATGGGCCACGCGCCTTGCGGTCGCGCGGCGTATCGCAGGCTGGCTCGACATCAGCGACCCCCTGCACGACAACGTCTCCGCGGCCGAAGCGGTCATGATCGTGGACGTGATCGGAACCTCCGACCCTTGGGAAAAAGTCCAGGAAGCGATGCCAGACGCGGCTTAGAAGCCCATGATCTTCGCGATGGCGTAACGCATCACTTCGGTCGCGCCGCCCCCGATTCGGAAGAGACGAGCATCCCGCCAGGCGCGCGCTACCCAGAGCTCTTCGAGGTAACCCATGCCGCCGTGGAACTGCACGCACTGGTCCATGATCTCGGCCGTGACATCGCCTACGTAGGCTTTGGCCATCGACACCAAACGGGTGGTCTCCATGGAAAGCATCCCACCTTTGACGTACTTTTCCTCGTTATAGGCGGCGCATGCATTGTAGGACAGAGCCTTGGCTGCTTCGTACTTGGTGTAGAGGTCGACGAACTTCTGTTGCCAATACTCCCGCTTGATCAGGGGCTTTCCGAAGGCGACGCGTTCGCGGCCGTACTGCACCGATCGATCGAGGGCCAGCTTGGCGCCCGCAAGGCCGCTCACACAGCCAACCAGTCGCTCCGACTGGAAGTTCTGCATCAAGTACACGAACCCCATGCCTTCCTGTCCGACCAGGAAGCGCTTGGGTACGCGGACGTCTTCGAAAAAAAGCTCTGCCGTGTCGCTGGCCCAGTTGCCCGCCTTCTCCAGCTTTTTGGAGATGCTGAAACCTTTGACATCGGTGGGGCACACGATGATCGAGATGCCGCTGTGTCCCGCCTCGGGATTGGTCTTGACCATCAGCGTGACGAAATCGGCTCGCGTGCCGTTTGTGATGTAGGTCTTCGAGCCGTTGATCACGTAGTCGTCACCGACGGAGCGGGCGGTGGTCCGCAGGCCCGCTACGTCCGATCCGGCGCCCGGCTCACTGACCCCGAGTGCGGCAATCTTCTCTCCACGAATGGCCGGTGCCAAAAACTCCTGCCTGATCTCCGGGGATCCGAGATCGTTGAGGACGGGCGTGGCCATGTCCGATTGAACGAGAAGGCCCATGGTCACACCCGCGGAGCCGCAACGAGCCAGCTCTTCGGACTTGACGACGCTCATCCAGAAATCGCCTCCGCCGCCCCCGACGTCCTCGGGATAGTGCGCGCCGAGAATGCCGAGCTCCCCGGCCCGCTCGAACACCGAGTTGGGGAAGATCTTCTGCTCCTCCCATTGGTCGACCTTGGGGGCGAGCTCGTTTTCGACGAACGCGCGAACTTGCTGGCGGAAGATCTGGTGCTCTTCTTGAAAGGGCTGAAATGTGGACGACATGAGGGCCTCGCTCCGGGAATGAATGAACGTTCATTTAGTAGCGGGAGACCAGGATGAAGGCAAGCCCCGGAATCCCTTTCGGTTTCACTGGTCCGGATGCTCGGTCGGCTTGCTCGCCGGCTCCAGCACGATGGCGTCCAAGCGCTCCGGGTGGACCTCGGGTTTCAGCTCCTCCCGGAGATCGTTGATCAATTTCTCCAAGGCCGCTTTCCGCTCCTCGCGCCAGAGCTTGCGCCGAATCAACTCGCTCGCCTGCTCCAACGTCTGCACCTTGGCCGGCCGGACGGCCGTGAGCTCGAGCACGCTCCACTTGCCGTCCCCGAGATCGAGTGGCTCGCTGCGCTCACCGGCCTCCTTCAGAGAAAAAGCCGCTTCGACCAGCGTGGCGTTGACCGGTTCGGCCTCGTCTTTGCCAACGAGCTTTCCGTCCTCGGTGAAGTAGAGGAGATCGCCGCCCCGAAGCTTGGTTTCGGTATCGAGGCTCTTTTCCTTGGCGAGCGCGCGAAAGGTCGTGGCGTCCGACTCGAGACTTTGCAGGATGGCCTGCGCTTCTTCCTTGCTGCCGACCAGGATGTGCCGGGCGCGGCGCATTTCCGGTCGGCGAAATTCCTCCGGATG
>JASFKY010000071.1:0-13780 GCA_050118395.1 Myxococcales bacterium | reverse complement strand
GTGCGATCAAGGCCTTCTCGCGCTCGGTGAGCGCACCCTCCGCAAACACGGCGCCGTACCAATCGAAGAACTTTTTCGCGAGGTCCGGGCTGCCCTCCGCGATATCAGCGAACTTCGGGAGATCTTCGGGCTTGTAGTACGTATCCATACTGGTTCCTCAACCTGGCAAAGAGCCAGAATCTACCCAGCTTACCCATCACCCAGCAAGCCGTCGTCGTCTTACCTCTAGGGTCCAGAGTGGGCGGCCGCCAGCCGCGCCCGAGGCGAGCGGGAGCGATCCAAGCCCACTCTGGCATCGCGTGCTATGCCATGGCCGCATGGCAAGCTCCCTGGTGACACTCGACATCGATCGCTCCGTCGCGATGCTCACGATGGATGACGGCAAGCGAAATGCGCTTTCGCCTGCCATGCTCGATGAGATCTACGCGGCGCTCGAACGAGCGGAGCGAGAGGGCGCGGCCGTGGTGATCACCGGCCGAGAGGGTGTGTTGTCGGCGGGCTTCGACCTCAAAGTGATGAAGTCCGGCGGCGCACAGGCGGTCAAAATGTTGCGCGCTGGGTATGCGCTGACGGCGCGCCTGTTGTCGTTTCCGACACCCGTCGTCATCGCGTCGCCCGGTCATGCGTACGCAATGGGCGTCTTCATGTTGTTGTCCGGTGACTACCGTTTCGGAGCTCCAGGCCCGTACACGTACGTCGCCAACGAAGTTGCGATCGGCCTTCCGATGCCTCGGGTTGCCTGCGAGGTGCTTCGACTGCGCTTGACTCCCGCCGCTCGTGAGCGCGCTGTGACCCTGTCTGAGCCGTTTTCGCCGGAGCAGGCGCTGCAAGTCGGCTTCATCGATGCATTGGTGCCTGCCGAGCGCTTGCTCGAGGAGGCGGGCGACAAGGCCCGAGCCCTATTGGAGCTCGACCTGCCTGCCCACGCCTTGTCCAAGAGGCGCCTGCGTGCCGAGACGCTGAGGAACATTCGCATCTCGCTTCCCTTGGATCTCAAGGATGCGCTGGTCCTCGGCGCCAAGCGCGCTGTCGAGGCAAAGCTACGTCGCTGAGCCCCCCGCGCAAACCTCGACATCAGGCAACACGGTCATCCTCTGCCAGCACCTCACCTGCGGCCTCGGGGACACGCTCGAGCCCCAAAAACAAAGCAGTCTCCGCTGCTTACATGCAACAACGCGACAGTTGCCGGCGGCGGCCCCGCCCTTCCATCGTGAAAGGGCGGCGGGTCGCGGCGGGTAGCGCACTTATTTCGCAAGCTTGCCGAGAACGCAAAACCTGCGCTCCGAGATCAGCGGATTCCCGACCAAGCCGGGCCATGACGCTGGCACGGAGAATGCAGTGCGTTGCTTTTGCATGCATCGAACCCCGAGGCGATCGTCGATTCTTTCGTGCCTCTTGCTCATTGGCTGTGAGGTTCAGGCGCAGGGCTTTTCTTCGTGGGACTTCTTCGACGAGTCGCAGAGCATCCGCACGAGCGAAGACGCCGAGATTGCCCGCGCAAAGATGATCGACCTGGTCTTTGGGGCGCCCATGCCCGAGCGCCTGCCTTATGGTGTCGAGGCCGTGATCGATTCTGCGTTTCCCGGTCGCACGATCGAGCAAATTACGGTCCAAACCGACGACCTCACGTCGTTCGTCTATCTGATTCACCCGGCGTCATGGAACGGCAAGCTCGCGCTCTACCATCAGGGTCATGGCGGCGACTTCCGCGAGCTCGGCAAGGACACCATCGAGGCCCTACTCGAAAGGGGCTACCAGGTTTTGGGATTCTCCATGCCGATGCTGGGGATGAACACGCACCCCTTCGAAACCGACGAGCACTCGGAGCTCAGCGTGCGGGAGCATCCACTCCGGTATTTCATCGAGCCCGTCGTCGTCTCGCTCAACTGGGCGGACGCGACCTATTCGTACTCGCGCCGCTTCATGGTGGGGCTGTCTGGAGGTGGATGGACGACGGTCGTGGCCGCCGGCATCGATACGCGCATCGACGCAAGCTACCCCGTCTCGGGCTCTTGGCCGCACTATCTTCGTGACAGGACCGGAAGCTTCGGAGATTATGAAGAGCGGATCACGCCAAACTACCTCGAGCTCTACCTGATGGCGACACAACCCGAGAGGGAGCAAGCGCAGTTCTTTGGTGAGCTCGACAGCTGCTGCTTCGGCGGGATCTACGCTTACGATTATCTGGCGTACATTTCATTTCATGCCAACGCGTGGGGCGGCCGCTTTCAGATCCTGATCGATCACGACCAGCTCGAGCACCTGGTCTCGGACTACACCTTGGGCGAGATCCTCGAGATGGAAGGCCCTGACCGCTAGAACGCAAAAGCACCACGCGCGGGATCCCATCGAACCGCTCGTCTCCGTTCGTACTCGAGCTGATCCTCGGTCGCTCGAATCCTCCCCTTTCTTACGCCGAACATGAGACCGGTAATGAGCAAGCTCAGGGTGCCGCCCAGCAAAATCGGGATGCCGACCCCCAGGAGCGCTTTGCCTCGCGTCGTACAACGCAGATCGTCGAAGCTGGAGGAAGACGCCACGCGCACGCAATCGGTGACGAACGCAGGCGTTACCAAGGCCACCCCCGCGGCCATCACGGCGGAGCTGGCGATCAGCCCCTTGCGCGACCGCCCGGCAAGATAGTGTAGCTGCTTCAGTCGGTACTCTTCGTAGCTCAACTCGTGGGAAGGCTCGGTGGCCGCGGCGCCCTCGGAGCTGGGAACGTCGTCGGCGCTCGCGGCACCGCCTCCAAGCACCGTGAAGACCAGGAAGCATGAGATGCAAGCAAAGCGTCTAAGCATCGCAACGAGCGTACCGGAGCGAAGATGGAACACGCAAGCAATCCAGACACGCGCGCCGCTCAGAAAACGATAATTTTCAGATGCTTACAGATGATGCCGCGATGACTCAGGCCCAGGGGTGGGGATTTCGGTCGACCGATTTGCCAGTTCGGGTGGCGCAGAGCGCATCGTTTTCCCTTGCGCAAGCCCGGATGAAGCGAGATCAGAGAGTCGATGGAACCCAGCAGGCTACGCGAGTACGACGAAAAGCTAAACCAGTACCTCCGCCTCAACACTTTCCCGGTGGCGGTCCGGTTCCTGCGTAGCTGGGACGAAGTGCCGGACCGGGCCAAACGCCCCAGCAGGGACCTGCACAATCGCTTCACCACCTGTCAGGCCATCGCCATGTCGCGGCGCTACGGTTGGGTACTCGCGCTCGGACGAGAAGACAGCAGCTGCGTGCTCGGCGCCATGGCGCTCGGTCTCGAAAAGCGCCTGCCTCACTACGTCGAAGGCAATCTGTGCATCGATCTCTATACGGAAAACCTCCGCGCCGGGCGCGTCAGTGAAGAGAGCGTGCCGTGCTTCGAAGAGGGGAAGTACGTGGGCGTGGTGACCGCTCCGTTGAACCGTGCTTCGTTCACCCCCGATTCCATCGTCATCTACGGCAACGGAGCGCAGATCATGCGACTCGGTCAAGCCTACCTCTGGAAACGCGGCGGCACGCTGCAAAGCGAATTCCGTGGTCGCATCGATTGTGCCGATCTCGCCATCGCTCCGGTGTTGAAGGGCGAGCCGCAGATGGTCGTGCCTTGCAGCGGTGACCGAATCTTCGGACAAGTCCAGGATCATGAAATCGGATTCGGATTCCCCTTTTCTTTGATGGACGAGATCCTCGAAGGACTAGAGGGCACGCACAAGGCAGGCACCCGGTATCCGGTGACCAACTGGCTCAGCTACACCGGTGGGTTTCCGCCGTCCTATGACGAGTACCGCAAGATGCTCGACGAGGCGGGCCCACCCGACGAGGATTGAGGCCGGCGCCATCGTCGAAGGCTCCGCGACGCGAGCATACCTCGGGGGCTTGCGTGCAGCCCACGCCGACCACACGCTTGCGCGCAGTGCGAAGAGAAGAGCCAAACGGCGAAACGCTGTTGTTGGACTTGAAGGGCCGCGGCCGGATCCGGGCGATTGAATACCAAGGCCCGGCCGGGGCGCCCACGCTGATGTTACTCCATGGCCTGGGGGCCACCGGTCCTCTGAATTGGTTTGCCGCCTTTCCCGCGCTGGCCCAACGGTTTCGCGTCATCGCGGTGGATCACCGCGGCCACGGACAGGGGATTCCCACGCGCCGATTTCGATTGCGGGATTGCGCGGACGATGCGGTGGCCGTGGCGAATGCATTGGGCGTCGGCAAGTTCATCGCCGTTGGATATTCGATGGGAGGGCCCATCGCCAAGCTCTGTTGGAGCCGTCACCCCGCACGGGTGCGCGGATTGGTACTTTGTGCGACCGCCAAGCACTTCACGCCGCAATATCCGGTCCTGACACGTGCGATCTTGCCCGGCGCGGTCGTGGGCGCCCGGTTGGCGCCCAAGCTGGTGCGCGGCCAGATCATCGAAGGCATGGTGCGGGACATTCCGGCGCCGAAGGTCAAAGAATACGTGCGCCAGGAGATGTCGAGCTCCGACCCCGCCGCGCTTGCCCAAGCGACCCGGGCCGTGATTCGCTTCTCGTCGCGCGACTGGGCTTCGACGATCTCGGTGCCGACGGCCGTGCTCGTCATGACACGGGATCAGCTCGTCCCGACGCGCCGTCAGCGCGCTTTGGCGGCCTCGATCCCCGGCGCCAGAGAGTTCGAGGTCGACGGAGATCACTACGCATGCGCCAAAAGGGACAGCAACTTCGTTCCGGTTCTGGTCACGGCCTGCGAATACGTCGACGGGGCTGCGGCGTGAGTGCTGCCCACCCCTTTCTGTCGATGAATCCATCCGCTACCCTGATGACGGGGAGGGTGAATGACCAATCGATTTCTTTTCGTCGTGGCTGCCGCGGCATTCGCAGCAGTGATGATGGCTCCGAGCTCTCGAGCCGCTGAGCCTACGATCGTCGACGTCGCGTCGGCGCTCTACAAGCATGCAACGCCAGAATCGTTCGACCGCAAATGCTCGGGGCCAGGAGCCGAGCTCGCAGTGGATGGCAACCGTCACACCTGCTCGAAGAAGATGGACACGACCATCGTGCGATTTGCCGGAGACAAAGCAACCGATGTGACCGTGCACAAGAAAGGGATTCAGAAGGGAGCCTTCGCCCAGATCAAACGCAAGCTCGGCGCCCCGAGCTCCGTCAAGACCCTGGGTGCGATGAGGATGCACTTCTGGTTCACGAAGGACGCGACGATCGCGCTCGCGTTCCAGAGCAGCGCCGCGAGCCGTTCGACGATGGTCAGCTTCCGCTCGCCGAGCTGAGCCCTGGACCTTCTTTCGGCATACGCCAAAATGCGTTGAGGATTGTCCGGGCGGGGCTCTCCTCGACACAGGCCCTGGTATCCATCAAGAGTTCGGCTCCGACCGGGCCGGGACCATGAGCACCGAAATCAACAGTAGTCACAGCCTGCGTGGCGTTCGTTATGAAATCCGAGGGCAGCTCGCCCAGCGGGCGCACGAGATGGAGCGTCAGGGGTACGAGATCATCTCGCTGAACATCGGGAACCCAGGGCTTTTCGGTTTCCGCACGCCGGAAACCATGCGCATGGCCATGATCGAAAACCTCCCGAGCAGCGAGGCTTACTGTCACCAAAAGGGGATTTTCCCCGCCCGTGAGGCGGTGGTGATGCAGCAGCAGGAGCGCAACATCCTGAACGTGACCGCAGAGCACGTGTTCATCGGCAACGGGGTCAGCGAGCTGATCGACCTGACGCTGCGCGCCCTGCTCAACCGGGGCGACGAGGTTCTGATTCCGAGCCCCGACTATCCTCTTTGGACCGCTTCTGTGACGCTGAACGGCGGGCGAGCCGTTCATTATCCATGCCCCCCAGAGAATCGGTTCGAGCCGGACCTCACCGTTCTCGAAAGTCTCATCACCGATCGGACCCGAGCCATCGTCGTCATCAATCCCAACAATCCCACGGGCGCTGTCTACAGTCCCGAGACGCTCGAGGGAATCGTCGCCCTGGCGGAGCAACACGGCCTCGTGATCTTCAGCGACGAGATCTACGACGGAATGGTCTACGACGGAGCGGAGTTCTTTCCGATTGCGCCAATGGTGAAGAACACCTTGTGCGGAACCTTCAGCGGCTTGTCCAAAGTGTATCGCGCATGCGGCTTCCGGGTCGGATGGGTGGTGTTCAACGGCACGAACGAGCTCGCCAAAGATTATCTGCATGGTCTCGATCTGCTCGCGTCGCTCCGGCTTTGCAGCAACGTGCCCGGTCAATGGGGTGTGCAGACCGCGCTCGGCGGCTACCAGAGCCTGAAGAAGCTCATCCGCCCGGGCGGGCGCTTGTACGAGTCCCGGCAAGCGGTAATTCGCGGGGTCGAAGCGAGTGACTACCTGAGTCTCATCCCGCCCCGTGGCTCGATGTACGCCTTCATCGGCGCCGACACCAAGAAGCTGCCCGGATTCGACGACCAAGATTTCGCCATGGAGCTGCTCGAGACGCAGCACGTGTTGGTGGCGCCTGGTTCGAGCTTCAACGTGGACTACCGCAATTACTTCCGCGTCACCGTTTTGCCCGAAGCCAAAGTCATCGACGAGGTGTTCCGGCGGATGGAACATGCGCTGATCTCATATCGCGAAAAGCTCTGACGTGATATCAGAAGCGGACCATGATTCTCCTCAACCCCAAAAAGCATAGCCGCCCGTATCCCGACCCTCGGTCCCGCGAGGTGATGCTCAAGACCATCGAGTTCTTCGAGCGAAAAGGTAAGCGCCGAATCAAAGAGGACTATCACGCCAAGGTCTGGTACGCCGATTTCCTCGATTTCGTCAAAGAGGAGCGGATCTTCGCCACGATGTGCACACCGCGTGGTTACGGGGCCGAGGATTCACGTTGGGACACCTGGCGGATTTGCGAGTTCGCGGAGATCTTGGGCTTTTATGGCTTGCAGTATTGGTACACTTGGCAGGTCAGCGTTCTCGGATTGGGGCCGATCTGGATGAGCCACAACGAGGCGATCAAGAAGCGCGCGGCCGACGCGCTCGAGCAGGGTGGGATCTTTGCTTTTGGGCTCTCGGAAAAAGAGCACGGCGCCGATGTGTATTCTACGGAGATGATGCTCACACCCCAGGGTGAAGGACGCTACACCGCACGCGGGGGTAAGTACTACATCGGAAACGGCAACGAAGCGGCCATCGTGTCCACGTTTGGCAAGCTTGCAGACTCCGGCGAATACGTGTTTTTCGGCGTGGATTCGCAGCACGATAGGTACCACTTGGTGAAGAACGTGTGCGCCAGCCAGAACTACGTGTCGCAATACGAGCTCGAGGACTATCCGATTACCGAGGCGGACATCATCGCTCGAGGCGACCACGCATGGAACAGCGCTCTGAACACGGTGAACATCGGCAAGTACAACCTCGGCTGGGCGTCGATCGGGATGTGCACACACTCGCTGTACGAGGCGATCGACCATGCGGCCAACCGACGCCTATACGGCATGTACGTGACCGATTTTCCGCATGTGAAGCAGATGTTCACGGACGCGTACGCTCGGCTGATGGCCATGAAGCTCTTCGCGCTTCGGGCGGCCGATTACATGCGGGTCGCATCGCCCGAGGATCGTCGCTACCTGCTCTACAACCCGATGGTGAAGATGAAAGTCACCACACAGGGCGAAGACGTGATGAATCTGCTCTGGGACGTCATTGCAGCCAAGGGTTTCGAAAAGGACATGTACTTCGAGCAGGCCGCAGTGGACATTCGGGCTCTTCCCAAGCTGGAGGGAACCGTCCACGTCAACATCGCTTTGATCGTGAAGTTCATGGCGAATTACTTCTTTGCGCCCGCTGAATATTCGAACGTCCCGCGCCAAGATCAGGCCGCCAACGACGACTTTCTCTTCGACCAGGGTCCGACCAAGGGCCTCGGCAAGATTCGTTTCCACGACTACAGCATCGCCTACACGAGTCGTGACACACCAAACCTGCGGGTGTTCAGGGAACAGATCGAGGCTTTCAAGAAAATGCTCATGGCCTCGCCCCCCGACGAGGCCCAGCGCAAAGACATCGACTTTTTGCTCGCCGGCGGCGAGATCTTCGCGTTGGTCGTCTACGGTCAGCTGATCTTGGAGAATGCCAACATATACGACGTTTCCGATGATCTCGTGGACCAGATCTTCGATTTCATGGTTCGCGATTTCTCGCGTCATGCGCTCAATCTGTATTCGAAGCCGTCCAGCAACGAGACGCAGATGAACTGCTGCTTGGAGATGATCCGCAAGCCGGTGATGGATGATGCCCGCTACCAGCGGGTGTGGCAGCAAGTGCACGAGCTCAAAGCCGAATACGAGATGAGCCCTTAGCCATGACCATCGGGTCCGTCGAGATCGTAGTCCTGTTGCTGTTTTTCGCCTGGTGCGTGGGCGTCTTCCTTTTTCTCCGACACCTCTCGGCACGTGCGGATAAATCGGCGGCTGAGCCGGAGGCAGGCCGCAAAGAGATCGACGAGTTGATCGCGAAGATCGAAAAGGAGCACTCTGGTCGGGCACCCGAGCCGTAGCCGAGCGCATCGCTCAAAGCAGCGCGGATTCGTTTTTGTGCCCAGACCACTTGGGCAGGCCGTCATTCATGTCCATGACCCGCATGCCATAGAAGATGTGGCAGGTCGGCTTGAAAGGATCCGGTACCATTGGCGGCGCGCCGAAATCGAAGAGACTCGGAAAAGCAAGCCACATCCTTCGACCTTCATCGGCGATGAGGGTGCCGCAACGAGCGCAGGACACCTTACAGGGCAAGACTCTTTCATGGCGATCGAGCGCGCTGTTGTAGAAGCGCAAGTGATCGACGCCGGCCGTGAACCCTACGTCTTCTTTGCGAAAGATCGCAGCCCATTGCATCGGTGCACCGTGCAGGACTTGGCAAGCTCGGCAGTGACAGATCTTGGCATCCAAGGGGTCCGCGCGAGCCTCGTACCGCACCGCACCGCAGTAGCAACGAGCACGGTACTTCCTAATGAACTGCTCATCCTCGACCGAGCCGTAGCTCGAGCCGAAAGACTGCGGATCCTGAGTACGCTCGATCGGCAAAAATCAATCCTTCTGAAGAGCCAGCGTTCGAGGTTAGCAGAAGCTCTTCGCCCTCGATACGGGGCGTCCCGGCCGGGTCGCGTGGGCCGAACGTTGCACCTTCCGCTGCCCGGTGTAGAGGAAGGTGGCATGTGTGGGGTTGCGGGCCTGGTTCACCTCGACGGTCGGAGCGCCGATGGAGCAGTGGCCTCGAAAATGGGCGCGACGATCCAGCACCGCGGTCCCGACGGAGATGGCTCGTTCGAAGAGGGCCCGGTTGCTTTTGCACACAGACGACTGAGCATCATCGACATCGAAGGCGGCGCACAGCCGATGGAGTCGTCCACGGGCAAGACGGTCATTTGCTACAACGGCGAAGTCTACAACTCGCCCACGCTCCGTGACCGCCTTCAGGGCTTGGGCTACGAGTTTCGCACACGCAGCGACACGGAGGTCATTTTGGCCGCCTATGAAGCCTGGGGAGTAGACGGCTTCGCCGAGCTTCACGGCATGTATGCCTTTGCACTCTACGATCGAGCCGAGCGCGCCGTGTTTCTCGTCCGCGATCCGATGGGGATCAAGCCACTGTACGTGTGCGAACGAAATGGAACCGTATTTTTTGCATCCGAGATCAAGGCCATTCGTTCGGCGGTGCAGGGTCTTTCATTGAACGGCGCCGCAGTGAACGCCTTTTTTTTGAGGCAGTACATCGGAGGGCCCCAGACGATTTTCGACGAGGTTTTCAGTGTCGAGCCCGGCACCTACCGGCGGTTGCAGTGGACGGGCGAGGGCGATCGATCCGTCGAGGGCTTCTTCTACGAAATGCCGGTGAAACGGCCTCAGCCGATTTCCCTCTCCGACGCTAGCGAGGCGCTCGACCGAGAGCTGCACCGCGCCGTCGAGGACCACATGTTGAGCGACGTTCCGGTCGGCCTCTTCTTGTCGGGCGGATTGGACTCGAGCCTTCTGCTGGCGCTTGCATCCGACGTGACCACGGAGCCGCTGAGCACCTTTTCGGTAGGCTTTGGTGATGCGCACGTGGACGAGACGGAGCATGCCCGCTTCGTAGCCGAATCGCTCGGCGCCAAGCACCACGAGCTGCGCGTTGCCGCCGAGGAGGGGCTGTCCGTCCTTCCCCACATCGTCGCGCACATGGATCAGCCCCTGGCCGACTACGCGCTGGTTCCAACCTACGTCATGAGTCGATTCGCGGCAGAGCACGTGAAAGTCGTCCTCGGCGGTGAAGGAGCGGACGAGCTCTTTGGGGGCTACCGAAACCGCTATCTTCCGCAACTGCTGACATCCCCGCTTGGACCACTTCTGGCGCCGAGGAACGTCTACGGTCCACTACTGTTCATGGAGCGCACTCGCCGCAAGTTACTCGGAGCTTGCTACACTCCAGCGCGGTTGCTCCCGAGCGAGCAGCGACTTCGTCGAGACCTTCGCCGTTTTCGACGAGCCGGCACGATCAATGCGGCCCTTCACGCCGATCTCCACAACTGGCTCGTGGACGACCTGCTCATGAAGGTCGACAAGATGGGGATGCTGGCTTCACTCGAGGCGCGAGTTCCCTACCTCGATCGCGGCGTCGTCGAAATGGTGTCTGCATGGCCCGCTAACGTGAAGCTCGACTTTTGCTCTACGAAGCGCGTCGTTCGCAAGCTGGTCGCTCGACGGTTCCCGGACTCGATTGCCAAGCGCCGCAAACAGGGTTTCACCGTGCCAGTGGGCCGATGGTTTCGTGAGGGGCTTCGAGCCGAGTTCGAAGCCCGTGTCTTTGGTGGAGGGCCCTGCGACGAGTGGTTGCGACGATCCACGGTCGAGGCGCTCTGGCGGGAGCACCAGAGCGGTCGCAACCGTTCTCTGATGCTCTGGTCGATCTTCATTTTCTCCTGGTGGCTCGACATGCATGGTCGAAGGAGCGAGCGATGAGCGACGCACTCCAAGCTCGCGGCGAAGCTCCGCTCCGCGCTGCCACCAAAGATTGGTTCCGCGACACCGTGTTCGTGCTCGGCCCTTTTCCCGTGCTCTCCCAGACCTTCATCTACCGCGAGCTCGACGCGATGGCCGAGCTCGGGCTCGACGTGCAAGTACTGTCGACAGGTCCACGTGAGCCCGCGGACATGCGGCTTTCGGACACCTTACGCGCGGTGCAAGATGATGCGACGTATTTCGACTATCGGTCCGCGCGCGAGGTGGTATCGCTGGCAGCCGGGCTGGCTTCCGCGGAGGGGCGGCGAACTCTGCGCTGGATGATGCGGTTTCCCCACCGCACGGCGGGCAAGCGCGCTCGCGCGGCGGCAGCGGTTTTGGTGGCTGCCCATTTTGCACCCGAGCTGGCCGATCGAGGCATCCGCTACGTGCATAGCCAGTTTGCAGGTTTTCAGACCGAGATCGCGATGAGCCTCTCGCACATGCTCGGCGTTCCGTACGGTTGCACCTGGCACGCGTACGGGATCTATCGTGACCGAAACATCCTCGAAGAAAAGATCGCAGGCGCCCGCACGATCATCACGTGCACCAGGCACAACGTAGAGCACCTGCAGTCCATCTGCCCCGAATCCCGCGATCGCATCCACCTCGCCTATCATGGATTGAACCTCGACCGCATCCCGCAGCCGACGCCGATTGCAGGCGAAGGCCGCCCGATCATCCTGGCCGTCGGTCGGCTCATTGCCAAGAAGGGCTTCGCGTGCCTCGTGGACGCCGCAAGCATTTTGCAGCGATCCGGACGCATCTTCGAGCTTCGGTTCATTGGCGATGGTCCCGAACGCCAAGCGCTCCAGTCGCAGGTGACGCGGCTGGGCCTCAAGGGCTTGGTACACTTCGTCGGCGATCAGCCCAATGCCGCGGTCTTTGCGCAGATGGCAGCCGCGCGAGTCGTCGCTGCTCCGTCTGTCGTCACCGCACAGGGGGACATGGACGGGCTGCCAAACGTCGTCCTCGAGGCGATGAGCATGGGGCGTCCCGTCGTCGGTAGTCGGGTATCTGGCATTCCCGAGGTCGTCATCCCCGGTGAGACGGGCTTTTTGGTGGAGCCGGGAGATGCGGCGGATCTATCGGACAAGCTCGGCCTGGTCCTCGACGACTCAAAGCTGGCTGCCGAGCTGGGGCATCGTGGTAGGGAGAGAGTCCTTCGAGACTTCGACATCAAGCGAAACGTTCGAAAGGTGATCGACGCCATCACGGGCATCGAGTGACCACGGCGTTCGCCGACTGCTAAAGCGGAGTTGCCCTCAAGCCACCGAGTCTCGGCCACAGGCGCTGCATCGCGCCCAGGGAACCAGCATACACCAGCAGCGTCAACACCGTGACGACCCCGACCCGCGCCCACCACGGAGGCACGATGTCGGAAAGAGCGGACGCGGAATAGAGTCCGAGAATCGATGCAAAGCAGGTTGCCGACACCGGAGCCACGAGCGAGCGCGCGTAGCTTTTCGGGTCGAGCGAGAGCCTCGACGCGGAAGCCGCAACCGCGAGCGGTATGAGCAGGGGATAGACACCGAGCCAGCCGACCGCGAGCGCCAGCGCGCCGTTTTCGACGCCGATCACCCAGAGGGCGAGCGATAAGCAGACCGCGAGCACGATCAGCGAAACCATCCCGAACCGAAACGTGAGGGAAGAAATCCCCGCTGCATTGAACATGTCCGGAAAAATCTGGAAAAGGACGCGAAGCGCTGCGGCGATGGCCAGCACCTGAGTCGGTCTCGCAGCGGCGGCATACTCACCAGACTGGAAGATCGCGGTGATATCGACGGCCGAGGCGATGATCACCACGCCCACGGCGCCCATGAGCACCGCCAGCTTGCCGGATGTACTCACGAAGAGATCGGTGAGCTCCGCGCCCCGAAGCCGAGACATCACGGGCACGGCAGTTCGGTTGACGACGTTGGCAATCGCGATGGCCGGCATCATCGCGATGTCGTAGGCGACACGATAAATTCCGACGAGCCCCGGTCCGGTCAGTGCGCCGAGGATCAAGTAGTCCATGTTCTGGAAGGCCTCGAGGGTCAATCGTTCGCCCGCAATCCACTTCCCGAAGTGCAGGAACTTTCGAATCTCGTGTAGGCGTAGTCGGAATCGCGGCAAAAAGGGCTCGACCAGCGTTGCACCGATCCACAAAAAGAACGCATAGAGCGTTTGCGCGACCAAGAGCGCCCACGGCCCGAAGCCGGTGGCGGCCATCACGACGCGAGCGATGGCTCCCAACGCGGTCGCGCCGGTACTGATGCCGGCAATCGAAGCAAACTGTAGCTTGCGGTTGAGCAGTTGAATCGGGACTTCTGCCCACACGAGAAAAAGCATTTTCACCGCGCTCGGGATCAACAGGAGCCCGAGCTCCGGTTGTTTCAACAACGGTCCGACGAGAGGGCCGCATGCCACGGCCGCCCCGCCGAGCGTCAGCGTGGTGAGGGTCATCGTCCAAAACACGGTGTCGAGCTGGTCCCGCGATACCTCGTCGGCCTGCAGGATCGCCACGCCCAGCCCCAGACGGGAAACGGCCTCGAGCGCCATTCCGATGGCCCACGCGATCGTGGCGGTTCCCACCTCCTCTTTGGTGAGAAAGAAGAGGACCGAGATCGTCGCGGCGATATCGATTAGACGCCCGATGGCGGCCCCGGTGCCAAGCCACATCAGTCCGCGCTTGAGCTGCGCCTGGGCGTCGGTCATGAGCGATGGCTCATCCGAAGATCCACTTGCCCGAAGAGATGCCGGTGGCCAGCCATTTCACGCTGTCCCTTGCGCAGCTCAGCGCGGACCATGGCTCTTGCTGAA
>JASFKY010000070.1:0-13940 GCA_050118395.1 Myxococcales bacterium | reverse complement strand
GAGGAAAGGGATGCCCACGACGCCTTTGTCCGGCGTATCCACGTATTGGCCGTTGACCTTCCAGTCCTCATGAGCCGCTTCGCCGGCTTTGCCCGACAAGGAGCCCTTGGTCACCTTCTCGAACATTTCACGCAAATCGGGATCCATGTCGGGAAACCACGTCGGGTCACCGTAGGTGTACGCGTTGCAATGGTAGAGGAAGGCGTGCTCCATGACGTCGTAGCCGTGGGCATTGGGCAGTGCGTAATCCGACTCTCCGAGGTGCCACTTGCCCGTGAAATACGTTTGGTAGCCAGCCTTCTTGAGAACGGAGGCCAAGGTCCATTCCGCCTTGGGCAATCCGCCGCCTTGGCCCTGGAAGGCGACCGTGGTCATCCCGCTGCGATTCGGAATTCGTCCGGTCTGCATGGCGGCGCGACCCGGCGTACAGCTCGGTTGCGCGTAAAAGGAAAAGAACGTCATGCCTTCGGCGGCCATTCGATCGATGTTGGGGGTGGGCATGCCGCGGCCTTCGCCGCCGCCGTAGGGTCCCAGGTCGCCCCAGCCGGTGTCGTCCGACACGATGAGCAAGATGTTCGGTTTGGACCCTGGCACATTGGAGAGACTTGCTTGATCCACCGGCGTCTTGACTGCCTTCTGTGCCGGCATCGTCGTAGGCGCCTCCGCGGGAGCGGAACGCTCCACCGCCGCAGGGCGCTCCGGAGAAGACGCCGCTTCCTTCGGGGCAGGCTCTTGGTCCTTTGCGACGCATCCAACAGCGGCCGTCACGATGCCCACAGTAAGCGCCAGGAGCGCCGCCAACCCAAAGGGCCGTGGTCCAATTTTTTCTGCCATGAAACGCTCCTTCTCGCCCAGATGGAATGCGAATGGTGATGTAAGCTCGATCAATACTCAAGCGACAAAGGATTCGGGTGGAGCGCCGGGTAGCCTCTTGGCAACAAACGGCCCTAAGCTTCGTCCATCATGGATGCCCTGATCGCACACCGCCTCCAGTTCGCATTCACCGTTTCGTATCATTATCTGTTCCCTCAGCTCACGATGGGGCTTGCCTTGCTCATCGTGGTGCTCAAGACGCTGGCCCTTCGGGGCGATCGGGTTGCCAACGAATCGGCGCGCTTTTGGGCGAAGATTTTCGGGCTGAGCTTCGTCATGGGCGTGGTCACCGGCATCCCGCTCGAGTTTCAGTTCGGGACCAACTGGGCTCGCTTCAGCGAGGCGGCTGGAGGTGTCATCGGGCAAACGCTCGCCATGGAAGGCGTCTTCGCGTTCTTTTTGGAGTCGTCGTTTCTTTACCTGCTGCTCTTCGGCGAAAAGCGTCTGGGCCCGAAGCTGCATTGGCTCTCGGCAGTCCTGGTCTGTGTCGGCTCGTGGATGAGCGGATACTTCATCGTCTGCACCAATGCGTTCATGCAACATCCGGTGGGGCATCGCGTTCGTGACGATGGGGCCGTCGTTCTGCAGAGCCTGGGGGCGTTTCTCACCAACCCGTGGGCGCTGGTGCAGTACGTGCACACCATGATCGGGGCCGTCGTGACGGGCGCCTTCGTCATGGCCGCCATCGGTGCATTCTATCTGCTATCGGACAAGCACTTGCCTCACGCGCGGAAGTTCCTTCGGGTGGCGACCATTTCGGGAGCCCTGGCGTCGGTCGCCCTCGCGTTTCCGACCGGGGACGTGCAAGCCAAGATGGTCGCTTCGCATCAGCCGGTGACCTTTGCCGCCATGGAAGGGCATTTCGAGACATCGGGGGGCGTGGGGCTGATCTTGGTCGGCCAACCCAACATGGAAACGCTCACCTTGGACAACCCCCTCATCGTTCCCAAGGCGCTTTCGTTTCTGACCTATCGTCGATGGGATGCCTCGATCGAGGGCCTGACGGAGTTCGACCGCGATCTGTGGCCGGACAACATTCCACTGCTGTACTACGCCTATCACATCATGGTGGGGCTCGGGACGATCTTCATCGCCATCATGGGCGTGTCGGTGCTCTTGCTTCGTGGGGGTCGGCTCTTTCGAGCGCGATGGATGCTCTGGATCCTGCTGTTGGCCCTTCCGTTTCCGTTCATCGCCAACACCGCAGGCTGGCTGACGGCGGAGCTCGGCCGACAACCTTGGGTGCTCTATGACGTCATGCGAACCGCGGAGGGTTACTCCCACAACGTGTCGAGCGGCAACGTTCTCTTCACCTTGCTCGGGTTCATGGGGCTCTACGCGCTTCTTTCACTTCTGTTTGCCTTCCTCTTTCTGCGCATTCTCGAGCGCGGCCCCGAGTCGAAGCAGGAGCATGGGTGATGCTGGCTGAAGTTTGGTACGTGTTGCTCGCCGGAATGCTCGCCGTCTACGTGATGCTGGACGGTTTCGACCTCGGCGCAGGCATCTTGCACTTGGGGGTCGCGAAGACGGACGAAGAACGCAACGAAGTGCTGCGGACGCTCGGTCCGGTCTGGGATGGCAACGAGGTGTGGTTGTTGGCCGCGGGCGGCACGATGGTCATGGCATTTCCGGTCTTGTATGCGCGCGCCTTCAGTGGCTTTTACCTGCCGCTGATGCTCGTTTTGTGGCTCCTGGTGTTTCGGGCCCTCGGGATCGAGCTTCGCCATCAAGTCCGGCATCCGCTTTGGGAGCAGTTCTGGGACGTCGCATTCAGTTTGGCGAGCCTTCTGTTGGTCGTGTTCTTCGGGACCGCGCTCGGCAACGTGGTGCGCGGCGTGACCACCAACGACGCCGGGGAGTTTTTCGGCCCGCTCTGGACCAACTTGCGTGTCGATCCGCAGCCAGGAATCATCGACTGGTACACCTTGCTGGTCGGCATCACGGCCACCGCGGCCCTCGCCATGCATGGCGCCGTGTGGCTCGCTTGGCGAACCCAAGGCCGGGTGCAGCAGCGATCTCGCGCTGTGGTGCTGCGCGCATGGGTGGCGACCCTCCTGCTCATCGGGGCCGTCACCGTGACGACCTTCCTCGTTCAACCCCAGATGGCGCGCAACCTTCGAACCACGCCCGCCTGGTGGCTTGCGCCGGCCCTTGCGCTCGGCGGCCTGATCACACTTCACGTGCTGGTCCGTCGAGAGCGATGGAAAGGCGCGTTTTTCTCCTCGTGCGCGTTCCTCGCCGGCATGCTCGGCAGCGCCGCTGCCGCCATTTTCCCCTATGTGCTCCCGGGGAGAGGCGAAAGAGAAGGTCTGACCATCGCGGCTGCGGCTGCCGACCCCTATGCGCTTCGCGTCGCGTTGTATTGGTGGATTCCCGGGGTGGCTCTCGCCGTCGGCTACTTCGTCTTCAACTACTCCCGGAGCTTTGGGAGAGCTGCGTCACCCGAGACATCAATCGAGGAGTAGGGCCGGTTCGGTCCCCGTGGCCCTCTGTTTGTCGAGGGGGCTCAACTCGGATTCGCGCTTGCCGACGCTTCAGCCTTCTTTTCCGCGGACACCGCTTGGAGCAAAGCGTTCGTGAACTCGTCCAGATCGTCCGGCTTGCGCGAGGTGATCAGGTTGCCGTCCCTACAAAGCGCGCTATCGACGACTTCGGCGCCCGCGTTGCGAAGGTCGGTTCGAACCGACGGCCACGAGGTCATCGTCCTGCCCTTGACCACGTCCGCTTCGATCAGAAGCTGGGGCCCGTGACAAATCGCGGCGATTGGCCGCCTCAACCGATCGAAATCGCGCACGAAGCGCACCATTTGCTCGTCGGTGCGTAGCTTGTCAGGCGAGTGCCCCCCGGGGATCAGAAGCGCATCGTAATCTTTGCTTTGGCGGTCTCCCACTGCGGCATCGGTCTCGACCTTGGTCTCGTGTCGCTGTCCCTCGAGCGTTTCATGGGCCTTCGTTCCGAGCACCTCGACTTCGTGGCCTGCCTCGCGAAGCTTCGCGACCGGATGTGTGAACTCGGAGTCCTCGAACTCGGGCCCCAGGAGAACCGCAACTTTTGCCATGTTGTTCATCTTCATGATGAACTGAAAGAGCAGGATGCGTGCCACCCAGTGCTCACCGGAGCCGCGTAAACTCGTATCTCGAAGCTTGAAAGTCGGGACGAATTACCACGCTGAGGCAAAACGCCTCACGACCTTCGGATCGCTAGGCCCGACATGCTTTTGGAAGCCTCACGGCTCGGGAAGCCCGAGCTCGCGCGCTCGACTTTAGCCGATTACCTGCAGGAACTCCTGGTCATCGATGACGATGGCTGTTTCCATGGTGAGCAGGTCCGACCATTGGTGCGAGTATTTCCCCATCGCGACAGCGTCGTCTGCCTCCACGAGGGAGTAGCCCGTGCGGTCGTTCGGGCTATGCCACCGGCCGATCAACTTGACGCCTTCTGGCGGTTGAGCCTTGCCTTCGAGGAAGCGCTTGATCGCGTCGTTTCTATGCTCGGGGCGAATCGTGTACTTGGAGATGAACTTCATGGTCGGTGCTCCTGCGGTGCGGCCGCTGTGTGCTGGAGTGAAGATGATGCCTGCGTAGCCAGATCCGATCAACGATCATCGCGCACATTCCTCAGCGGTGTCCTTAGAGCAGGAGTCTCGGCTTCGGGACGCCACTTCGCAATTCTCCACTGCAAACGCGCGTTGAAGCACGTGAACGTAAAATGGCTGCAGACGCGATTGCTGGACACCATCATTCGCCAACGGGCACGAGCGACCCGACGAAGCCACCGTTGGGAGGTAAGACGATGCTCAGGGACGCCCCGGCGCGGATCGTCTGCTCGCTGCGCGCGAACGAGGTCGGCGTCTCGCCTTGCTCGATGAGCACCAGGTCGTAGCTCAGACCGTCTTCGAGGAAATCGAGCCTGAAGCTGTATTCGGTGCTCGCTTCCGAGGCGTGGATCCCGCCGAGGTACCAAGCCGTGCCCGATCGGCGCGCCAAGATCACGTGGTCGTCGAGGTCGGCCTCGATCAGTTGGGTGTCGTCCCAAGCCACGGGCACCGTCGATAGGAAGTCGCCAACGTACGGGTAGGCCGTGAACACGGCGCGATACCCGGCGTCTGGATTGGCATCGGCCCGATCGGCAAAATGCTGGATGCCCGACTCGAAGAGGACCGAAAGGGCCAACGAGTGTGCGTAGGGAAGCTGCTCTTCGGTCAGCGCTGCTTCGAACACCACCGGGGTGTAGTCCATCGACCCTACGACGTTTCGGGAGAGGACGTCGCGGACGTTCATGATGGCCGTCGGGGCACGACCCCCGAGCACGTTGACCTCGGGCTTGTAGAACTCGGCGCCGTTGATCGCCTCTTGGGTCAGCAGGTTCGGATAGGTGCGCTGCCAGCCGCGAGGCACCGTCGCACCATGGAAATTGACCACCAACTGATGGTCTTTCGCGTCCTCGAGAATGCCGAGGTACTGCTCGATGCGGTCCTGTTTGTCGCTTTGGAAGAAGTCGATCTTGATGCCGGCAATCCCCCAGCCTGCGATCTTTGCCATCTCCTCTCGACGAATCGTTGGGTCTAGCATCTTATCGAACGGCGTTTCGAGGTTAGGGCTGTGCTCTCCCCCGGAATTGTACCAAAGCAGCAATCTCACCCCGACGGCTTCCGCTTGGGCCACCAGCGCTTGCACTGCCTGCTCGGCGTTTTCCCATTGGTCCCAAGTGGAGTCGATCAGAACGTAGTCCCAACCGTACTGCCCGGCGAAGTCGATGTACTCCGATTGAAGCTCCGGGGTCCCCGTGCCCTGGCTGAACCAGGACCAGGCCGCTCGCCCAGGCTCGATCCAGCTCGCGTCCTCCACCACGGAAGACCGGCTCAAATCGTCGACTAGCGAAGATTCGACGATCGTAGCGAGGTCGCCCACCATGATCACGCGCCAAGGCGTCACGAAAGGGAGGTCCGCGGTGGGAAGGACGTCGCCAATACCTTTGCCTTCGCGCTCATCGGGGAAACGAATGCGGTAAAGACCCCCGTCGGGCATCTCTCCGAGCCGTGTTCCGCAATAGCTTCGATCGAGGTCCGACTCGGTCACCATGAGATAGAGATTGCCCTCTTCGAGCTCGAAAAGCGCGGGAAAAGCCCAACCTGATGCATCGGTCGGCGTGCCGGTCGGCACGAGCTCGACCGGCTGCTCGTATGAGCCCGCCGTGAAGATGAAAAAGACGTCGCCCGAATCGTAAGGGCGAAGCAGGGCCCGGGAATCGGTGGGAATCGAAAAGCCGGTCGGCTCGCTGGTCACTTGCGACTTGCCTTCGCCGAGCAAGCGGTACCGAAACGCTACGCCATCGTCGTGCGCTCTCATGATCAGCTCCGCTTGGGCGCCGCTCGCATCCTGCAGCGGCAAGGTCAACTCGTTCCCGACCACTTTGCGATCTCGTCGCTTCCCGACGAGCATCATGTACGAGTCGTCGACCGCCCGGCGCGAGCCACTGCCCATGGTGACGCCAGTGGTGAGGTCATGGGTGGTCGACGTCAGACCCAACGGGCTCGAGTCGATGACCGTGACGTTCCCCTTGGTCACCGTGTAGCTCAACTGGCCTTGGTCATCCTGGTCTATCGAGATTCGAAGGTCCCCGCTTGGAGAGGTCACCGAGTTGCCTTCGCTGCCAGAGTCGCTGCAGCCGAGCGCCATGGGCGACGCAGCCAGCAAAGCTGCCGCCAGAAGTCTGCCCTGATGACCACGCTGCATGAGTCGAGAGCTACCCCTCTTCAACATGCTTACACCATGCCACCCCTCGTGACGAGGGGCGAGACGGGCCGGTGCGTTCGGTTCCTTCTTCCGACCCGACCGCGGTTGGGGTAGAAGATGAGTACAAACACCCACGGACATGCCTCACACCTACTACGACCGGCTTTCTGCGCTCGATGCTTCGTTTCTCCGTTTCGAGGAGAGCAATTCACATTGGCACGAGGCGGCCGTCATGGTCCTCGACGCCAAGCCGCTGCGGACGGAGGACGGGGGCCTCGATTTCGAAAAGGTGCTCCATCACTACGAGTGGTGTTTCGAGCAAGTGCCCCGCTATCGACAGCGCCTAGTCCACATCCCTCTATTCGACCATCCCGTTTGGGCAGACGACGCGAGCTTCAACATCCGCTATCACATCCGCCAGGTCGCCTTACCCCAGCCCGCCGATGAGCGCATGCTCAAGCGGGTTTGCGGCTACCTGCTGGAGCTGCCGCTCGACATCGACAAGCCGCCTTGGGAGGTCTGGGTCGTCGACGGTCTGCAGGGCGACCGTTTTGCCCTGGTCACGAAGATCCACCACTGCATGGCGGATGGGATCTCCGGGATGAGCATTCTACAGACGCTTCTTCGCCCCCAACCATTCGAGCGCGAAGGCAACCCTCCGCCATGGACGGCTCGCGAGGCTCCCAGCCCTTCAGCGCTTGTCGCTTCAGAGCTTTCGCGGCGGCTTCGGGCCCCAATCGAGCTCCTCGCGCCGGTCCGGCGGCCCAGCGAGGCGCTGCACGCAGCGCGTGACGTCGTCGAAGGTCTAATCGAGGCATCGCGCGTGGGATGGCGCGAGGCTGCGAAAACGCCGCTCAATCCCGAGCGCATCGGGCCCCATCGCCGTTTCGACTGGACCGAGGTTTCGTTGGGCGAGATCAAACAAGTCAAAGGGAAGCTCGGCGGCACGGTCAACGACGTGGTCCTGACCACGGCCGCAGGCGCATTGGGCGATTTTCTGAGAAGACGTGGGCTCGACACCACCCACATCGATTTTCGGGCACTGATTCCGGTGAACGTCCGCAAAAAGAGAGAAACCGACCTCGGCAATCGCGTGGCGATGGTCATGGTCGAGCTTCCGGTGGGCGAGCAGGATCCGGTTTCGCGTCTCTATCGCGTCGTCGAGACGACGCAGAAGCTCAAGCACTCGAAGCAGGCTCTGGGCGTGTCCTGGCTCGAACACGTGGCCGATCGGGTCGGCGGGAGGTTCTTCGTCGAGCTGAGCCGCTCTGCCACCCGTCACCGTCCTTTCAACGTGGCGATCACGAATGTGCCGGGTCCCCCGACGCCTCTCTATTTTCTCGGTGCGCAGATGCACGCGATCTATCCCATGATGCCGCTCTTTCCGAACCAAGCGCTTTCACTCGCGGTCCTGAGCTACGATGGAAAGGTGTTTTGGGGCTTCAACTCGGACTGGGACGCTCTGCCCGACGTTCATGATCTGGTCGCGGGAATCGTCCGGCAGTTTCGAGATCTTTACCGCACCATCGAGAGCGAGGGCACGACCATGGCTTCGGCAAGCCTCTAGGCGGGGTCGCGTCCACAGGAGCAGCCGGATTCGAGGCTGCTGCTCGAAACCGCCGTCATGTTGCCCCGGCTTCGTGGGATCGGCTACCTTACCGCCGGCTGACGCGGCATGAACATCTTAGGAATCTCTGCTTTTTACCACGACAGTGCGGCTGCGTTGGTTCGCGATGGAGACATCGTGGCGGCCGCGCAGGAAGAGCGGTTCACCCGCAAGAAGCACGACTACGGCTTCCCGCAGAACGCAATCGATTATTGCCTTCGAGAAGCGGCCATCGGGCGCGACGAGCTCGACCTGGTGGTGTTCTACGACAAGCCTCTCCTCAAATTCGAGCGGATCCTCGAAACCTACGTTTCGTACTCGCCGGCGGGCTTCAAGCTCTTTTTGATGGGGTTACCTTTGTGGTTGAAGCAGAAGCTGCACACCCCGCGGGAGCTGCGAAAGGGCCTCGGGGGACAGTATGAAGGCCGCTTCGTGTTTCTCGAGCACCACGAGTCGCATGCGGCAAGCGCGTTTTTCCCTTCGCCATTCGAAGAAGCCGCGATTCTCACCATGGATGGGGTCGGAGAGTGGGCGACCGGCAGCATCGGAGTGGGGCGCGGCAACCGCATCGAGCTGCTCGAGGAGCTTCGCTTCCCACACTCGCTCGGGCTGCTCTACTCCGCCTTCACCTATTTCACCGGCTTCCGGGTGAATAGCGGCGAATACAAGCTCATGGGGCTCGCTCCCTACGGAAGGCCGATCTACCGCGATCGCATCCTGGAAGAGCTCATCGATCTCAAAGAAGATGGATCGTTCCGCATGAACATGGATTACTTTGCCTTCTGCCACCACGACCGAATGACCTCGTCGAGGATGAACGACCTCTTCGACGGTCCTCCGCGAGCTGCAGAGAGCCAAATCACGCAGAGGGAGATGGACATTGCGGCGTCCATCCAGGCTGTCACGGAGGAGGTCGTCCTCAGGATGGCGCGTCACGCACACGACGTGACCGGAATGAGCAAGCTGGTCATGGCGGGCGGCGTGGCGTTGAACTGCGTGGCCAACGGCCGTGTGCTGCGTGAGAGCCCATTCGAGCAGATGTGGATCCAGCCCGCTGCTGGTGACGCGGGTGGGGCGCTCGGTGCGGCGCTTTTCGCCTGGCACCAGCTGATGGACCAGCCACGTGACAACCATGGGAAGGACGCGCAAAAGGGCTCTCTTTTGGGGCCGTGCTACTCGACCGAAGAGACGCGCGCCTTTCTCGATGCGCAGGGCGCCGTCTACGAGTGGTACGAACGAGAAGCGCAGCTCTGTGACGTGATCGCGTCGCTGCTCGCCGAGCAAAACGTGGTCGGCCACATGGCAGGACGAATGGAGTTCGGGCCTCGCGCCCTCGGAAGCCGTTCGATTCTGGGAGACGCTCGGTCCGAGCAAATGCAATCCACGATGAACCTGAAGATCAAGTTTCGGGAATCGTTTCGGCCGTTTGCTCCGGCGGTTCTTCGAGAGCACGTGCACGAGTTTTTCGACATGCGGCCCGAGGAAGACAGCCCCTACATGCTTCTCGTCGCACCGGTCAGGCGCGAGAAGCGACTTCCCGTCGACTCGAACGCGACGGGTCTCGAGAAGCTTCAGCAGAAACGCTCCGTCATCCCGGCCGTCACTCACGTGGATTGGTCCGCCCGTGTGCAAACGGTGGATCACGAGCGGCATCCTCGGTTTGCCGGCATCCTCGACGCATTCAACGCCAAGACCGGTTGCCCCGTATTGATCAACACGAGCTTCAACGTCCGTGGCGAGCCCATCGTCAACAGCCCAGAGGATGCGTACCGTTGCTTCCTCGGAACCAACATGGACGTGCTGGTTATTGACAACTTCGTGCTCAAGAAGGCGGATCAGCCGAATGCGCAGGTCATCGATCGAGACGCCTATCTTCGACAGTTCGCTTTGGATTGAACATGAGCAAGCTCGTCGAAATCAACTTCGATCCAGACACCAAAACGTTGCGCCAGTTCGGCGTGATCGCGTTCGGGGGCTTCGGCATTTTGGCCATCCTCGCCTACCATCGAATGTTTGTGTTCGCCGGGCTGGGGGACGCTCGAGTGTCCGTTGCGCTGTCCCTTGCTTTGCTCGGTCTGGCTGCGCTGGCGTTCTCCGTGGTGGCCCCGAGGGCCAACCGGTTCCTCTACGTGGGTCTCAGCCTCTTGGCGTTTCCCATTGGCTTCGTGTTGTCCTACGTGATCATGGGCGCCTTGTATTTTCTGGTGATCGGACCTATCGCCATCGTCATGCGTGCTCTCGGCCGCGACCCCCTGCACCGCCGCTATCAGCCCGACGCGCCGAGTTACTGGACTCGGGCGCGCCCGGCGCGAGACAAAGAAAGCTATTTCCATCAATACTGAGGTAGGCCCATGTCCGACCGCGACGAACCCAAAAAAGACGATGACTTCCTCACCCAGGCTTCGGGAAAGCAAGCCGGCCTCGTGGCGGAGCTCTGGGGTTTTTTGAAAGCCAACAAGAAGTGGTGGCTGGCCCCGATCATCGTCGCCATCGTCCTGCTCGGGCTGCTGGTCGTGTTGGGCGGAACCGCCGCGGCGCCCTTCATCTACACGTTGTTTTGAGTCTTCACCGGATCACGCGTTCGATCGTCCGGATGACCTCCAGGACCGAATCCTATGCGCGGGCTGCTCGCTCTCGCCCACTTGCAGCCTCGGCGGGAGCAGAGGCTGCGAGACGTCGGTACTCGTCGAAAGACGCTTCGAGATGTTCGACGAACTCGTGCACGTGGGGAAAGCGTTCCCAGTCGGCGTTGAAACCCCAGCAGAGCTGCCCGTTGTAGCTGAAGAGGGCGACGCCGAGGTTCTGGGTTGGCGGGATGGGCACCAGTGGATAAATGGCTTTCATCGGAGCGCCGAGGAGGTTCAACTGAAACGGCGGACCCGGCACGTTCGTGACCACGATACTGTAGGCCCGTCGACGGATGGCCGCGCGCGAGATGCCGAGGATGAGGCGTTTGGTGGTGAGGTTGGCTACGTCTTCGAGGAGCTCGGCGCCCGCGGTCTGATTCGACTCCTTTTTGAGCGTGGTGGTGACCTCGATGACTTTCTTCAGCCTTTCGATGGGATCCGGTTCTGCGACGGGTAGCTCTGCCAGGAGCATGGCCACCTGGTTTCCAGTCGAGCCGCCGCCAACCTTGCGCGTATTGACGGGCAGAAACGACCGAAAGCCATCGATCGCATCGACGTCGATGTCTCGGTCTTCGAGAAAACGTCGGATGGCGCCGGTCGTCGTGGCGAGCACGACGTCGTTGATGGTCCCCCCCAGGGCATTTTTGATGGCCTTGACCTCTTGGATGTCGAAACAGGCCCAGTCGAAACGGCGGTACGGGCTGATATCGGCCGCCGTGAATTCGGTTTTTGGACCGAGTTTCATCCCGGAACGCAGCACGCCGGCCACCCCTCCCATGTCCTTGCGGATGCGCGGCATGAAGTGAGAGAGCTTGCGCAAACCATCGATGCGGTGCCCCAGCTCGCTCTGCAAGAGCTGGGCGGCGCTAGGAGCCGGACGCGGTTTCCATTGCTTGGGTTCTCTGTCCGGTCCGGGCGGCCCCATTTGTAGTAGCGCTTGAAGCAGACCGACGCCCGCTACTCCATCGACCATGCAGTGATGCGCTTTGGCGACGAGCGCGAACTGGTCGTTTTCGATGCCCTCCACCAGCCAGATCTCCCAAAGTGGCCGGCTCCGATCGAGGCGTTGCGAGAACAGCCTTCCCACCAGTCGCTTGAGCATTCGTTCGTCTCCGGGCAGCGGAAGCCTGGTGTGTCGGAGGTGGAAGTGAATGTTGAAACGATCATCGTCGACCCAGACCGGGTGCCGAAACCCGGGCACCCAAGCGAGCCGCTGCCTATAACGAGGGTCGGTATCGAGCGCCGCCAAGGTGTATTGGGTGATGCGGTCGATATCGAGCCCTCCGTGCGCCAGCATGAGCGGTTTGGCATCGAAGATGAGGGCGGCGCCCACGTGCATGGGCACGGTTTCGCTCTCAAGGTCGAGAAAGATCGCGTCAAGAGCACTCAAACGTTCGTAGAACGACTCCGGCATGGTCGCCCAGGAGAATACGCGCTTGCGACCGGAGGCACTAGCCCCGCTTTTGGACGATCTGTGACGTTCGAGGTCCGCGCGTCACTGCGCCCGGGACAGCGCGGCGGCCAGATCGACCGAGTCCCACGAGCGGGTGAGGATGACGAGGTCGTCGGCGCCCTGGCAGACCGGGTCGCAAAGGGGCGCCAGCGTATCGAAGAAGGCCGTCGGATCGACGATGGCCTCGGGAGCAAATACGCCACATTGGGTGCCCAAGAGAGGACGGACCACGGACAGGCCCACTGCGAGTGGAACCCCGGTGGCGCCTCCCATCCCGACCGCCGGAGCCGAACGCACGGTCCCTGCGATGCTGGCCGTCTGACCCTTGCGCCGGCCCCTGGCCACTGCAAACACCGGGGGAAGCCGGCTCGCTGCCTGGTCGAGAACCTCGGTGATGTAATCCGCCGGCGTCTTGACGGGCTTGCCCACGCCTTCCAGCCGCTCGACCCAACGAGCTGCTCTTTCGAGCGAAACGACTCCTGCGTCGATCAAGCTGCACAGAACCCGAACGGCGATTCGGTTGCTGCGCTCCATGGTCATCACGACGCGAGCGGTGCGTAGCTTCGGGAAGTATCGCGGAAAGGTGATCGCCTCTGGATGTCCCATGGTCCAAGCGGCGCGCGAACCAAGCCCGGGATAGTCGAAATCGATGTGGCGTTGCGGTTTTGCCAGTGCGAATGTCCCATGTTCAAATACGCGAATTCGTCCGCTCAGCTGGTGCAGACCGTGAATGGTCGCCGCGGAGGGTTCGTCACCGCGCTCTTCGGGCATCGCCGCATCGAGATCGAAACCCGCGATGATCTCGTCGACCTCGTCGAGCTCGCGCATCGCAAGGCAGGCGAGCATGTTCGACATTCCGGGGCTAGCGCCGACGCCGATGACGGCGGTAATGCCCGCGGAGCGTGCATCTTCGTCGAGTGCAAGCATGGCTTCGGTCGATTCCCAATCGTCATTGATGTCCAGGTAGTGAACGCCAGCACCGATCGCAGCGCGAAGCACGGGTGGCCCCAAACGAAAGAAAGGGCCTACCGTGTTGAGGACGGCGTTCGCTCCCTCGAACAGGCGCGCTAGAGATCGAGCATTTTGAACGTCGACGCTCGCGCCCCTTGCCTTGGGTCCGAGCTGGCTTGCGAATTCACGCGCGCGGGTCTCGTCGAGGTCGGCAACCACCAGGTCCTCCACGAAATCCATTGCCGCGGCGGTCCGGGCCGCGTACCGGCCCATGCCGCCTGCCCCGAGAACGATGACTTTCATGACTCTCGCACTCCTTTAGCATTTGCCGCGACGATGGAAAGGGGGGCTTAGCCATGATGGGTCGTTCGGCCCTGAGCACCATTTACCGCGCAACTTGGATGGCCACCATGATCCCCATCGCGATCATGCAAATGAACTGTGTGTTGTAGAAGGTGGAGCGAAAGGCCACCACGACGTTGGTCTGCTCGAATGCGACGTGGACGAACGTCTGGGCAACGCGGGCGACGATGAGAATCAGGGCAAGCACGTCCAAGGCCGGGCTTCCTGCGCCGAGAGCGACCCCGACCAAGACGATTGCACCGTAGATCGGTAGGTTCTCGAGGCAGTTTGCGTGCGCTCGCATCGCTCGGGCATACCAACCGGTGCCCTCGATACGGTACCGGCCGTAGTCC
>JASFKY010000069.1:0-14094 GCA_050118395.1 Myxococcales bacterium | reverse complement strand
GCGGTCATCAAACGGCGGTGCACGTTTCTGCGCTCGCGCTCGTGAATGTGCGCGAAGATCAAGCCGATGGCGTCATAGGTCGAGGGATCGAGTTCGACCGTCCGATAGTCCGCGATGCGATAGTCGATGTGAACGCCGCGCTTCGCTGCTAGCTTCAGCGCCTTGTCGCGTCCGGCCGTGCTGGTGTCGAACGCGTGAACGGTCCACCCTCGACCTGCCGCGTACACGGCATTTCTGCCCTCGCCCTCCGCTGGAAGAAGAATGCGTCCGGGCTCGGGAATTGCGTCGAGCGCTCGTTTGAAGAACGCATTGGCCTCTTCGCCGTATGCGTACTCCTCCTGACCGTAGCGCTCTTCCCACATCTCTTTCACGGCAACAGGCCATATCACATCGATTGCGCTTGCGCTCTGCTTGATGTTGCGGTCTGCTCTGCGTGCTCGGGAGGTGATTCATGGCTAACGGCATTCGAGAAATCGATCATGAGATGTGGGGCACGCTCAAGCGACACGCCGGGTTCGGAATTGCGGTCGGCATTCTGACCGTCATCACTGGGTTCTTGGCCCTCGTGGCGCCGTTGGTCGCGGGCCTTTCGGTTGCGCTCGTCGTCGGTGTGCTGCTCATCATCGCCGGCGTATCGAGGTTGTTCTTCGCGTTTCGCATGGGGTCCTTCGGCCACGGGTTGCTGGTCTTCGTAATCGGCCTTCTCTCGATCGTGGCCGGTGGATACATGATCGGCCGCCCCGGGATGGCTCTCGCGACACTCACACTTTTCCTTGCCGCCTATTTCTTGGTGGAAGGTGTCTTCGAGATCATCTGGGCCTTCCGCTTGCGACCGATCAGCGGTTGGGGCTGGACTCTCTTCAGCGGCATCGTGGCGTTGGCGCTCGGCATCATGATCTGGCGGCAGTTTCCGGTTTCGGGCGTCTGGGCCGTGGGCACCTTGGTTGGCGTCAGCATGATTTTTGGAGGTGCCTCCATGGCATCGGTTTGCGTAGCCGCTCGCAGGGCGGCCAAAGAAGCGGAAGGTGCCTGAGGAGCTGGGCTCGCACGCTCATGGTAATCTTCGACGATGTCACGCTTGGAGGAAGCATTTCGTCGTTTCGACGAGGCGAACGCCGAGGACCCGAACCGCGAGCGCGTCGGTGACGAGGACTTGCCCAAGGAGCTGGTCTACGGCCGACGCATGTCGGCGTGCCTGGAGGCATTCGCACCGCAAGCGCCTGAGACGGTGAAGCTGGCCGCGCGTGCCCAGCACATACGGCGGTGGGAGGTGCCGCGCGAAAGCTATCCCGAGGGTCGGGCGGGATACCTCAAGTGGCGCACCGACCTCTACAAGCGCCATGGCGACATCGCTGGCCGCATCATGCGCGAGGCGGGCTACGACGAGCAGACGGTGGAACGCGTGCAGACGCTGCTCCGGAAGCGCGGCCTGAAGACGGACCCCGACGTCCAGTTGCTAGAGGATGTGATCTGCCTCGTATTCCTGGAGCACTATTTTCACGATTTCGCGCAGAAGCACGACGAGGCCAAGCTCATTCCCATCGTACGAAAGACTTGGAGCAAGATGACCGACAAAGCTCATCGGGTTGCGCTGGCGCTCCAATACGTTCCCGAAGATTTCGCAATCATCGAAAAGGCGCTGCAGCGCTCGTAGCAGTCGCACCGGGTGGGACATGCGTGCCCGGTTTTGCCGGCCCCCATTCAGAGTTGAAGGCGGCCTTCTTTGATGTCCGTCCAGCGTTCGACTGTGAGTCGTTCGTAGCCGCCGCTGGTCCTCACGTACAAGGGGTCCTGTACGACCGAGGGGTCGACGCCGTCCTTTCTCAAGTCGCCCTTTTGAATCTTGAAGGTGGCCGTCTTGGCCAATCCGCTCATGACTCGCACGAACCGAGGCTGTGCGTATGGGGGGAGCTCGGCTGCCGCGCGCCAGAAACGCTCTGGATCGAACGGACCCGAGGGAACGACTGCTGCGAGGCCGGCTTGACCTTCCATGTTGGGTACGTGGACGCCTACGACGGTGGCCTCTTCGATTCCATCGTCGTTGGTGATCACGTCCGCCACCTCGGCCGTCGAGACGTTTTCGCCTTTCCATCGAAAGGTGTCCCCGATGCGATCGACGAAGTAGTAGAAACCGTCTTCGTCGAATCGCAGTAGATCTCCGGAACGGAAATAGAGGTCTCCCTTTTTGAAGACATCGCGAAGAAGCTTCTTCTCGGTCGCGGTCTGGTCGGTGTAGCCCCGATACTCCAAACCCGCCGGCGACATCTTGGGAACACGAATCAAGAGCTCTCCGACCTCCTCCGGTTCGCAGGGCACGCAGAAACCGCGCTCGTCCCGGACGTGCCGATCGCGATCCACGTCGTATTGGACCAGGCGCATCCACCCGACCCAGCCGCCGAGCGGGACCCGCCCGACCGATCCTTCTCGTCCGCTCAAGTTGGCGATGAAGCCGGGCGCTTCCGTCGCTCCGTAGAATTCACGGATGTGCTCGATGCCGAATCGGGACTTGAACCGCGGCCAGATGTCAGGTCGAAGCCCGTTTCCCACGGCGACTCGTATGGGATTGGGTAGCTCTCGAGGGTGGGGCGGTGAATTGACGAGGTATCGGCAGAGCTCACCGATGTAGAGAATCGCGGTGGCGCGATACCGATGAACGTCGTCCCAAAATGCTCTGGCGCTGAATGATTGCCTCATGGCGACCGGTACGCGTGATGTGATCGCGGCGGAGACACCCAGCAAGAATCCGCTCGCGTGATACAGGGGGAGAACGCAGTAGAGCTTGTCCTCGGGTCCAAACTCATACATCAGTGGCCCGAAACCCGCTCCCGCCAGGATGGCTCGGGCGTGAGAAATCCGGCATGGCTTGGGCAGGCCAGTCGTACCGGACGTGTAAATGTAGATGAAATCATCCTCTGCTCGAATGGGTGCGGGCGGGTACGGAACGGTCGGAGCGTTCGCCAGGAATCTGGAGTACGGGTCGTCGTCGAATACGAGCGTGCGATCGAGCGAACGGCACAAGGACTCGCAATCCCGAAGTGAGGGCTCGAGCGTATGACTCGCCATCACCACCTTCGCCCCCGACATCTCGATGGCATGCGTGAGAGGACGTCCCCGAAGATTGGTGTTGATGAGGGCAGCGGTTGCTCCGACACGTGAGGCGCCCAGCACCGCCGCAACGTAAAAGGGCGAGTTCTCGGCAAACAAAGCTACGACGTCGCCTTGCTTCACTCCGGCAGCAGCGAGCGTGTGCGCGACTCGGGAAGTCGTGGTGGCGAGCTCGGACCAAGTCAGGTGCTCGTCGCCCATCTCGAAAGCGAGGTCGTGCGGCGCAGCTCGCGCGTTTCGCAGTGCGACTTCGAGCAAGCTCTCGACTTGCTTGAGCTTGGTGCGCAACAACCAAGGAACCGTTCCTCGCAATGCGAGTGGGCCGATCCGAAGCTCTGCGGCGATGGAGGAGCGCCAAAACGGTGACGCGAGACGGTGCAACATGTCGGGAAGTGTACGCAGTGCCGGCGCAGATTCGAGCCCATTTTGCAAGCGCCTATGTTACAACGATCCGCCCGTGGCGACGTGGACCGACATCAAGGATCACGCGAGGTCCAACTACAAGCTGGCCGAGGAGCACGAGCACAGCTTCAAGGTGGTATTCCGGTACCCGGGTGGGCGGCTTCAGGCCGTCATCGTCGCGCATTACCGCGCACTCGGTCGTGCATGGATCGATTTTTCCTCTGCCTGCTGCCGCGTCGAGCGTCTCGATCCGACGGCTGCCTTGCATCAGAGCTTCAATTTGGCCGTCGGCTCGCTTTGCCTGGACGGAGACGTCTACGTGGTACGTCACACGGTCATCCTGGACGAGCTCCGAGTGAGCGATCTCGAGCTGTTCATGCATGCGGTCGCGCGGGCCGCAGACCGGATCGAGGAGTCACTGCCCATGCTCGAGCCCGCATCGGACCCCATTTTGGAGACGGAGGAGGAGCTCGCCTGAAGGGTCGATCCGTCCACCGCGCGATTCGAACTGGGGTCAGTAACCCATTCCCCCGAGCCGGTTCCGGTCGCCTCGATAAAAGAAGCCGATGAAGGGTGACAGCCACCGTTGGGTTCGCTCGAAGAACTGGCCTTTCCCGCTCATCGAGTACTGGAATCCCACGTCCAGAAACATCGCACCCTTGAGGCGAATGCCGAGCCCTGCCTTGCCGCTGAATCCCGGCGCAAACTTTCCACGGCCGTCGTTGCGGCAATAGTACCAGGCGCACCCAGAGCCGAGCGCTGCAAAGTTCCAAATGTTTGCATCGAAAGAGCCCGTGATGTAGGGCAGCACTGCGTCGATGGTCGGCACTTGGAAGCGAATCTCCGGCGAGAAAAACAGGCGAACCAAAGGCTCGTTGCCGGGACGATCGAAGATGCCCGGAATGTTGTAGGTGTCGATTCTCGTCCACTGAAATCCGAGTCCGAAGTCGAATACGAACCACCCGAGGTCGAAGCCACCCCATCCACTGAGACTCGCTCCGGGTCGCACGATGCTGTGGTCCACGCCGAGAAATATCGGAACCCCGAGCTGGGCACCGCCCTGAAAGCGCATGTTGACTCGGCGCTCCTGGGCCGACGCAATCGACGTGACTGCAAGAAGCAGCAGGCCCAGCGTCGCGATACTCAGGCCCTTCTTCCTCATCGAATCTCCAAAGCGGGGCGCACCTTATCGGCGAAGTTCCCTCGGTGCAATGACTAGCGTGGACGATGGGTGGCGAGCCAGGTCTGGTAGCCCTGGTAGCCGATTTCCCGATGACGCGCTTCGATGCGGCGCGCCAAGGCCTTCATTGCGTCCGGTGGCATGGGCTGACCGCGGTCTTCGAAGCGTTCGGCGACCGCCCGTGCCCTCGCGGTTTGATCGCCTGGCGTTCGAGCCGGCTCATCGCCCACACCGAGGTACGAGGATACGACATTCTCGATGATGTCGATTGCATTGGCCCGGCTGTCTTTGATGTTGCCTTTCCCCGTGAGCACGTTGCCCAATCCGAACACGCCGGGAAGGCCGTGCACTTCGCCGCTCTCCCAGCTAGCGAAGTAGTAGAGCTCGCCCCGGAGCGGGATTCCCACGATGGGGCGGGGAATGCTTCCAATCGAGCTGATCACCATCGTCGCGCTCACATCGTGCTCCGAGCCCTCGATCCCGCGTACGCGGCCATCGACGACCTCGGTCTTTTGAAAGCGAATCCCGGCCAAGCGACCGTCCTCGACGATGGTCGCAATGGGCATGCACAGTGGCTCGAAGTCGACGAGATACTTGCGCATGACCCGTTCCATGATTTTGACGCGAGCGGCTCGAAGCTTGGCGAGCTGTTCCGGCGTTGGATCGTCCGCGCTTGCCAATGGCATGTCTTCCATGCGTCGGCGGTAGTAGAGCTTGCAACCCTTGACACCGAGCTCTTCGATGGTGAGGCCGTGCGCTTCGAGAGTCTTCGGGATGCCCTTGACTTCCATTTCGACGATGTCGACCTCGATGCCGCGCGCTCGCAGGGCTCGTGCATAGAGCTCGAGATTGACGATCTTGACCACGTCAATCGAAGCGAGACCGCCACCGACTACGATGACGTCGTCCGGAATGTCGAACACCGGCCCTTCGTAATCTGGGTCGTCGTAGTGATTGAACCAGTAGACGAATTCGTTTTGATACACGAGGCCGCGGCTCACGTATTCATCCACTCCTTCGACGGCCAACGGACGATCGCGCCAAGCTCCATTCGCCAGCACGATCGCGCTGAATGCGAAATCCCGATAAAGCTCGTCCCAGGCGATGTCTCGGCCGATCTCGGTCTTCGGGACGAAGATCACACCGTCGCGTTCCAGGTTTTCGTCTATCCGACGGCATTCCTTTTCACGAAGCTTTTCGTGCCATCGAGGCAAGCCATCTTCGATTTTGCCGTAGGGTCGGTCGCCTTGCTCGAACACCACGGCGATGACGCCTCTAGCCGCACAGGCAGCTGCAGCCTCCGAGCCCGCGACCGCTCCGCCCACGATGGCGACCACCGGCTTTGGCGTCGTCGCTTGCTTCAGAGACTCGAGCCCGTCCACGGAGCGTGTCTAACCCGTTTCGGAGAAGGGAACAACTGTGACCCTACATGAAGCGAGCGGTTCCACTGACGCCCGTGCTCTCCAGGTCCTCGCTGAATTGGTATCGGGGATCGAGCAGATCGTTGATGCGATTCATGACCAGGTCTACCGCCCCCTGAAACTTCGCTCGATGTGCGTGCTCCGCCTCTGGCGTGAACGGCTCATACGACTCGTCGATGTGGAAATCGGAAAGCTCTTCGTATGGGATGGGTCTGCCGATCCGGTAGACGATGGTTCCAGCCTTGGCGATCGGCAAAGAGCCCGTGTACACGAGGTCGCAGCCGTTGCAACCCACCGGCACGATCGTCTTTTTGTATCGAAGCGCGATCTCCATCATCCCGATTCGACCCTTGGGAAGGCGAATCGACCGAGTGCCCTGAGGAAACACCAGCAAATCGAGCCCTAGCTCGAAGGAGCGCTCGTTGAGCCGTACGAACTCGCGCATCATCGCGTTGAAGACTCGATTGATAGCAGCGGCGTACGAGCTTTCGGCCGGATTGAAATTCAGACCTAGGATGGTTCGCTTGGTTTCGAAGAGCTTGGGCGGAATGCCCGATACGTCTACCGTGGCCGAGTCCCCGTCCGGATCGGCCTCGCGGTTTACCAGCTCCCGGAGCGTTTCGTACTCGCTATCCGTCGGGCGCCGCCCCATGGTCAGAGCGAAGTCTTTGGTGATGATGTAGCCACGTGAAACGGTGGGCAGATTACTGGTCAGCTCCATGAACGTAGCCACGATGGGCTGCTCGTAATATTTGCCCTTCACCCATACCGTCATGTAGCGGTCTTGGGTCTTCCACATCTCGTACATGAACGGAAAGTAGTTGAACCGATCGGTGTGATTCATCGCGAAGATGACCGGCTCGTCCGGCACGTTCTGTAGCCCTTCGATCTGAATGTCTACGCCGGGGAGGAGCTTGTAGTTGGGCGTGAGCACTACATGGCCGAAGAACACTTGGCCGATGGGGCGTTTCATGAGGCGGATGCGCCTGAGTCGGGGAAGATCGAGCATCGATGCGTGCCTAGCATGTGCTCAAAAGCGATTGGCTTGTCAATTGGGAAGCCGAAGACGTTCAGCGACTCGTGTTGCGAGCGCCATGATGGTGACCTGAGGATTGACGCCCACCGCGGTCGGAAAAAGGCTGGCATCCGCCACGTAACACCCTGGCAGATCCCATAGCTCTCCGTTCAAATCGACAACCGACCTTTGGGGGCGGCTGCCCATGCGGCAAGTCCCCATCATGTGCACCGTGAACAGCTCGATGGTGCTTCGCGAGCGCTGGGTGCGCTCGATTCGGGCCAGGTCATCGACGTGCTCGGCGATGTGGAAATTACTGAAAGGAAGAATCACCTTCTGTGCGCCCATCTCGAAGTGCAGGGTCGCGAGATGGCGCACACCGCGCAGAAATCGTTCGTGGTCGTAGCGGGTGATGCTGTACTTGGCCATCGGTGAGCCGAAGCTCCGGCTCACGCTGCCGGCATGCGAGTCTTCGACGAGCACTCCGGTCATCGCCATGGCGTTGTAGTGGCTCATCAGCTCCAGCGCCTCGTTCCCGATGAACGGGATCTGCGCGGCTGCAGTGCCGGGTGGCACGGCGTTTTCTGCGATGAGGATCCCTTCATCGCGGAATTCGCGAATTTGACCTCCTTGGCTGACACCTTGCCACGCGTAGATGTCGTGGGGATAGATCGCGAGAACCTTGGTGTTGGGGTGGCACAGAAAGTTCTTGCCGAGCTGTCCACTTGGCCTGCCGAGTCGGTGCCGCAGCAATAGAAACGGGGTTTGGATGGCTCCGCATGCCACCACGACGGCCTTGGCTCGTACGCGGACTTCGATGTCCTGCTCGCGGGTGCGTGGATTGATCGCCCGACCCAACGCCCCGACGCACCGCCCCTTTTCGATCCAAAGGCGATTCACCCGCACTTCCGTCAGACAGCGCGCGCCTCTCGACATGGCTCGTGGCATGTAGCTGATCAGCGTCGACTGCTTGGCCCCGGTGGGACAGCCCGTGAGACACTGATTCGAGCCGACGCAACGATCTTGCGCTCTGCGATTGTGCTCGTATCGCCAGCCCAGACGTCGCGCTCCTTCTTCGAGCAGCCGGCTGTCCTCCCCGAGCGATGACGGATGTTGCGGCTTGACGTGAATGCGCCGTTCGACCCGATCCAACAACGGCTCCATGGCTTTACTGCCCAGATCGGGCTGGTCGGTAACGCGCTCCCACTCCGCCAGCACGTGTTCGGGCGGTCGCCAGGCCATGCCTCCATTCACCACGGTGCTTCCACCCACGCATCGTCCTTCGGCGTAGGGGATGGGAGGCCTCCCCATGATGATGGTCCCTCCTGCGTCTCGAAACAGGCGAGAGAGCGACTCGGTAAGGTATGGATTGAAGCTCGATGTCGGATGGTACGCCCCTTCCTCCAGGAAGATCACGTCGTGGCCCGCCTCCGCCAACTCCGCGCCAACCACGGCCCCTCCCGCGCCGGTGCCGATGACGGCCACGTCCGCCTCGTGCGTTTCGACGCCGCGGTAGTCCCGATGGGCCAGGATCGTCATGGAGCGAATGCCCCGGGGTGGTGAACCTCGTCCTCGGTGCCAGGCTCTCGGCCTTCGACCCACTGGCGCCGAAGCTCGATTCGATCACTCAAGAAGGGTACGGGCGCGTAGCCGATCTCCCGATGAACGTAGTCTTGGTCGAAATAGCTGGACATGAACAAACCGACGGGGCCGTACATCAGCAGGCGCACCGGCAACCAGCGGCTTTGGGCGACCCCTCGGAGCTGTCGCCGGGCCGACTCGACCGGTAACGAGGTGAGTGGGCGCAGGCCCCGAAATCGCCACACAGGGGACCAGTTCAGGGCGCGCATGCCCCACAGGAACACCCGGGCCGAGGACCGAGGCATGTATTGCAAGAGCACGAGCGCCTGGCGGGTCACTTCCGCGAGTGTTCCGGGTGCACGCGGGCGGTCAGGCAGGATGCAATTGGCCAGCTTGCACAAGAGACGATGCGTCCGGTCGCTCACCCTCATGGGGGCTGCGAGACTCCATCCATCATCTGGGTGTCGTTGAAGCACCGGACTAGCCACATTGAGGCGTTCTGGCTGACTTTTCCATGGGCGGTGCTAGAAAAACGAGAGCGCCGTCAGTATCAAAAAGGATACTTCCGGGTGGCGAGACGGACCCAGAAGACTTAGGTTGCGGCGATAACGAAAGGGAGACTGAGTGGCGAAACGGAGCCAAAGAGGAAGACGGAAGAGATTCGAGCGCGATTTCGAGGCGGAAGACAAACGCGACGACCACATCAAGTTGAGTGGTGTGGTCAGCCAGGTGTTCGCGGGGGGCCAGTTCGAAGTGACGACCGATTCGGGTGCGACCGTGCGTGCCCAACTGTGCGGCCGGATGCGCAAATTCAGAATTCGCGTGATCTTGGGCGATCGTGTGACGGTGGCATTGTCCCCGTACGATCTGACGCACGGCATGATCGTATTTCGCGACAAGTAACGTTCGCCGTGTACGAAGGGGCGTTTCGCATCCTCAGGGCACTCGGCGACGGTCGGTCACGCTCGCGGGAAGCGCTCGTCCGCACGGCGGGCGAAGCTTCGTCGGTCGTTCGCGAGGTGGTCGAACGTTATCCGCAATGGTTTGAAGAGGACCACGGCCAGATTCGCTGCTCGGACCGAGGTCTTGCAGCGCTCGCCCGCGAGCTCGTCGCTCGCTCGACTCCACCGGGGGCGTCGGTCACGTGGCGCTCCGCATACGAAGCGATCGCGTCGGAGCGCACTGAGCCCAAACGAGCCCTCGACCAAGTCTACGTGACCGTCGAGACGGCCGTCCGACGTGCCGCTCTCTTGTTGGAGGCGGGAGAGCATCAGCGCGGCCTGCTCTTTTTGGGAGATGACGACCTGACGAGCGCTGCGGTACAGCTCGCGGGGGCTCGACGCAAAGTGACCGTACTCGACAATGACCCCGAGATTCTGACTATTCTGGGTCGTCACGCCGAGCAGCAGGGCTGGGAGCATCAGCTCGTCGAGCACGACTTGCGGCACCCCGTCGACAAGAGGCTCAAGGGCCGTTTCGGCGCGGTATTCACCGATCCGCCCTACGCGCTGGAGGGCTTTCGTCTATTCGTCAGTCGGGCCATCGATCTGCTCAAGCCAGACGGCCGCCTGTACGTTTGCTTTGGTCACAGCCGGCGCGCCAGCGAGCGAGGTCTGCAGAAGCAGCGAGTGCTCTGCGACGCCGGTTTGTTGATCGAGGCCGTGCTCGAAGACTTCAACGAGTACAGAGGTGCGGAATCGATAGGCTCGCGAAGCGCGTTGTGGCGATGTCGCATGACGCCCGAAACGCGGCCGTTGGTCCGCGGTGAAGCCGAGGGTCCACTTTATACCAGCCGGCCCTCTGCCTAACTTTGCGATGCGACGATCTCGTTACACCACGCGATGAAATCGTCCATGACCTGCTGGCGGTTGGTCTCGTTGAGCATCTCGTGCCTTCCCTCGGGATACAACTTCAACCGAACGTCGAAGATGGCCGCGCGCTTGTAAGCATCGTGCAGCCTCTTCATTCCTTTTCCGAAGTCGCCGACCGGGTCGCGATCCCCGGCGAACAAATAAAGCGGCTTGTCTTTGGGCACCTTGGCCACGTTGCTTGGTTTGGCGATGCGATCGAGGGCTTGCAGCATGTCGATCCAAACCTGCGTAGACACCGCAAATCCGCATAGGGGGTCTGCGACGTATGCATCGACTTCGGTTGGGTCTCGTGACAACCAGTCGAACTCGGTTCGGTTCGGAGCAAATGCTTTGTTGTACTCTCCGAAGGTGAGGCGCTGCAGGATGGGACTGGGATTGCGTTTGCCGACTCGTGCTCGCTCGATGCGGGCAACCATTTTCCCCAGGGTCGCGATGGCAGGCGGCTTTCCATTCGACGCGGAAAGTGCCGCGCCGATCATGTCCCGAGGATGCTCGAAGAGCAGTTGCTGCAGAATGAAAGAACCCATCGAATGGCCGAGCACGATGATGGGAACACCGGGGTGACGTTTGGCGATTTCGCGGTTCACCCCGTGCGCGTCCTCCACGATCCGATTCCAAGAGTCGCTGTCGGCGATGTGCCCGGGCGGCGTTCCCTCGGAGACGCTCCGCCCGTGTCCTCGGTGATCGTGCGCGTAGGTGGAGAAACCGGCTGAGGCCAGAGCCTGGGCCAGCCTTCCGTATCGAGCGCCATGCTCCGCCATGCCATGCAGGATCTGTACGATCGCCTTGGGTTGATCGACCAGCCAGGCGCGCACGTACAGATCGACTCCGTCCACGGTGGGGAACGTGAAATTCTCTGCTTTCATGAGGGCGCAGCATACCCGAAATCACTCGGTGCGCCGCTACTCGAGATCGAGAAAACGAGCCCAAAGGCTCAGCCCCTTGTCGCAATAACTCTGAAGGTTCTGGACCACGCTCGAGCGCTCTCGTTCGTCGATCAGCGGGTGGGGCAAAAGAGGATCCAGCACGACCTGACGGATGCCCTCTCGGCCGAGAAGAAACGACTCTCGTACCGAATCTTGGAGCGCTCCCTGCTCCAAGCGATTCATGCTCTGCACGAGGTCCGACTGGAGCTTGGCGTAGCCGCGCTCCAATGCCGCGCCTTCCCACAAAGCACGCGCTTCGTGATCACCGTCTGGGCTTAGATCGGCGATTCGAAACACCAACGCATCGTCGTCGAGACCCAGAGTCAGCAGCTCTTTTCGGATTCCCTCGATGCCGGGAGTCAAGTTGTTGGGTCGGAGGAACAAGCCCGGCCGGAGCTCCTTGAAGCCCAGAAATCGCAAGGCACGAAGCCTGCGTCGAAGCGCCGGCCGGTCCGTTCGAGATAGGTTCGCGGTGAAAACCGCCACCCAAGAGCCATCCCATTCGGCGACCCGGGCCTCGACGGTGCGCCACCCATGAATCTTTTCGTTGACGACCTGCGCGCTCGGGCCAAGGCGGTACTCGCCTCGTTTCGGCGACTCGATCAAGCCTTCGGCTCGCAGACGCACGATGGCCACGCGCACGCTGTTCTCCGCGATGTCGAACACCGATGCGGCCTGGACCAGCGACTTCACGGGCAGTGCGCTCCGGTAGATCGACTGCCCCGCCGAAAGCACCTCGAGCACGACCGCCTTGGCGCTCACCTTCATGGGCAAAATATTACGTAAAAGCAGGATATGTTCTACCAGACGTAAGGGCCCCGCAGATCCTCATGCCGAGCCTCGGGACGCTCGTCTTTTGGCCAAGCCTGACATCGGGGGAGGGTGGCTGCTAAGACTGGGTCCCAAATGCCTCGGCTCAGCGTGAACGTGAACAAGGTGGCGACGCTTCGGAACTCGCGGGGAGGCGCCATTCCCAGCGTGGTCGACGCGGCGCGGGTATGCGTGCAGGCCGGTGCGCCGGGGATCACGGTGCATCCTCGGGCCGATGAGCGTCACATTCGCCCCTCGGATGTATACGCAATCGCCGAGGCGCTGCACCCAGTCCGTGATCGCGTGGAGTACAACATCGAGGGGGATCCGAGGCCCGATCTCATCGAGCTGGTGGAGCGGGTCAGGCCTGACCAATGCACTCTGGTTCCCGTTCGTCCGGGCGAGATCACGAGCGAAGCAGGTTGGCCTCCAAGCACCCCGAAGCAGCAGCTCTTCGACATCATCGCTCGGCTTCAAGCGAGCGCGGTGCGCGTCAGCGTGTTCGTCGATCCCGAGCCCGCGCCCATCGATTGGGCCGCCGAGCTCGGCGCCGATCGGGTGGAGCTCTACACGGAGCCCTATGCCCGCGCTTTCGAGAAAGGGACAGAAGCGGTTGATCGGAGCTTGGCTCGGTATCGAGCCGCGGCCGAGCGCGCCCACGCGAACGGCCTCGGGGTGAATGCGGGACATGATTTGGATTTGAACAACTTGGCGACGTTCCTCACGGTGCCCTACGTCGACGAGGTTTCGATCGGGCATGCGCTCATCGCCCGTGCTTTGTTCGTGGGCCTCGAAACCGTCGTAGGCGAATACCTGCGGATCACCGCGTCGCGTTGACTTGAGAACCCAATTTTCTAGAGTGCGCGCGCCATGGCCGAAAGAACGCACGCCAATCCGTTGACCGCCGTCCTGAGTGGAGTGCTCGATCAGCGAAACAAGGAGCCCAAAGTCCAGCCGGTGGGGCCGGAGCGGCGGCTCGACGGCCGCACGTGTTTGGTCACCGGCGCCAACAGCGGGCTCGGAAAGGCCATTGCCATTCGTCTGGCCAAGCGCGGGGCGCGCGTGATCATGGCCTGCCGCAGCGGCATTCCGGAGGCCGGCGACGAGGTCCGCGCCCTCAGCGGCAACGATGCGGTGGAAATGATGTACGTAGACCTGAGCGATTTCGATTCGATCGAAGCTTTCTGCGACGAGCTCCGGGATCGAAAAGTCACGCTCGATGCGGCGGTTTTCAATGCCGGCGTGGTGCCGGCTCGCGCGCGCACCAACAAGCACGGCCTCGACCTCATGTTTGCCGTTAATTTCTTGGCCAAGTTCGTCGTGCTCGGTCGGCTGCTGCGTGACGGTGTGATTCCCAATGCTGCCTACGGCCACAACTCGCGTGCTGAGGACCCGCCGCGGGTCATCTTCGTATCATCGGAAACGCATCGAAGCTCGATTCCCATCGACTTCGATCATTTTGGCGAGCCGGTCGACTATGGAGTCACCGATGGCGTGAAATACTACGGGCTGAGCAAGCTTCATCTGACTACGTTCTTCCACGAGCTTTCGAGGCGGCTCAATGCAAACCCCCAGGAAGCGCCCGACGTATGTGTTCACGCGCTGTGCCCCGGCGCGGTAAACTCCAACATGGCGAGGGAGGCGCCGGCGTGGTTGAAGCCGATTCTGAAGCCCATCATGGCCATGTTTTTTCAAAGCCCAGACAAGGCTTCGATTCCGGTAGATTACCTGGTGGCCTCCGAAGCCATGGGCGACAAGACTGGCGTATACATGCACATGATGC
>JASFKY010000068.1:0-14337 GCA_050118395.1 Myxococcales bacterium | reverse complement strand
GCAGCTCACCATGGAAAGCAACGGGAAGCACGTGACCCGGGACGGCGTCCGCGTCGACTACGACACCGGGCCCATCTACTGGGGCGCCCCTGGAACGAACGGCCAGCATTCGTTCTACCAACTCATTCACCAGGGGACTCGGCTCATTCCATGCGACTTCATCGCCTTCGCCCAACCGCTCAATCCACTCGATGGCCATCATGACATGCTGCTCGCCAACGCCCTGGCCCAAACTGAGGCGCTTGCGTTTGGAAAGACGGCGGAGCAAGTGAAGTCCGAGGGTACGCCCGATTGGTTGGCCCTTCATCGGGTGCTCGAAGGCAACCGGCCTTCGAACACGCTCTTGCTCGAACGTTTGACGCCCGCAACCCTCGGGAAGCTGGTTGCGCTCTACGAGCACAGCGTCTTCACACAAGGGGCAGTATGGCAAATCGATTCGTTCGACCAGTGGGGAGTGGAGCTCGGAAAGAGTCTCGCAGAGCAGCTGATTCCGCAGTTGGAGCGCACGACGGAAAAGCTAGAGCACGACAGCTCGACCAACGAGTTGATCCGACGCTGCCGCAAGCTGAGGAAAACGAAATGATCGTGCGAGCACACCAATCGTTTTTCGGCGCGACGCTTCGCGCCCATAGGCTCTTTAGCAGACTGGAGTACCAGAAATGCAGATAGGAATGATTGGTCTCGGACGCATGGGAGGAGACATGGTGCGTCGGCTGTCGAAGGGCGGTCACCGTTGCGCGGTCTACGACAAGTCCGCCGAGGCCGTACGAAAGCTCGTGAACGACGAAGCCACCCAAGCCCAAGGCGCAGATTCCCTCTCCGCTCTCGCCGAGATGCTTCCCAAACCTCGAGCCGTATGGCTGATGGTGCCTGCTGCAGCCGTCGATGACACCATCGAGGAGCTCGTCCCCCATCTCGAAAGCGGCGACATCGTCATCGACGGAGGCAACAGTTACTACATCGATGACATTCGCCGGGCCAAGGAGCTGAAGTCCAAGGGCATCCACTACGTCGATGCAGGCACGAGCGGTGGGGTTTGGGGCCTCGAGCGGGGTTACTGTCTCATGATCGGCGGCGAGCGCGGACCGGTCGAGCACCTCGACCCGATCTTCGCGACTCTCGCGCCGGGTCGGGGTGACATCCCGCGCACGCCGGGCCGCGAAGACGTAGGCGGTACTGCGGAGGAAGGCTATTTGCATTGTGGGGCGAACGGCGCGGGTCACTTCGTGAAAATGGTCCACAACGGCATCGAGTACGGGGTCATGGCCGCCTACGCGGAGGGGATCGCCGTTCTCAAAAGTGCAAACATCGGCAAGGACCAGGGAGCGATCGACGCAGAGACGGCCCCATTGAGAGACCCCGAGCACTACCAATATGACCTCAAGCTACCGGACATTGCCGAGGTCTGGCGCCGGGGAAGCGTAATCGCCTCGTGGCTGCTCGACCTGTCCGCGGCCGCCCTGCTGCGAGACCCCGAGCTTTCCAAGTTCGAAGGGCGTGTCTCGGACTCGGGCGAAGGTCGCTGGACCGTGAAGGCAGCCATCGACGAAGCCGTGCCGGTCCACGTGCTCTCATCGGCGCTCTACGAACGCTTTAGCTCTCGAGGCGAAGCAGAATTTGCGGACAAGCTGTTGTCGGCGATGCGTTACCAGTTTGGCGGGCACGAAGAAAAATCCGACTGATCCCGTAGTCGACTCATTCTCCTTCGAACGGAAAGGCAAGCACCATGACCAGCGACGAGGCCAATCGCCCGAACGCAGCACCCGTGGCGCCACCATGCGCCATGGTGATTTTCGGCGCTGCGGGAGACCTGACCAAACGGCTGGTGGTGCCGGCGCTCTACAATCTGGTCGAAGCGAAGAGCTTGGCCGATGAGTTTCGGCTGGTGGGAGTCGACCTTGCGTCCAAGAGCACCGATGATTGGCGGCGCGGATTGACGGACCAGATCGACGAATTCGTTTCCGATGGCGGAGGGGAATTCGAAGCCGACCACATCGACAAAGAAGCTTGGAGTTGGCTCACCGATCGGATGAGTTACGTGCAGGGGGACTTGAACGACTCCCAGACCTTCCGTCGGCTGTCCAAACATCTCGACGAGCTCGACGAGAAGGCGGGAACCGGGGGCAATCGTCTGTTTTATCTCGCCATCGCAGACCGCCTCTTCGGCACAGCCATCGAAGGGTTGGGCACGTCCGGCCTCCTCACCGAAAAAGACGACCGATGGCGGCGGGTCATCATCGAGAAGCCCTTCGGCCACGACCTGCCTTCGGCCAAGGCACTCAATGCGAAAATTCTGAAGCATTTGAACGAGCATCAGATCTACCGAATCGACCATTTCTTGGGGAAGGAAACCGTCCAGAACATCATGGCGCTCCGGTTCGCCAACGGCCTGTTCGAGCCGCTTTGGAACCGGGAGCACATCGATCACGTACAAATCACCGTTGCCGAGACCATCGGCGTCGAAGAGCGGGGGAAGTTCTACGAGCGCACCGGCGCGCTTCGGGACATGGTGCCCAACCACGTTTTCCAACTGCTCGCCATGACCGCAATGGAGCCGCCGATCTCCTTCGATGCAGACGCGGTCCGAGACAAGAAGGCGGAGGTCATTCAGGCCATCACGCCGCTCGACGCGGACACGGCGATGCGAAACTCGGTGCGCGGCCAGTACGACGAGGGCACCGTGCTCGGCAAGTCGGTCCAGGCGTATCGATCGGAGCCGAACGTGGCTCGGAACTCCACCACGGAGACCTTCGTGGCATGCAAGCTCCAGATCGACAACTGGCGCTGGGCGGGCGTTCCGTTTTACTTACGAACCGGCAAGCGCATGGCGGAACGATGGACGGAGGTGGCTGTGCGCTTTCATCAAGCGCCGTTTTCCATTTTTCGCGGTACGCATGTCGAAAAGATGTTTCCCAACTGGATGATCTTGCGCATCCAGCCGGAGGAAGGAATTGCACTTCAGTTCGCGGCCAAAAAGCCGGGACCCAAGGTCAAGCTCAGCACCGTCAGCATGGACTTCGCATACAAGTCCTATTTCGAGATGGAGCCCAACACGGGCTACGAGACGCTGATCTACGACTGCATGATCGGCGACGCGACGCTTTTCCAACGTGCAGACACCATCGAGCACGGTTGGCGGGCCGTGCAGCCCATTCTGGACGCTTGGGAACGAAACGCTGCAAAGAGCTTCCCAAACTACCGAGCGGGCACCACGGGTCCCGCCGCGGCCGGCGAGTTGCTCGAACGGGACGGGCGGGCGTGGCGGCCCCTCGACTGAGGACCGCAAACGAGGAAATTTTGATGTCGAATTCACGAAAAATTTCGATGGTTCTGGCCGATGTGGACGGCACCCTGCTCACCGAAGACAAGGTTCTCACCGAGCGCGCCAAAGCTGCCGTTCAGAGTCTGCATCGTGCCCAGATTCGATTTGCGATCACCAGCGGCCGACCGCCACGGGGCATGTCCATGCTGTTTGATCCGCTCGGGCTCGACACCCCCATCGCAGGCTTCAATGGCGGACTGTTCGTCGAGCCCGATCTCTCCATTCTGGAACGCAAGACCATCCCTTCCGAGGTGGCACACAAGGCGATCGAGCTCATCCGAGGGCACCAGCTCGACGTCTGGGTGTATCGAGGCAACGAGTGGCTGATCACCGACCCTGAGGCGCCGCATGTGGACCGTGAAACTTCCACCGTCGAATTTCAGCCCAAGGTGGTGGACGACCTCGATGACTATCTCGATGAGGCCGTGAAGATCGTCGGCATCAGCGACGACGACGATCGGATGAAACGTTGTGAGGCGGATGCCCAGGACGCATTTGGGCAACGCGCCACCGCCGCCCGATCGCAGCCCTACTACCTGGACATCACCCACGCGGACGCGAACAAGGGCGCGGTGCTCGAGTACCTATCGCGACATCTCGACGTTGCGCCATCGGAGATTGCCACCATCGGCGACCAGCCCAACGACGTGCTCATGTTCAAACCGTCGGGATTCAGCATCGCCATGGGAAATGCCTCTGACGACGTGAAAAGCCAAGCCGATGCAACCACGGATTCCTACAACGACGAAGGCTTTGCCAAAGCGATCGAGCGGTTCATTCTTGCCTCGCCGGACTGAAGCGATGAAAGGGCCAACATGAAAGGACGAACCATAGTGCTCGCAGACCCATCGACGCTCACGCGTCGTGTTGCCAATTGGCTGACGGAGTTGGCGCTCTCGTCCCAGGGCCCTTTTCGAATCGTGCTTTCGGGTGGCTCGACTCCTAGGCCCATGTACGAGCTCCTCGCCTCCGACGAGTTTCGAGACCGATTTCCCTGGAAGCGCGTGTTTTGGTATTGGGGCGACGAGCGGTTCGTCCCTCATGACCATCCGGACAGCAATTACCGGATGGCGTACGAGGCGATGCTTTCCAAGGCCCCCGTGCCTCCCGAAAATGTCTTTCCGATCCCCGTCGACGGCTCACCCGAAGAGGCCGCCTTGCGCTATGAGGGCACCCTGCAGGAGACGTACGGGGACGCAAAGCTCGATCCGGCCAGACCCCTCTTCGACATCACCTTGCTGGGGCTCGGGTCGGACGGTCACACCGCATCACTATTGCCTGGAGAGCCCGTATTGGAGGAACGCACGCACTGGGTCGCCGCCGTGCCGCACGGTCGACCGGAGGTGCGTATCACGATGACGTATCCCGCTCTCGAAAGTAGCCGTCACATTGCATTCTTGGTGACAGGCCAAGAGAAGGCCGACATCGTCGCTGAAATTCAGGCGGGGGCAAGCCACGTTCCGGCCGCTCGCATCCAGCCGCTTGGAGAGCTCGTCTGGTTTTTGGATCGAGCGTCTCTCGACGGGATCGAGCCTTAGGGCGGGCGTTACAAACGAGGAACGGCCCGTGACCGAACACGCTCCCCAATCCAAATCGCAACGGGATCGACTGAAGCAGGAAGCAGCCGAAGCCGCGGTGACTTGGGTCGAGCGTGACATGGTCGTGGGGCTTGGCTCGGGGTCCACGGCCGCCTTCGCGGTCGAAGCATTGGCCCGTCGACATCGTCAAGGCCTACGCTTCGTCGGAATTCCCACGTCCGAACAAACCGCTGCGCACGCCGCCGCAGTGGGCATTCCGCTCAGCTCGTTCGCCGAGCATCAATCGATCGATCTCACAATCGACGGCGCCGACGAGGTCGAACGGGGCACTCTTCACCTGATCAAGGGACTCGGAGGCGCCTTGCTCCGAGAAAAGATCGTGGCTGCCGCAAGCAAGCGCGTTGCCATCGTGGTCGACGACTCCAAATTGGTCAATCGCTTGGGCGAGCACACGCCTGTTCCGGTGGAGGTGGTTCCTTTCGGTTTGGAAGCCACACGCGCATCTCTCGAGGCTCTGGGCGCCAGCACGTCGTTGCGCCTCAGGCCTTCCGGCGAGCCGTTCGTGACCGACGGCGGCCACCGCATCGTCGATTGTCGCTTTGGAACGCTTGCCGATCCCGCCGAATTGGAGGAGCAACTCGGACGCATCGTCGGCTTGGTCGAGAGCGGCCTCTTCATCCATCGGGCCAGCTCGGTCTTCGTCGCCGACACGAAAGGGGTCCGCCGCTTCGACCGGGAGCCCATCGGCGAGGGGCGGGCGCCGATCTTGGTCCTGATGGGTGTGTCCGGCGCGGGCAAGACCACGATTGCCGAAGAGTTGAGGGCGCGCCTCGGCTGGCCCTTCGAGGACGGTGATGCGTTGCATCCGACTGCGAACGTCGAAAAGATGGCGGCAGGAGTGCCCTTGACGGATGCAGACCGCAAGCCCTGGCTCGATTCGGTCGAGAGCTGGATCGATGGTCAGCGCGCCAGAAATCAGCCGGGGATCATCACCTGCTCCGCCCTCAAGCGCTCGTACAGGCGTATCATCATCGGAAATCGGCCCGAGGTGCAGTTGGTCTATCTTCGAGGCAGACCGGATCTCATCGCACAACGAATCGCGAACCGAAAAGACCATTTCATGCCTGCGCGCCTCTTACAAAGCCAGCTCGATACCTTGGAGGAGCCTGGAGACGAGGAAAACCCTTGGATCGTCGACGTCGACCGCTCTCCGACGCAAATCGCGAACACCATCGTGAGCTTGCTCCCGTCGGCTCGCGGGCGGCACTCGTCGAACCAAGCATGAACGTGCGCCCCGCCAACGGCGATCGCGGTCAGATGCCTGCGATTCGTGTGGCGAGCTTGGTCAAGGACTACGGTGGGCCCAACGGCGTGCGCGCGGTCGATGGTATCGACCTGGAAGTCCGGCAAGGAGAGATCTTCGGGCTACTCGGTCCCAATGGTGCGGGAAAGACCACCACGATCGGCATCTGCACGACGCGCGTGCTCGTGACTTCGGGGACGGCGCACGTGGCCGGGGTCGACGTGCTCGCAGACCCCGCGCTCGCCAAAAGGTTCATCGGCGTGGTCACCCAATACAATACCCTCGACCGATCGTGCAGCGTCTTCGAGAATCTGTACTTCCATGCGAGATATTTCGGCCTGCCCCGTGCGACCGCCCGCAGCCAGGCACACGAGCTATTGGCGCGTTTCCGGCTCGCCGACCGTGCGCGGTCGATGCCTGACGAGCTCTCGGGCGGCATGGCGCAGCGCCTCCAAGTGGCGAGAGCCATCTCGCATGGACCCAAGGTCCTCTTTTTGGACGAGCCGACAGCCGGCCTGGACCCGCAAAGCCGGCTCGCCTTGTGGGCGATGGTTCGCGAGCTACGGGCCGAGGGGACGACTATCCTGCTGACGACCCACAACATGGCAGAGGCCGATGCGCTGTGTGATCGCGTGGCCATCATCGATCACGGTCGCATTCTCGTCTGCGACAGCCCGGAGCAATTGAAGCGTAGCGCCAATGCCAAGACCCTCATCGAGCTTCGCGTCGATGGCCCGCGACAACCCCTCGTGCGAGCGTTACAGAGCCTCCCCGGCGTCGACTCGGCGAAGGAAACGGCGGAAGGGGCTCTTCTGGTGACCGCCAAGCGAGACGGAATGCTTCAAGCGGTGGTGGAAGCGGCCCATGGGTTCTCCGTGAAAGACGTATCGATGAGTGAGCCCACCCTCGAAACCGTTTTCATCGAGCTCACAGGCAGGGGGCTTCGTGAGTGATCTCGAGACTACGCAAGGGCACGGGCGGCTCGGAGTCTATACGCGCGCCTTCGTGGGTCTCATCGCCCGGGATGTCCGGGTCCTGCAGCGCGACGTCGTACCGTTCCTCTTACGAACGGTCATGAATCCCGTGATGTTCACCTTCGTGTTTGCGTACGTGTTCCCGAAGATCGGCGAAGGATTTCGCGCATCGGGCGCGACGGACTTCGCAACGATCCTCGTTCCGGGGCTCGTCGCCGTCGCCATGATCTTCCAGGGCATCGCAGCGGTCGCCCTTCCCTTGGTCAACGAATTCGGGCGCACCAAGGAAATCGAAGACCGTTTGATGGCGCCGCTGCCGATTGCAGCCGTTGCCGCCGAAAAGATCGTCTTTGGTGCAATTCAAAGCATGATTGCGGCACTCGTGGTGTTCCCCGTCGTTTCGGCAATTCCCGCCAGCCCGGTTGCCATTCAAGTGGCGAGCTGGCCCCTGCTGCTCGTCGTGCTCGTCTTGGCCAGCCTCATCTCGGGCGCATTCGGGCTGGTCATCGGCACCCTCTTCACGCCTCAACAAGTCCCGTTGATCTTTTCGATCATCGTCATTCCGGTGACGTTCCTCGGTTGTGTGTATTACCCGTGGGCGCTTTTGGACCCGCTGCCATGGCTGAAGTACAGCGTGCTCGTCAATCCGGTGGTCTACGTGAGCGAAGGCATGCGCGCCGCTCTGACACCCGAGGTCCCACACATGGATCCGCTCGCGTTTCTACTCGCCATGACGCTGATGCTCTCGCTGCTCACCGCGGCAGGCCTGCGCTCTTTTCTGAGGCGGGTCACGTCGTAGGCCTTTGGTCGGTCTTGACGAGCCGGTCGAGCGGATATCCCTGTTCCCGAAGTCGCCTCGAGATTCCCTCGTAGGTTTCCTCGTCCATGGTGGGTGTGCGGCTCAGGATCCACAGATAATCACGGCTCGGGTGCCCCACCACCGCGTACTCGTAATCGGGTCCGAGGTCGATGATCCAATAATCGCCCCAAAAGGGACCAAAGAAGGAAACCTCGAGCTTCGCGTTCGTCTCACGATCCACGACGCGCGCCCGTCCACGGGCCTCGTCTTTCTTCCCTTGGCCGGGGCCCTTGCGGCACTGGTTCAGGACGTCGATTTGACCGTCTTTTCGAAGCGAATACGTAGCCTTCGTGTGCGTACATCCCTTTTGAAACGGCTGTGGGTAGCTGGCGATTTCGTACCAGGTGCCGAGATAGCGCTCGAGGTCGACTTTGGACACGGTCTGTAGTGGCGGGAGGTCCAGCCGTTCCGTGGTCGTTTTACTGCAGGCCGAAGTGGCGAAAGCCGCCCCCGCGACGATGAGATCCCTAATCCTCATGGCTCACTTCGTCCTTATTCCCCAGCTCTCCAGGCTGCGCCAGTGGGCGGCACGACGAGGGGGAGCTCCCCTCGGAGCCGGACCTAGTCCAGCTTCTTCCGGAAGCGGACCGAGGCTACCACGTTTAGAAAGATCACGATTCCGATGAGCCACAAGAGCTCGTAGCGGAGCTCCAACAGTGAGGAACCCTTGAGCACGACGCCGCGGATGACCCGCAAATAGTGCGTCAGCGGTAGGATCATGGACAGCCAGCGGGCCGGCGCGGGCATGGCCTCCCACGGGAACATGAATCCCGACAACAGGATGTTCGGCAACAAAAAGAAGAAGGACATCTGCATCGCCTGCTGCTGGGTCTTGGCCAAGGTCGAAAAGAACAAGCCGAGCGCGAGGTTGGCTGCGATGAAGAATGCCGAAAGCCCATAGAGCAATTGAATCGAGCCCACGATGGGCACGTCGAAGACCACCGATCCGACGACCAAGATGAGAGACATCTGCAGATAGCCGACGCCGATGTAAGGCAAGATTTTTCCGATCGTCAGCTCGAAACGGCGGATGGGCGAGACGATGAGTTGCTCCAGCGTCCCTCGCTCCCGTTCGCGCGCGATGGCCATCGCGGTGAACATCACCATGGTCATGGTCAGAATCACGCCGACCAAGCCAGGAACGATGAATACCGCCGTGCGCAAGTCTGGATTGTACCAGGTGTTCGGCTCCACCTTGATCACCTGAGAGGAAGCGGATGTGGGAAGCCCGATCCGCTCCAGGTGCTCCATCGACAGCGTCGCCGAGCGAGCGCTGGCAAGTGAGAGCGCCGTGTCCGTCGCGCTCGCCACCACTTGCGGGTCGGAACCGTCCACGACGAGCTGCAACGTGGAGGGCCGCCCAGCCTCCACGTCGGCGCCGAAACGAGCCGGCACCACCAGCGCGACCATGGCGTCGCGAGAACGCAGTGCCACGCCGATGTCGTCGTAGCTGCGCACGTGCCCGACGACCTCGTAGAACCCGGTCGCTTCCATTCTCCGCACGAATCCACGCGATTCGGCGGATTGGTCCTGATCGTACACCACGGTGGCCATGTTTCGGATGTCGGTGTTGATCGCATAGCCGAAGAGCAACAGCTGAAGCACCGGAATCCCCACCATCATCCCCATCGTGAGCCGGTCTCGACGCATTTGGATCAGCTCTTTCCAAGCGATCGCCAGCATCCGAGTCACAAGCGCTCCTCCTCCGGGCTGTGTTCATCCTGATGCACCATGGCCACGAAGGCGTCCTCGACGTTGGGCGCGATCTCTCGCGCGTCGGTGACTCCGGGCGCTTGGTCCAACAAGTCGTGGGCTAGCGCGACGGGGTTCACGCCCCCGCGCGTCGCCAAGCGGATTCGATGACCGAACGGGGCCACTTCATCGACTGCGCGATGTTGATGCAGTGCCTCGACAGCCGCCGCCACGTCGGGCGTTTCGACGAGCGCAACCCGGATCTGGCGACGCTCGACTACCTCCGCCGGTGTGCCCATGTCCAGGATAATGCCGCGAAACATGAACGCGAGGCGATGGCACCGCTCCGCCTCGTCCATGTAGTGCGTCGTCACGATCACGGTCGTCCCCTCGCTTGCAATGTGATGGATGCGACTCCAGAACTCGCGACGGCTCACCGGATCGACTCCCGCGGTGGGCTCATCGAGAAAAAGTAGCGGCGGTCGGTGAATCGTCGCGCAGACCAGTGCCAAGCGTTGTTTCCAGCCCCCCGAAAGGGTGCCGCTGAGTTGGCTTCGTCTGTCTTTGAGACCGGCGCGCTCGAGCTCTTCCGAGACCCGGGCCTTACGCTCCTTTCGAGACAGGCCGTACACGCCCGCATAAAATCGCAGGTTCTCTTCGACGGTCAGATCTTCGTACAGGCTGAAACGCTGCGTCATGTATCCGATGCTCTGCTTGACGCGCTCGGGCTCTTTGCTGACGTCGAAGCCCACGACGATGGCTCGTCCTCCGCTGGGATCGAGGATGCCGCAGAGGATTCGAAGCGTGGTCGATTTCCCCGCTCCATTCGGGCCGAGCATCCCGAAAATCTCGCCCCGCCGCACCTCGAAGCTGACGTCGCGGACCGCGACGAGGTCCCCAAAGCTGCGGGAGAGATGCTCGACGACTACCGGCCTGTCCAAGACTACTGGTCCTTTCGCTCGAACGAGGCGAAGGCTGGGACGCCCGCATGGAGGCGCTCTTGGGGATCCTCGATGCGAACCCGCACACGGATGACGAGATTGGGCCGCTCTCTCGGCGAAAACAGGAAGCGCGGGGTGAACTCGGTGGTGGGTGCGATGTACTCGATCCGCCCCGAAAACGCATCGCTTTCCGCATCGACGCGAACCCGCGCGGCCGTGCCGACCACGAGGCCGGACAGATCCTGCTGTGGCACGAACACGTCGACATAGGGATGGGTCGTGTCGGCCACGGTCACCACCGTGGCTCCAGCTGCCACCACCTCTCCGACTCGAACGGGGACGTCGAGCACGGTCACGCGTTCGGACGAGTGCATCGAATAGAGAGCCAGCCTCTCCTGCTCGGCGGACACCGCGGCTTCCGCCGCTTTCACCTCCGCGTCAGCCGCCGCGAGCTCCTCGGGTCTCGCTCCCTTTCGCTGTTGCTTGAGGCGCTGCTCGAGCATCTGAACCCGTGCCCGCGCCGATGCATAGGCCGCCTGGAGATCCGACACCAGCGAAGCAGCCACGGCAGACTCTTCGAGCAGAGTCCGGTTGCGATCCAGGTTGCTCTTGGCGTCCCGAAGTTGGGCGCGAGCCCCCTCGAGGTCCGCCATCGTCGCGCGAATTTCTTCTTCACGCGGGCCCGCATAGACGAGCGCGGACTTGGCCCTTGCCTCCGCCAAGTCCGCTTCGCGCGCGCGAAGGATGGGCATTTCGGCGGTTTCATCCAACACGGCGATCAGGTCTCCCTTTTCGATGACATCGCCTCGTTTGAAGTGAATCTCGTCGACCTTTCCTCCGACCTCGAAACCCAGGTGTCGATCGTCGTGTTCGATGACACCCTGATATCCAGGCGTTTGGCGTTCCGCCCTGCACGCCGCGCCCAATGCGGCGGTCATGAGGGCGAAAAGCAAGCAACTCCGAAGTCGAGGGCCCATTTTCGTCGGACGATAGCAGCTCGGCCGACGCCGTCAGCTGCGAAAGAACGCCACCAACTGCTCTCGCATTCGCTCGGCATCGGCGAAACCAAGCTCCATCAATGGGCGGGTATAGCTGGAATCGAAAAACACATAGGACAGCAGATCGGCCTCCAGTCGTTCGTTGCGAAAGCCGAGCGTGTCCACGAGCTTACGGACCAGCCAGCCGGCGTGCGGCTTTTTCGCCGCGTCGCCCAGAACGCGGCCGGCCAGAATTCCGAGGTCCGCGGATGGTCGAATCACGAGGTCGTCGATGATCTTGTATGGCTGGCCGCGGTCGGTCCGCACCGTGTCGGCCACCGCGGTGAGGACCTCGGCTCCGCCGGTCTGCCGAACGCGTTCGAGCACGTCGTTGAGCAGGCGCATGTGCTGCAGGTCCGTTTCGACCCGATCCAAGAGCAATGCGTTGAGCAACTTGCCGCCCAAGAAGATGGGATTTCCAAAATTCCGGATACGCAGCGCTTCGGTGTCGCCCTCGGGTCCCTGTTTGGGTCCTTCCGTGAGCGAAACCACGAAAACCCGATCGGCCCCGAGTCTCAACGCAGGCGCCAGCGGGGTATTGAGTCGAAGACCGCCGTCGACGTAGTAGGAGCCCTCGACACGAACTCCAGGGAATAGAAATGGAATTGCCGCCGAGGCAAGCGCGTGCGAGGGCCCGATCGAAGCAGCGCGCGCGATGACGCTAGGATCCCCCGTCCAACGAGGGACGCTCGGCGGCTCGGTCTCGACGAAAACCACGACTCGACCGGTCGCCACCTCGGTCGCAGCGATGCTGAGCGCTTGGATGCGGCCCTCGCGAAGGTTCTTGCGGATGCAGCCCCAAGGGACCGCGTCATTGACGAGCGCCTCCAGTCGCTCCGTGTCGAGAAGGCCAAAAAGTCGCTCCGGCAGCGTTCCTTCGTCGAGCTCCCGCTCTCCACTCAAGACGGAACGCACGATTCCAGGGATGCGAGCCAGCTGTTGAAGTCTCGATCCGAAGAGCGAACGGGCTTCCAAGCCTTCCCAGATGTTGCGGAGCAAACGACCTCGGCCCTGGGTCTGGTGTGCGGTCGCGGCAACGAAACATGCGTGAATGGCGCCAACGGAGGTGCCGGTGACGATGTCGAATTGGGGCGCTTTGCCGAGATCTTTCGGAAGCTCGTCGAACAGAAAACGGAGCACGCCCGCCTCGTACGCACCGCGCGCGCCCCCTCCCGACAGGACGAGCGCGCAACGCGGCTTGCATCCGCTCCCCTCACGTCCGGCGGCATCGTGATGGACAGCCGACACGGTCACACACCAAGCCAGGCAAAGCCTTCACGAAGCGCTGCGGCGCCGTTCTCGCGCACCCAGGTGCCATGCGCGATCACGACACGCTCTGGCTCCCAGGCAATCGCACGGCGCGCGGCCTCGCGAGCTGTTTTTCGATGAAGGAAGGAAAGCCTCCATTCGCGTGGCGCGCTGCCTTGGGGACCCAGCAATCCGTCGGCCGCCAGGATCCATCGTTGCCACCACTTCACTTGGCTCGGATCGAACTTCTGGATGAGGTCACCCACCAGACAGGTCTTCGAGCCTCGATGAAAGAACAGCACCTCGTCCATGAACAAGCTTCCCCTCACGATCACTTGATCAATCGACGAAGCCCACGAGCTCGGAGGCGTGTCACCGAGCTCCGCGGTTCGCCGAAGAGCGGGTCGACGCTCGGCCAAGCCCGGTGGAAGATGGACTTCGGCATCCGGAAAAGCATCGGCCCAGGAGCTCAGGAACAGATGATGCAGCTTGTTGGGAGATACCAAGAAGTGGACTTGTCCGAGACTGCGCACTTCGGACTCGAGCCCTTCGGACAACTCCGTAGGCGACCAGACCCAGAGCGCGCCATTGGGAAGCCGCACCAGCGCCATCCGGGTGGGGTACGGGAATCCCAGAAAGGAAACGGACGGGCCGTCGGCGATCCAAATCTCGGGGCCGATGCTCTGCAGCTCTCGGAGGGACATGGGAGATTGAGCCTGCGCCTCCAGAAAGCCATGTCAATGCGAAGCGCGACAGGCCTGACATAGATTGTCAGTCCGGCTCGAGGTCGACGTGACGCGCCTCGGGAACGGCTCGCGCCAATCGCTCTTCGATGCGGTCGACGGCGTCCCCGATCGCATCGGTGACTTCGGCGCCGAACTCGACTAGGAGCTCTTCGAGGTCCTTCGTGTTCTGCAGCTCCGACCACGCTTGGTCCAGATCTTTCGAAGCCACCAGCCGCCGAGCGAGCTCGCGTCCGTTGAAAGCGATCTCGGCTTTGAACCGAACCTCGTTGGCGCCGAGTTGGGAGACCTTCACGTCGCGAATCCGATCGATGATCGGGTCTTCCTCCAGCACGGCCACCATGCGCGCGATCGCCTTCGACGGTGGCGAGGGCCCGAGCAAGAAGCGCCGGTTGCGGTCGATCAGAAAGACGGCCGTGGCACCGAGCAACAAACCGATGGCGACGGAGGCGGCGCCGTCCCAAGCTGGATTTCCCGTCGCGCGGGTCATGCCGATTCCCCCCAGGGCAAGCCCGACTCCGAGGACCGCAGAGGCATCTTCGAGCACGACCGCGACCCCCATGGGATCGGGTCCGCTCTCGAGGTATTTCCACACCGATTGATCCGCGCGGCGCGCTGCTCTCCGAACTGCCGAAAAACCCACGCCGAGAGAGATGCCCTCCGCAGCCAGCGAGACGAGG
>JASFKY010000067.1:0-14367 GCA_050118395.1 Myxococcales bacterium | reverse complement strand
GCCCGGTTTCCACAGGGGGGGCGGTCCAAGAGCACCACGGGAACGTCGCGCACATCGACCACGGGGTGGCACGGGCGGTCAAGTCGACTCAGATGGGTCTGGCCCCCGTGTTCGAGGTGTTGCCTGGGGATTCGCCCGAAGAGCCAAGGACCATCCCGGTCCCACAGAAGCCGACGCCGCCGCCACCACCGGTGAACCGTCGACCCACACCACCGCCGTTGTTCGAGGCGGAGGATGACGAGTTTCAGCCGGAGCTGGCTCGGATACTCGAGGGCCCCGCCACCTTGCTCTCGCCTACGGAATCGGCGGGGATGCCTGCCTGGATTCTGGCGCTGCTCTTGGTCGCGCTAATCGCCGGAGTGGGCGTCTTCGGCTGGCAGCTCTGGGTCCGGAGCAGCTCCCCGACCGAGGAGGCCTTCGCGCGTGGGGCGGCCGAGGGGGCCAAAGGCCCGATCACGGGCACGGTCAACGGTCTGGAGGAAGCGAGCCCGAGCCCGCAAGGCGCGCAGGAGGCTGCCCGATCCGAAGTCGATCGAACGCAGAGCGCGGAGCTCGCGCCTCCAAAGCGCGACGTGGCCGAGATGGCGGCCCAGGTTCCGGCGGCGGCTGCGCGCGAGCTCGAACAGGCGCCGCCCGAGGTCGAATCCGACCAGGTCGAGCCGATTCAGGCGGAGGCCGCGGAGCGCGAAGAACCCAAACCTGCACAGACTCGATCGCCCTCCCGAAAGGCCGCGGCGCTTCCCGTCCCGACTCACAACCTGCCACGGGACCCCGCAAAAGCATCGGACGTTTTGGTCTACCGAGCGCAACGGATGATTCGCAGCGGTAATCTCAGCCTCGCTCGAGCGACTCTGGATCGCGCTTGGGAGCTCGACCCGAAAAACCCCCAGGCCATGGCCGGATATGCAGCGCTCTACGTCGCCAGCAAGGACGGAGCCAGCGCGCTGAAATGGGCGAAAAAAGCGGTTCGCAGGCGCTCGCGTCGGCCCCAGTATCACATCTTGTACGGCGATGCTCTGAGGTTGGAGGGCGATCTAGAGGGAGCCCGAAAAGCCTGGCACAAAGCCTTGTCCCTCGATCCCGGCAATCGCAAAGCAAAGCAGAGGCTGGCTGAGACCAGCGCGCAAGCCGCCAAATAGTTGCCCTGCGAGCCGCCCCATGCCTAGCGTCGGGCATGGCGAAGCGTTTGTGGTGGGCCGGATTGATCATGGGCTTTTGCGGTTGCTTGATGCAGAACCTCACGCCGGAAACTCGGATGCGCGATGCCGTCATCGAGCTCAACGAGGGAGCGCGATGGGGAAGAATGGACGTGGCGAGCGGGCACGTCGCCCCGCAGTTTCGACCGCAGTTCAGGGCTTCGCACCTGAACTGGGGACAAGGCATTCAAATCGCGGACACGGAAATTCTCGGCATGAGCCCCGAGACCGACGAAGAAGGCGCCGGTGCTTTTTCCCGTGTGGCCGTTCGCTGGTACGACCAAAGCACGATGGTCTTGGCCGATACCGTGATTCGACAGACCTGGCAGAAGCACAAGCAGACCTTCCTGTTGACCAACGAGTCCATCGAAAGCGGGCATCCGGGTCTGCTGGTGATGCCCGAAGCGCCCCCGGTCGCGCCGTCCGGGGCACAGCCCCAGGAGCCCGAGAGCGTCATGGACGATTCTCAGTGGAGCAGCCTCTACTGACTCAGTCGATCCCGACGGCGCTCCGCACCCGGTCCATCGTGTGCCGGGCGATCTCGCGCGCCTTGCCCGCGCCCACGTGAAGCAACGCATCGAGGCGGGCCTCGTCGGCTCGAATCGACAGATACGCATCACGCTTGGGTCCGAGCTCTGCCTCGATCGCTTCGAAGAGGTCTTGCTTGGCATGACCCCACCCATAGCCGCCCGCCTCCAGCTTGCGCTTCATCTCCGCGGCATGCTCCGGGGCGATCAGCGCATAGAGCTCGTAGACCGTCGAGCCATCGACGCTCTTGGGCTCGTCGAGCGTCTCAGAGGTCGTCTTGATGCCCATGATCACCTTGCGCAGCTTCTTTGGCGATTCGAACAAAGGAATGGAGTTGCCTTTGCTCTTGCTCATCTTTTCTCCATCGGTTCCCGGAACCAGGGGCGCTTCGGTGATAAGCGCCTCGGGCACCACCAGGGTACCCTCGCCGTAGAGGTGATTGAGGCGGTTTGCGACGTCCCGAGTCAGCTCGAGGTGCTGCTTCTGATCCTTGCCGATGGGAACCACGTCCGTGTCGTAGAGAAGAATGTCCGCTGCCATCAACGCCGGATAGTTGAAAATGCCAGCGTTGGGGGACTCCCCACGTGAGATGGCGTCTTTGTAGGCGTGGCCCCGCTCGAGCTGCCCGGTCGCCAAAAGGCAGCTGAGGACCCACGTCAGCTCGAAGACCTCGGGAACGTCCGATTGACGGTAAAGCAACGTGCGCTCCGGATCGAGCCCGCAGGCGAGCCAGGTCGCAGCGACGTCCCGGATGTGGTTGCGAAGCGCCGCGGCCTCTCGAACCGTGGTGAGCGCGTGATAGTCTGCAATGAAGTAGAGCGTGCGATACCGGTCCACCAGCGACAAGGCCGGCCGGATCGCTCCCAAGTAGTTGCCCAGATGCGGCAAGTGCGTGGGCTTGATCCCCGTCAGTGACGTCTTCACGAGCCGCAGAGTGGCCCATGTGCGCATGCCCGGCAACCGGGTTATCGTCTGCAATTCAGGGGCAAATCACTCATGACAGCTCGTCCATTCAAGGTTTTGGGAATTCAACAAGTCGCGGTTGGCGCACCGGACAAAACGGCGTTGCGCCGCCTATGGGTCGACACGCTCGGGCTCACCCCACACGGACGGTTCTCCAGCGAAAAGGAGAACGTAGATGAAGACATCGTGACCATGGGGGCAGGTCCGTTCACCGTGGAAGTCGACCTGATGCAACCCATCGATCCGGAGAAGAAGCCGAGGGTCGACACTCCACCGCTCAATCACATCGGCCTTTGGGTAGACGACATCGAAGCCGCGGTGCAGTGGCTCAGCGAACGAGGGGTGCGCTTCACCCCCGGTGGCATCCGTCCCGGTGCTGCCGGTCATCGGGTTTGTTTCATTCACCCCAAAGGAAACGAGGCTGCTCCGATCGGAGGGGAAGGGGTGTTGATCGAGCTGGTGGAGGCGCCCGCAGAGGTTCGTGAAGCCTTCGAGCAGCTCAGTCGCGCTTCCAAGCCAGCTTGAGGCTCGTGACCTGGATGTCGGCTTTGCGCGGGTGGACGGTTACCTCGTCGATCTCTGGACGTTGGAACGCCGGGTCCTGCTGAAGGTCAAGCACTTGCCGCTCGGCTTCGGCTTCGAGCTCCCGGCGTTCCGCCTCGAGCTCCGCCAGCCGCTTTTCGGCGCGGAGCACGTCTTGTCTCTCGCTTGCCACCCGACCCGTTCCGCGGGCCGCGGTGGTGGCCCGACCCACCACGCGGCGGCCCAAAAGCAAGCTCAAGACCGTGGCACCCACTGAAATGCCGGCTTGAACCTTCTGCTGGTCGTACTGGCTTTGCTCGCGCTGCACGCGCGCTCGGGCGCCGGCGATGCGATCGTCGATGCGATCGACCTTCTTTTGCAGCTTGGCCCGAAGATCGGCGATGGCCTCGTCTCGTCGCTCACGACTGACGAGCTGCGCCCGGGCCGCCAGCTCGGCGCGGCTTTCCTCGGGGCCGGACCAGAGCCCGAGCGCCTTGCAGCGGTACAGAGTTTTCCGGCAATGCTGGTAGGCGTAGGTCTTGAGCTGCTTGGTGTAGCTCCGGAATCGAGACCCGCTGACGGCTCCCGCCGGCGGGGGGACGAACTCGGATGCGGCAGGCTCGACCTCGGACACGGCCAACTGGCTCGGCTCCATCACCTCGGCCGATTCCCAGGGAGCACCCTCTGCCAGGGGGGCCATCACGACACGGCGCTCCCAGAGATCCAGATGCTGGGACGCCCGCACGTAATGCAAAGTGACTTCTCCGAGCAGATGGGGTTCGTACGTTCCCGGCTCGCCTCCCACGAAAACCTCTTCGACCCCCGCTGGGGGCACGGGCCGGCCCGCAGATGCAGGAGCCGAAGGCCCGACGGACGCGGGCTTTTCGAGTCGCTTCGACTGAGGGAGCTCGCGTGTCGGCGTGAGAAGCTTGATCTCGCGTCGGGTCAGCGGACCGCGCAGGTAGGACATGGCCCAGCGCGTGTGAAACAGAAGAGGACCATCCTCGTGAACGTTGTGGAGAATGAAAACCCGATTACGAAGGCCGGCAAGTAGACGCTCGAGCTGATTGCGGTCGAGCGGTTGTCCCGCAGCCGAGGCAGCGCCTGCAAGCCCATCCACGACACGAGCCACATCGCGTTCCGTCTGCAGCCGTCCCAAAAACCAGGTGCCGCAATTGGAAAGTGCCTTGTAATCGACGTCGACTGGATTCTGAGTCGCCAGGACGATTCCAAACCCATAGGCCCGGGCCTGCTTCATCAGAGTGAGGAGCGGACGCTTCGACGGGGGCTCCGCGATGGGCGGCAAGAACCCGAACACCTCGTCCATGTACAGAATTGCGCGCAGGCTCGAGGTGCCGGACTGGCCCCGGACCCAAGACACGACACGGTTCAACAGGATGCTCACGAAGAACATTCGTTCCTGCTCGCTCAGATGGGAAATCGACAAGATGGTGACCCTGGGCTTGCCCTCGTCGGTCCACAGCAAGCGGCCGATGTCGAGCGGCTCGCCCTCGAGCCATGCGGAAAAACCCGGGGACGCCAGCAATCCGTTGATGCGCATGGCCAGCTTTTGCCGCTCCGAAGCTGGGTAGAACGTTTCCACATCCATCACCCCGATCTGAGCGAGTGGTGGGTCGGCAATCGCGCGAACCAAATCGCCGAGCGTGGGAGATCGCCCCTCGGACCAGGCATGCGCAAGAAGGCTGGAAAGCAAGATGTGCTCTCTACTGTTGACCGGATCGGGGTCGATCCCGAGCAACGCGAGGAGACTCGACACGATAGACATGATCTGATCGCGCTCCGAATCCCCGTCCGCATTCGGTCCTGGAGGATCGAACGACTCGAGCACGCGCAGCTGCAACCCCGCCGTGCTCCCCGGTGTGTAAATCGCCATTTCCACCGCGTCGCGAAGCCTGGCAATTCGCGCGCCGTCCTGCCCCCATGCGGCGAGACCTTCGCGCCACGAAGCCGCCACGAAGGCAGCGTGCTCCGCGGGGGTTCGGCCTTTGCGCTCCGCTTCGGCCGGATCGACCCAGGGCTCGAAGTCCGAAGGTCGAAGCTCCGGAAAGGTGAGCAGAAGATTTCCTAGATCTCCCTTGGGATCGATGCACAACGCGGGAATCCCGTCGATGGCGGCTTCTTCGAGGAGGGTGAGGCATAGACCCGTCTTGCCGCTACCGGTCATCCCGACGCACACGGCGTGTGTGGTCAGGTCTTTCGCATCGTAGAGAACCGGAACCTCAGTGGGCTCGCCGAGACCGGGATCGAAGACTCTGCCGAGATAGAACTGGCCGAGCCTTTCGATGTCGATCACGGCTGCTCCGCTTCGAGCGCGCTCCGTTCCAGCAAGAGCCTTCGAGCCATCTCGTATTCGTAAAAGCTGACCATGTTCGTGTCGAGAACACGCTGAAACTGCTCGAATGCTCCTTCAGCGTCTCCCGCGATGAACCGCCGGGTGCCCTCGTAGTAGATCGCCTCGGTCCTCTCGCCCAGACTCGAAGCCACGCGAAGCAGACCGTCATAGTCGATCTTCCCGGCGCCGAAGCTCGCCAGCTTACCCCACCAACTCGAGCTGCCGGCGAGGCGACGCAACAGGTCGGCATGTTCCTCGGAAGGCGGCTGACCCGCGCGCGCCGCGATGAACTGAACCCAAAGCGTGAAGTACACCTTCCACTCGGGCGGAAGGCTGAGCTGAAGCTGCGACCTTCGCCAGACCAACGAAGCGAGCTCGTAGTTCGGCGGGGCCGAGACGAGGTGCGAGAGGATGGTCGCATACACGTCTCGCCACTGCGGTGCATACATCATCGCGTTTTCGAATGCATCGGTGGCGTCCTCGCGGCGTCCCAACTCGTCGAGGAGCACGCCGCGACGCATCTCGACCAGCGCCCCGGTCGGACCTTCCACTTGAGCGCGTGCTTCGGTCCAAGCCTTCAGCGCAACTCGATAGTTCGCGACCATTTCCTTGTGCTCGCCTCGTTCGCTGGCCACGTTGCCCAGGTGCTCGAAGATCTCGGCGCGCCGAAGGTCGTCGGGAAGCGATCCCGTCGGCGTCAACGCCAAGGCGCGAAGGTAGCGCTCCTTGGCTTCTTCGAGATGACCGGTACGTTCGAGGAGCAGCCCGAGTTGCAACAAAGCTTCTGGGTTTTCGTCCTGCCGAAGGCTGATCTCGAATCGTTTCTGGGCCTCTTTTGGGTTGCCCGCATTCATTTCCAGCATGCCGATCAAAAATTCCAACCTGTTGGGGGCGATCGGCGGCTCGGAATCGGGCCATCGCTTCTGGCGCTCCGCGAGAATTTTCTCCGCGCCTCGCGCGAGCGAGCTGGAGCGCTCCGGATGCGGATCGCTCAGGCGAACTTCGATGAATTCGTCGAGCTGACCCAGGGCTTCGTCGTAGAGCTCGATCATGTCGGGAGCCAGATCGATCGCGATCACGTACCACGCCGTGGCGTCCGCGAAATGCTCGTCGTCGGCAGCAACGCGAGCCATGCACGTGGGAAATCGATAGTCCTTGGGAAAGCGCAAAAGCGCCGAGCGGCACAGCCCGGTCGCGACGTCGGGACGGGCCATTCGGTAGCCCTCGACGAGCTCGAACGTGGCTCCGGCGCCGACTTCGTCATCGCTCTTGGCGGCCCGCAGCAACTCGAGCAATCGAAGCTGAAGCTCGCCGCTTCCGCCCATCGACTCGACCTTCGTGACGGCGGTCGAGATTTCTCCGTGCGCCAGGTAGACGGCCGCGACGTTCAGAGGGGCCAACCGAAGCTGCCGCTCTCCGATCATGCCGAGCCGGCGGCGCATTTCGGTGGTTTCGGCGGACACGGCATCCCGTCCCTCGATGTAAAGGCCGGCCAGGGTATCGAGGACTTCGGGAGCCGGAGTCAAATCCGCGTGCTCGCTCCAAACCTCGATCAGCTCGGCGTATTGTTCCGACACACTGTCCAGCCCGGCCCTCGACTCCCGCGCCCAATTCGCCACTTCGTCGTACTTGGCTCGATAGATCGGATCGCCGGTGAGATGGAGCAAGATGAAGTACGCTCCGAGCACGTGCCCCTCGTCTCCGAGCCGGCCTCCCTCGCTTGCGATGTATTGCGCAAGCGGCTCGATGTCTCGGGGCAAGTTGCCCGACGCGTAGTCATCGGGACCCAAGAAGGTCGTCAGACTGCTGACCTGCGCGACTGCGCCCTCGTAGTCTCCGACGTCGGCCAGTGCTTGAGCTTGCGACAGCACCGAAGCCATCAAACGATCACGAAGCGCCGCTCGCTCCGGATCGTTCGGCGACATCATCAGAAATCGCCGCTCTGCATCCGGATACTCGAGCTTGGGAATGGGCTCTGCGGCTTCGATTCGTTGGCCGCGGGGCGCGGTGGCCGTGTGCGCGCATGCCGCGGACAAGCCGAGCAAGCCAACCATGAACAGACGACGGATTCTCATGCTGCCCAGCCGCTATAGCAGGGTCGGTCCAGCACCGCAGGCGCATATCTTGGCGGCAAAGGGGCCCCGCATGTCAGTCTATGCGCGCAATGGGCGGATATCTGCGAGCCTTGCTGATCGCGCTGGCGGTCCCGATCCTCAACCAGCTCTTCATGGGTTTGGCCGGTTTTCTCCAACTCAGGAGCTGGTCGGTGGACTGGGGCGAGGCCGTCCGAGCCGCCGGGCAAGAGCCGTTCAACTATGCGCTGGTTCAAGCCGCCAGCATCGGGGTCATTTTCGCTTTGGCGTTTCCACATCAGCGCCGACAGACCGGGTTTCTCGAGGAGCTCGAGGTGCGGCCACTGTTGGGGGGCTTGGTCGCCCTCTGCTTCGTCGCCGGCGCATTCCTGCAGCTGCCGCTCGCCGAGGTCGGAAACCTGGTGCAAGAGATTTGGCCGATCAGCTTCGATGAGCTGGCCCGACGCTATCGCTTGGTCAATCCGACCACCTGGTGGGGTGGCATCTCTGCGTTGATCGCGCTGGTGATGGTCGCGCCAGTGACCGAAGAGCTTCTATTTCGCGGTTGGCTGCTTCGGGATCTGAAGAAACGGTACGGGGCGCGTGCTGCCTTGATCTGGAGCTCGCTGTGCTTTGGCCTAGTGCACATGGAGCCCTCTGCGGTTGCCTACGCCACGTTGGGAGGCCTGATCTTGGGAGCCGTCGCCCTTCGAACCGAGTCCACGCTCGGGAGCATCGCAATGCACGCTGGCGTCAATGCCCTTCCCCTGCTCCTACCGGTCACGGCCGTTCGTATCGAAGGCTTCAACACGCTCAGCCAACAAGTCGAGCACGTCCCCTGGTGGCTGCTTGCGCTTGCGACCTGCGGAGCCGCTGCGGCGCTGGCGTTGATTTGGCGAGCGACTCGCGACCCGGTCGCTTGAGCCGCTTCGTCAGACGCGCTCCACGTCGAGCACGCCCTTGAGCTTGGCTACCCCACGCATGATCTCGCGGAGCCGATCGATGTCGCCCACGCGGAAATGGAAGAGGTTTTCGGCCCTACCATCTTTCGACAAACAGGAGGCTTCGCTGATGCTGACGCCGTTCTGAGTGAATACCGAGGAAACCGAAGCCAAAATTCCAGCGCGGTCGTCGGTCATCACGCGCAGTGCGACCGGGAGATCGACCTCCACGTCATCCCCCCAAGTCACTTGCACGCGGCGCTCCGGGTCGAGCTCGAGCACCCGCGGACAGCCTCGGCGGTGCACCGATACTCCTCGGCCACGCGTGATCCAACCGGTGACCGGATCGCCCGGAACGGGATTACAACAGTGAGCAAAGCGAACGAGCATGTTGTCCATGCCCTCGATTCGGATGCCCGCCGCGTCCGCATCGCCCGCCACGCGCTGCACGGTGCGTTCGATGAGGCCGGGTCGAAGGCTGTCACGTTCGGCGTCGGCGCTCGGGACGAGCGCTTCCATGACCGTCGGCAGGGCGAGCTTGCCAATTCCGATACGCGCGTAGAGATCTTCCTCGTTTCCGGCGTGGAACTTGGACAGCACTTCGTGCGCCCTCTTGCTCTTGAGGAAGCGGGACAACGACATGTCGTTTTTGCGCATCTCCTTTTCCAGCAATTCCTTGCCGAGCTTGACCGCTTGCTTTCGCTCCTCGGTCCGCAAAAACGTGCGAATGCGCGAGCGGGCCCGACTGGTCACCACGAACTCGAGCCAATCCTTGCTCGGGTGATGGCTCTTGCTGGTCAGGATCTCCACGACATCCCCGTTTTGGAGCTTGTGCCGCAAAGGAACGATGGCGCCATTGACCCTCGCCCCCGAGCAACGGTGGCCGACCTCGGAGTGAACCGCATAGGCAAAGTCCACCGGGGTCGCGCCACGCGGGAAGGTCTTGACGTCGCCCTTGGGCGTGAAGACGTAGACGTCTTCGGGGAACAGGTCGACACGCACGCTCTCGTAGAACTCCTCGGGGTCGGCGACCTCCTTTTGGAATTCCATCAGCTGCCGTAGCCAAACGAAGCGTGCCGCATCCTTGGGGTCGATTCCCCCCGTGTGCTCCTTGTACTGCCAATGGGCCGCAATTCCGTACTCGGCGGTCCGATGCATCTCGTGTGTCCGGATCTGGATCTCCACCCTGCGATTGGCAGGCCCGATCACCGTCGTATGCAAAGACTGGTACATGTTCGACTTCGGAAGCGCGATGTAGTCCTTGAACCGCCCTGGCACCGGCGTCCATTCGGAGTGGATGACCCCGAGGGTCGCGTAACAGTCGGCCACGGTCTCGGTGATGACGCGGAAGGCGACGAAGTCATGCACCTGCTCGAATCCGATGCCGTTGGTCTTCATCTTGCGATGCAAAGAATAGAGATGCTTTCGTCGCCCGCTGACCTGTACGGAAAATCCGCGGGTCAGCAGCATCTTTCTGAGCTTGTTGGTCACCTCCGCCATGTAGCTGTCGGTGTTCTTGGACACCGCTTTGACCTGCGTGGCGAGCGTCTCGTAGGCCTCGGGCTCGAGATGCTTGAAGCTCAAATCTTCGAGCTCGGCTTTGAGCCACTGGATGCCCAGCCGGCCTGCAAGCGGGGCGTAGATCTCGAGCGTCTCTCGGGCGATTCGCTCTTGGGCGCCCGTGGACATGTGCTCGAGGGTGCGCATGTTGTCGAGTCGATCCGCGAGCTTGACCAGGAGCACCCGGATGTCGCGAGCCATGGCCACGACCATCTTGCGGAAGCTTTCGGCCTGACGATCCTCACGAGAAGCGAAGTTGACCTTGCCGAGCTTGGTAACGCCGTCGACCAGGAAGGCGACCTCCTCCCCGAAGACCGTTTCGACCTCGGAAATTTCGATCTCGCAATCCTCCACCACGTCGTGAAGGAGCGCGGCACAGACACTGGATGCGTCGAGCCGCATATCCGCAATGATGTCGGCGACCGCGACGGGATGCGTGAAGTAGGCGTCGCCCGATTTTCGCCTCTGGCCATCGTGCATTCGGGCCGAGTAGACGTAGGCTTTGTTGATCAGATCCGTATCCGCTCGGGGATGGTATCCCTTCACCTTTTCCAGAATATTGGTAAGGCGGACCATGATAGTAGAATACGGGCTATTGAGAATTTTAACACCGTATCCAATTAGTGCCAAGGTTGTGCCTAGTTCCCGGTGTTGTAGAAACGATGGCCATGTCGGATCTCAGTTCCAATCTAAGGCCCTCGTCAACCCGACGCCGACTCGCGACCTTGATTGCCGTCGTTGGAATCGTCGTCGTGGCGCAGCGCCTGGTGGCGCACTGGCCGCGCGGCGTCGAGGTCGCCTACCAGGTGGAGCCTGACGTCACTGAGCTCGACGTCGACTACCTCGATGACGGGGACGCCGTGGCAAGCGCACGGTTCACAAACCCAGGCTCCAAAACGACGGTCTTCCACCACTCCGTCAAGCTTGCACCAGGGGAGTATCGAGTCCTGATCACGCTTTACCGCGGACAAGGCCTCGCTACCGAGGATTCCAGAACGCTCCGAGTACCCGCCGAAGGGCAGACGCGGTTTGACCTCCGACCCATCACGGCGCGATCCGAGTGAAGGCGTGCGGACCGATCCACCGAGATCAGGCACCCAGCGCTTCCTTCTCTTGACGGCGCTCGCGGCCACCATGGCGCTCGGGTTATGGATGACCAACCGGGAGCCCGTTCCATTGGGTCCGCTTTGGGCAACGCTGATCGCATCGATCGCCTCCGCTGCCTGGGTCTACTGGCTCGTGCGCGAACCCGAAGGTCCGCCCCGGGATTGGCGTCGAACCAGCCTCGGTCCGAAGCCGGGCGAGCGAGGATCCCCCTTGGCCTGGGCAGGTCTCGCGCTCGCGGTCCTGGTCTTCGGCTGCGTGGTCGGAGGCTACGAACGATTGCCCCTCACCCTCGTCTTGGCCTTGCTTTGCCTCGCGCCCCCCGCCGTCAGGCGGCCGGGGCTGGCAGTCTTGCTCGCGATCAGCGTCCTTTACGTGCCCCTGGCTGGTGCCACCGGTCTTTGGGATCCGTGGGAGACTCATTACGCCGAGGTCGCGCGCGAGATCTTGGCCCGCAACGACTGGATCAGCTTGTGGTGGGCCCAGGACCACTGGTTTTGGTCGAAACCCGTTCTGCCTTTTTGGATGGAGGCGTGGGCGATGGGGGTGCTTGGAGTCGACTTCATGCCCGACGCCCATCCACTGCACCCCGAATGGGCTGTCCGCTTGCCATCACTGCTGATGGCGCTCGGTGCGCTCGCCGCGATCTTTGGAACGGTCCGCAAGTTCTTCGGACCCCGAGCGGGAGCGTTGGCTGCCCTCGTCACGGCGACGATGCCCCAGTTTTTCTTCATCGCCCATCAGGGGATGACAGACCTGCCTTTGGTCGCGGCGATCAGCGTCGCCATGTGTTGCCTGCTACTCGCCATCGAAGAGGACCCCGACCGGACGGTGTCGCCGTTTCGGATTGGACGATTTCGGATGTCTTCGCAGCACCTCGTGCTGTTCGTGATCTTTGCGCTGGTTCTTCCTCAGGCCGTGTATCTCGTCACCCGCAACATCTCTTGGTTGGATGGAGTCGGGCTCGTGGCGCATCCCGATCGCTTCCTCTACGGCTCGGCTGGCAACTTCGACGTGCCCGGAAACCCCACCCCTCGCGACCAATCACCGCATGTACCAGGGCTCCTGGGCCAGCCCTTCCTGCAGGGGGCGCTGTGGCTCACGATGCTCGGGATCATTGCGGCGCTCCTGCGAAAAGAGAGGCGCGTGAGGGCATTGTGGATGACGGCCTTCTACCTGTCGTGCGCGGTTGCATTCATGGCCAAGGGCCTCCCCGGGCTCGCGCTTCCCGGCGCCGCTGCCCTGTTCTATCTCGTTGCGTCACGGCGCTGGAGCCTGCTCGGCCGAGGCGAGCTACGGGTTTCGATGGGCGCCCTGGTCATCGCCGCGGTGAGCATGCCTTGGTACCTGGCCATGTACGTACGCCACGGCCCGGCTTTCACCAATCGGCTGTTGATCCACGACCACATCAATCGTCTCGCTAGTGGGGTGCACGGCGACAAGGGCACGATCGAGTATTTTTTGGCTCAGCTCGGCTACGCCACCTTCCCATGGGTCGCTCTGATCCCCGCGGCCGGGGTGGTCGCGTTTTGGATGTATTCGCGAGCTCCCCGAGATTCCCGCGCGCAAACCATCCTCCTGCTGTCGATGTGGCTGACATCGTCGTTCGTCTTGTTCAGCGCAATGGTCACCAAGTTTCATCACTACATCCTGCCTACGTTGGTTCCGCTGGGCGTCCTCATCGGAATCGCCCTGGCCGCATGGTGGGGCCCCAAACGCGCACCCTCGACGCTGCTCGCCGCCGTCTCCGGCGCTTGCCTGGTGGTGGGGTTCGCTTGGCTTGTGGGAGACCCTCGCGGGGTGATCCCCGCCGATGCGGTGCAGGTGCAGGATTGGGTCATGCAGCAATCGAAGCCCCTCCTTGGAGGAGCTTGCCTCGCCCTCGGCGCGGCGTTGGTCGCGCTTGCTTGCTGGGATCTGCACAGATCCCGACCGCAGTCGCTGCCCGAAGGGCTCGGCATGGGCCTGCGCGTGGCGCTGGTGGCCGGCGCTTGCGTGGTGGCATTCGTCGGGCGTGATCTGAGCTGGGTCACTTCCGCGCGGCCGCAAGGCTACGAGCGGCTGATCGACCTCTTCATCTACAAGTACGGAAGGCCGTGGCCGGAGCATCTCGATTACAGGCCCATCCTGCTCGGCTTCTCGGCGGCAACGGTGCTGACGATGGCCGCGGCGAGCCTGCGCCGGTGCACGGCGGTGGCCAGCCGCGCCCTCGTAGGGATTGCCTTCCTGTTCTGTGCCTGGAGTCTGAACGTCTACATGGTCGACCTCGCCCCGCACTGGGGAATTCGGGGCTTGGTCGGGCGCTATTACGCAGAGCGCACCGGTCCCGATGAGCCCTTGGTCGCGTGGCAGATGAACTGGAAGGGAGAGAACTTCTACACCGGCAACCGCGTGTACGTGTTCGCCGAAACGGACAACAAGCGCATCGAAAAGTGGCTCGAGGAGAACAAAGGCCGGACCGCTTTTTTCGTGCTCGAGCACAAGCGGCTCGCCCGCTTTCGAAAGCTCGTGCCTGGGCGCCCCATCCGCGAGCTCTCCACCCCGCGGGACAACAACAAGCTCGTCCTGTTGGAGCTTGAGATCTGATCGGAAAGGCGTGTAAAATCAGCGAGATCTGTAAGTTTTGGACGTACTGAACACCAAAAACTGGACCGATTATCAGTACTGAGCGATCTTGTTCGTAAGATGGAAAAAGATGACGAAAAACTGGCGTGGCAGCTTCTCGAAGCCATGTACCAGATGGGGCGTGCCGACCTGAGCGCGACGCCCGAGGCGTTGGGAACCTGGCTGGATGTCCCGGGCGCCCGCGTTCAGGAGCTACTGATTCGGCTCGATGCCCAAGAGCTGGTGGATCAGACGCGTTGCCGTCTGACGATGCAGGGCTTGGTGTTGGCGGTCTCCATGGACGGCGCGAGCAAGCTCGCCCTGCACCTGGCTGCCGCCTGACCTGGCTTGACACGGACGAGGCCAACCACTATCTCGCCCCTCCTCTTTTGCGGAAGTGGCGGAATTGGCAGACGCGCATGATTCAGGTTCATGTGTCCGAAAGGACGTGGAGGTTCGAGTCCTCTCTTCCGCACCGAGCGGGGTGTAATTTCGACCGACGTCTTCTGTGAGGACTCGAACGC